>NZ_JBXYZY010000023.1:0-1041 GCF_057642795.1 Paracidovorax sp.
TATCAAACTTAAATCAGATGTTGTACTGATGATTGACGAAACGAGACATTCTATTAATTTTCTTTTGCCAAATAAAAATAGCTGTTACGACATTGTTACTGGTATATTTCCTACCAAACCGATTCTCGGACACCTAAAACTAGAAATGGATACATCCTGTTTATCAATGATTGAAAAAGTATACAAAAACAATCGCTTTGACACAGATTTTATTGGTTTTGAATTAGATAGCATTAAGTTGTTTCTATCCGATTCTTCGATTGCTAAAGATACTCATTCTTAATTTAGAAAGTTCATCATTAGCTATATTCGATGACTTTTCAGCTTGTTCCGCTCGACTCTTCAAAAGTATGTTTTCTTCGGATAGTTCTTCAATTCTTTTTAAAAGATCATCCTTTGAATTATCCGAAGAATAAACTACTGATTTACGATTTCGTTCTATTCTATTAGCGATAATTTCTAACAAACTATTTGTAATTTCTTGTTCTTTCTTGATACTGTGTAATATTTCTTCGGTTATTGTTCTTCCTCCTCATCGTACTCCCACGTTAGCTCTAATGCTTCTTTTTCTTCTGGCGGCTCTTGTCTTGCCCCTAACGAATCAAATTCAGGCATTACAACCCCTCCCAAAATAGTTTTATTTTTTCATCTTCCAATTCGATATAATCGACACCTTGCATTTGTAATTGATCTAAAAATGGTTTTGTAGCTCCTTTACTGTTTACCACACAACTTGTATTGCCATAAGATGCAGATGTCCGAACAGATTGGACAATGTTATTCTGTGCGTTTGCTAGCATTAATTCATAAATATCGTTACCTAAACCTCTTACTTCAATCATTACAACTCACCTCGTAAAAAATCTTTTAACAATGTATCTAGTTTTTCCTCATTGTTTTGTTTAGTTGAAGATGATTCTGCACCAATAAATGATTCTTTTATTTGTTTACATTGCGGACAATCACAATCATGAGCAAGTGCTTCTTCTTTAAATTTTTCAAATAATTCACTAAATGCAATTGCTTGTTCAGGCAAAGAAC
>NZ_JBXYZY010000024.1:0-1006 GCF_057642795.1 Paracidovorax sp.
ACATCCTGCAGCGGGTGCGCGAACTGTCCGTGCAGTCGGCCAATGCCACCAACAGCGCTGGTGACCGCAAGGCCATTCAGGCCGAAGTCGGACAGCTGCTTTCCGAACTCGACCGCATCTCGACCACCACCGAATTCAACGGCCAGAAGCTGCTGGATGGCTCCTTCGGCTCAGCCACCTTCCAAGTCGGCGCCAACGCCAATCAGACGATCACCGCCACCACGGGCAACTTCCGTACGAATACATACGGCGCACAGTTGTTGCAGTCCAAAGGTCAGGCTGTTATCGATACTGCCGATAACACCGAAATCAAACCGTCCATCGGAACTTCGGTGGCCATCAATGGTTTGGAAACAGCGAATGTGAACTTTGGCGGTAACGATAGCGCTGCCACAGTTGCAGCGAAAGTGAACCTGGTATCAGACAAGACGGGCGTCTCTGCGTCGGCGCGGAACGTTTCCCAGCTGGATAACTTTTCTAGCGGATCCTATTCGCTTGCCCTGACCGGAAGCAATTCGACTGCAGCCAACGTGACGTTCAGCGTTCCTGCAGATGGCAGCCTTAATGAGGCGGTCAAGGCAATCAACGACGTGTCTTCGCAAACCGGCGTGACGGCAAAATTGGAAAACGGCAAAGTTACTCTGATCAATGAAGCAGGGGACAACATTCGCATTTTCAACAAAGCTGCCAACACTTTCACTATGGCTGCTTCTAAAGGCGATGGAACCTTCGATACAGCGTCCGCCGCAGTAGCGGTCAACCGTGGTGTAACCACCACTGGAACTGTCCAGCTATCGTCGGACAAGGGTTTCAGTACAGCCGTCGCAACGGCCGCGACCGGCCCGGCAGTCGATGTGTTTCCCGGTACGTCGTCTGCGTCTACTTTGAATTCCGTCAATCAAATCGATGTGTCCACCGTAGATGGCTCCACCAAGGCACTCAAGATCATTGATTCGGCCCTGGCGGCAGTGAACGGCCAGCGAGCCAGCTTTGGCGCCCTGCAGTC
>NZ_JBXYZY010000025.1:0-1001 GCF_057642795.1 Paracidovorax sp.
GCGATCGCCACGGTGCTGTCCGCCAAGTTCGGCGGCGAAGCCAAGAAGTACGACGAAATCGACGCGGCTCCTGAAGAAAAGGCCCGCGGCATCACCATCAACACCGCTCACGTGGAATACGAAACGGCCAACCGCCACTACGCCCACGTGGACTGCCCCGGTCACGCCGACTACGTGAAGAACATGATCACCGGTGCCGCCCAGATGGACGGCGCCATCCTGGTGTGCTCGGCCGCTGACGGCCCGATGCCCCAGACCCGCGAGCACATCCTGCTGGCTCGTCAGGTGGGCGTGCCCTACATCATCGTGTTCCTGAACAAGTGCGACATGGTGGACGACGAAGAACTGCTGGAACTGGTGGAAATGGAAGTCCGCGAACTGCTGGACAAGTACAACTTCCCCGGCGACGACACCCCCATCATCCGCGGTTCCGCCAAGCTCGCCCTGGAAGGCGACAAGGGCCCCCTGGGCGAGCAAGCCATCGACAAGCTGGCCGAAGCCCTGGACACCTACATCCCCACGCCTGAGCGCGCTGTGGACGGCGCCTTCCTGATGCCCGTGGAAGACGTGTTCTCCATCTCCGGCCGCGGTACCGTGGTCACGGGTCGCGTCGAGCGCGGCATCATCAAGGTCGGCGAAGAAATCGAAATCGTCGGTATCCGCGACACGCAAAAGACCACCTGCACCGGCGTGGAAATGTTCCGCAAGCTGCTGGACCAAGGCCAAGCCGGCGACAACGTCGGCCTGCTGCTGCGCGGCACCAAGCGTGAAGACGTCGAACGCGGCCAAGTGCTGTGCAAGCCCGGCTCCATCAAGCCCCACACGCACTTCACCGCCGAAGTCTACGTTCTGAGCAAGGACGAAGGCGGCCGTCACACGCCGTTCTTCAACAACTACCGTCCTCAGTTCTACTTCCGCACGACCGACGTGACCGGCGCCATCGAGCTGCCGGCCGACAAGGAAATGGTCATGCCCGGCGACAACGTGTCGATCACCGTCAA
>NZ_JBXYZY010000026.1:0-951 GCF_057642795.1 Paracidovorax sp.
TCCCCGAGCCTGCCAGAGCGCCTTCGGCGACTTGCGACAGCGAGATGCCGTCGTTGGCATTGCGCACGGCCTGGTTCAGGCCGCGGATCTGGGAGGTAAAGCGCTCCGAGATGGCCAGGCCGGCGGCGTCGTCCTTGGCGCTGTTGATGCGCAGACCGGAAGACAGGCGCTGGATGGAGGTGTTGAGCGATGCCTGGCTGGTGCCCAGATTGCGCTGGGCGGTCAGGGAACTGATATTGGTGTTGATGGTCGAGGCCATGGTGGAACTCCTGCGAGGCTGGAAACAGTGAACATTTCTGCCGGTTCAAGCATCACCCCCTCCGGCGTCTTTTCGAGCGGCTGACGGAAAGCACCCTTCCGGTGCCGGGGCCTGCGATGCAGGCCCCGGGCAGAACCCCTTCAATGTGGTCCGTCAGTCGCTCTTATGGGAACGATGGACGGATTCTGGCGAGCGGGTGGCGGAGCGTTGGCCCGATAAGAAGCAGAAAAACCGCTCAATCCCTGCGTTTGTTCCTAAAGTTTTCTGGCGCTCTCCCGAAAACCATTCCAACGGGACATGCGAACACGAAGCAACAGTTGGCAAGCCCGCCGTTCAACAGAGGCCTCTGGCGCTGTGAACCCTGAGGCCAGAAGGTTCTGGGCCCAGTTGGCGGTAACGCCAGATCAGTCAGTTCTTTTCAGGAGATTTGCAAATGGCATCCACCATCAACACCAACCTCGCTTCGATGACGGCCCAGCGCAACCTGGGCATGAGCCAGGCATCGCTCAACACTTCGATCCAGCGCCTGTCGTCGGGTCTGCGCATCAACAGCGCCAAGGACGACGCCGCCGGCTTGTCCATCTCGGAGCGCTTTACCTCCCAGATCCGCGGCCTGAACCAGGCCGTGCGCAATGCCAACGACGGCATTTCGCTGGCGCAGACGGCTGAAGGCGCGCTCAAGAGCTCCGGCG
>NZ_JBXYZY010000027.1:0-417386 GCF_057642795.1 Paracidovorax sp.
TGATACTTCGCCGGCGGAGTTCGAGAGACGCCATTCCCAACGGCTCAAAAGTGTCTAGGGAATCCGGGGCGATTCAGGATTTTGTCGCAAGGCGCTGGCATTGAAGTTATGGAACCCATGGCTTTGCGTGAAGAGATCGCGCAATCGCTGCGAGACGCCTGCAAGCGGTATGACACCCCTGTAAAACCAGAAAGCCTGCAATGATGCCCCCCTTAAACCCTGACTTGCCGATGAGCAATAGTCCACAGCGCCACTCAGTGCAGGCGCTCCTGCACGAAGTCATAGCGCTGCATGGACGTCAGCAAGCACAAGAGACCCGCAGAGCGCGCGAACTGCTGCAGCACCCTCTTGTGCATGATTGGGTGCTGACCGAAAAGGTTCGGCGGCGGCTGACCAGTGAGCGCCACAACATCTTTGAGGCACTGGGCGTTGCCCACAAAGAAAACTACCACTCCCGCTTTATTGGCTATCTCTTCAACCCGATCGGTGAACATGACCAAGGCGATGTTTTTTTGCGCGCCCTGCTGCAATGGCTGGTGCCGCACCCAGCTCTGACGCCAAATAGTCGCAACTCGATCAACGCCTATCTAAGCCCCTTAGCTGTTCGCAGAACCCAGGCCCGCATCACCACAGAGCTGGATACCGGGAGAGACGGGCGCATCGACTTGGTGGTCGAACTGCCGAGCGGCACCACGATCGCCATAGAGAACAAGGTGTATGCGGGCGAACAAAAAGATCAATTGAGCAGGTACTGGCAGTGGCTGCGGTCCCCGCGCCCGTTGGGCACTGCAGAAAACTCTGCGCTTATTTTTCTGACCCCTGACGGTAGAGCGGGGACCACCTCGGCAGCGCAAGACGCGGTGGTGCGCATGTCCTATGCAGACCTAGCCCATGTGCTGGAGCAAGGAGCTGCAGCCTGTCCCGCTACTGCCAGCCCGCTCACCCAGTCGGTATCCCAATACACCCATCTGTGCCGCAACATCGCTATAGGAAGCTCGACCATGACCAAGCCCAATACCGATATCCAAAAATTGCTGGATGACCCCGTGCAGCTTGAAGCAGCACTGATGCTGGCACAGCAGGTGGAGGAGAAAAGGAAAGCCATTCAGAAAAATTTTGCTCAACATGTCGTCGATGGCCTGAATCAAAAGCTACGGGAAAACGGCCTTTATCAGAAGCCATGGGGTGCCAGCTTGGAAACTGACCAAGGTCTCATCGTTGGCATCGGTATAGATGGTGCCTTCGGCAACCACAGCAGATGTGTGGCGGAAGCGTGGGAAGGCACTCTGATTGTGGGGTGGCGCAAGGCGTATGCAAATCAAGACTTTGCCAACGACGCTTTGCGCATTGAAATGGCGCAGAAGCTGGCAGGCAAGTCGGACCGTTGGTGGCTATGCTGGACAACCTTTGGCGGGCCCGCCAGGGAAATAGGCTCCGCCGTAGCTGGATCGGCCGAGGGACTCCTTTTTCTCCACGAAGATAACCTTGACTCCACGCATCCGACTGCCCAGCACTTGGCGCAGGAGCTTTGGAACTTCTTCGAGCCCTTTCAAGAACGGATGAGCGAGTCGTACCGCAGTTCAGATGACGCGTCTTCTAACGGTTAAATCCGACTTGTGACGAAAGAACCGAAGCTCTATGACCTACGCAGCAAAGATCGAAGGCACCAACGTGAAGATCGTTGAAATCCGCACCAACAGTACCAAGCGCACGTTTGGCTGTGCAAGCTACAAGGGAGCCAAGTCGGTCAACATCACCGGCGATCTAGCGGCAGTGACCTGCGGCGATGGCAAGGTGCGTGTGTACGACATACGCACAGGCTCGCTCAAACGCACGCTGTAGTAGAGCAAACACGCAGATCAGCACCTACTTGCCGCACAACGATGAATATTCCCGGCCTGTCAAAGTCCCGTATCGCTGCCTGGCGACAGTGCCAGCGCAAGCTATGGCTGCAAGTGCATCGGCCTGATCTGCGGGATGTGTCCGAAGAAGCAGAACGCGGACACCAAATTGGTTATGAAGTCACAGAGGCGGCTCGTTCGCTGTTTCCGAACGGCGTTCTCATTGAGGGTAAAGCCGATTTGCAGTCGGCACTGGACGCAACGCGCCGCGCCATGCAGCAATTCCCCGGCCGCCCTCTGTACGAAGCGACTTTTCAGCACGACAACGTCCTGGTGCAGGCCGATCTCCTGCTGCCTTCGCCCGCAGGCTACCGAATGGTCGAGGTGAAGTCTTCTGCAAGCGTCAAGCCCTACCACCTGGACGACTGCGCCTTGCAAGCTTGGGTGATTCGACAAAACGGCGTTTCGCTCACTACCGTCGAACTCGCCCACATCAACACGGACTTTGTTTACCAAGGCAATGGCGACTACCAAGGGCTGTTGCAGCATGTGCCTTTGGATGCGGAGATTGAGCCCATGGTGGAATGCGTGGTCCAGTGGGTTGATCAAGCACACCTGATACTGCAAGGGGCTGAGCCCGCCACTGTTACTGGTGAGCAATGTGATGCCCCCGTGGAATGCCCCTTCAAATCGCACTGCAGCGTGGCGGCCACAGATGAAGCACCGGAGCCCAGCTACACACTGGACGTGTTTCCGCGCATGCGATCTGCACTCAAAGACGAGTTGCGGGCACAAGGGGTTTCCGACGCTTTGCTGGTGCCCGAGGAGCACCTGAACGACGTTCAGTTGCGCGTACAGGAGTGCAGCCGTACTGGCCAAATGTGGCTGTCCGACGCTGCAGCCAGTGTGTTGGAAGCACTACTCTATCCACGCTATTACCTGGATTTCGAGACTATCAAACTGGCTGTGCCACGCTGGGCGAACACGAGCCCCCACCGCACGCAAGTGCCGTTTCAATGGTCTTGCCACACAGAAGACGAATCAGGGGAGCTGCGGCACGCCATGTTTCTCGACGTGACGGGCGATGACCCGCGCCGCCAATTTGCGCAAACCTTGGTGGAAGTGGTGGGCGACACCGGCCCGATCCTGGTGTATTTCCAAGCGTTTGAGAAAAGCCGTATCGCGGAGTTGGCGGCCTTGTACCCAGACTTGACTGAACGGCTTGAAGCCATCAACGACCGGGTCATTGATTTGCTCCCACTCACGAGGGAGAGTTACTACCACCCTCATATGCGTGGGTCTTGGTCTATCAAAGCGGTGCTGCCTACCGTCGCTCCTGATTTGGACTACGGAGAGATTTCCGTGAGCAACGGCACCGCAGCCCAGACTGCGTATGCCGAAATCGTTCACCCAGCAACCACAGACGCGCGCCGCCAACGGCTGACAGAGGGGCTGCGCAGATATTGCACGCTCGACACTCTGGCGATGGTGCGGCTCGCGCATTTTTTGAGTGACACGACTTCTTGGCGATACTTCCTACCTGACCCACACAAGGATCTAGACATCTTTCCCCTGGGCACACAAGATGACATGTTGGTGCATCAGGCTGCTGAACTGCTGCGAGAGCGGTGCCAAATGGCCGACAACAGAGTGATCACCGATCCTATTGCTTGGCTTCAGAGGAAGTTTAGGACCGCGTATTCGAAAGCGCACACGCTAGTGGCTCAGTTGGAAACGGCCAGGGTGCTGTCCCCCGAAGTTCAACGTACTCAAGTTGATTTTTGAAGTTATCGGCTCTCCACAGATTTAATGGTGTATCGCTCGTCGCCGCCGAGCGGAGCGCGCAGACCTTGAGGCGCTCAGCCTGTCGTGCTCAGACCCTGCGCAGGATCTGCAGCAGCCCTGTGCTGAGCCGGTGCCGCAGTGACGTGTAGGGCGGAAAGAAGAGGCTGAGAGCCGAGAATGCACCAGCGGCCAGGCAGGCGCGTTCATGCGAGAAGGCCTTGAAGCCATGCACGCCGTGCGCGCTACCGATGCCCGATTGGTTGACACCGCCGAACGGCAGGCCGCCATGCGCGTACTGCTGGACGCAGAGGTTCAGGCCCAGGCCGCCCGAGCTCGTCCGCTGGGACACCTGGTGCTGCACGGCGCGATCGAGACTGAAGAGGTAGATCGCCAGCGGCTTGGGCCGAGCATCGATTCGCCCGATGACTTCCTCCAGCGTGTCGAAAGCCTGGAGCGGCAGCACCGGACCGAAGATCTCCTCGGCGCTGATAGCTGCGTCTGGCGGCACATCGCCCAGCAAAGTGGGGGCTACGTAGCGCCGGGCTGCATCGTGCCGGCCACCCGCCAGCAACGTGGCGCCGCGCGAGAGCGCGTCGTCGATCAGCGCACCCAGGCGTTCGGTGTGGCGTTGCGTGACCATGCGGGCCAGGTCGGGGCTGGCCTGTACGGCGTCGTCGGTGGCGCCGTAGCGCTGGGCCAGCAGCTCTCGGCAATGCGCCACGAAGCGGTCCATCACGCTACGGTGGATGAAGGCATGGTCGGGCGCCACGCAGGTCTGGCCGCCGTTGGTGCACTTGCCCCAGAGGATCAGCGCCGCCGCCTGCCGTAGGTCGGCCGTGGCATCGACGATCACGGGCGACTGGCCGCCCAGCTCCAGCGTGATGGAGGTCAGGTGCCGGGCGGCCGCGGCCATCACGATCTTGCCCACGGCGGGCGAGCCGGTGAAGAAGATGTGGTCGAAAGGCAGGGCCAGCAGTTGCTGGGCGGTCTCCACGCCGCCTTGCACCAGGGCAACTTCGGCCGGGTCGAACAGCTCGGCCACCAGCTCGGCCACCACGGCGTTGACGTGGGGCGTGAATTCCGAAGGCTTCAGGATCACCGTGTTGCCCGCCGCGATGGCCGACACCAGCGGGCCCAGCAGCGTGTTCACCGGATAGTTCCACGGGCCGATGATGAGGCAGCGCCCGCGCGGCTGGCAGAGCACCCGCGCGCGCGTGCCCAGCGTGGTGAGCGTGGGGCGCACACGCTGGGGCCGCATCCAGCGCCGCAGGTAGGCGATGGCGTGGCGCGCCTCGTCCACCACCGGCAGCAGCTCGGTCAGGTCCACCTCCACCGGCGGCTTGCGCAGGTCCTGCGCGAAGGCCGCGTAGATCGCCTCGCGGCGCTGCAGCAGGCCGTCGCGCAGCCGGCGCAGCTTGGCCGTGCGTTCTCGCGCCGTTGAGCCGCGCAGCGCGAGCGCTGTCGCCGCCTGGCTGGAGAAGACACGCTGAATCGTCTGTGGATCGGTTTCTTGCGGAAGAGGCACCATGATCGACTCCTTCATGGTTCGGCGTGGCGATCCGCAGTGAGGCGCCAGGCATCTCCCTGGCGCTCGATCAGGCCGCGCTGCTGCAGCGAATCGAGGTAGCGCCTATGCCCCTTGGCGGCGCTGCGCTGCAGCAGCGGGATCAGGCGCGCGAGCCGGTTGGGCACCAGCATGGCCAGGCGCACCAGCCACGATTCGCTGCCGCGCACGTAGCGCTCCAGCACCGGCGCATCGAGCGAGCGCAGGATGCAGGCAGCCACCTCGGCGGCGGTCTGCGGCGGGTCCATGAACTGCAGCTGGTTGCCGCCGGTGATGGCCTCGCGCATCAGCATCGGCGTTTCGGTGGCCGAGGGGTTGACGATGGAAAACTTCACGCCCAGCCGGGCCTCGTCCAGCCCCAGGCACAGCATGGCGCCGCGCAGGCCGAACTTGGAAGCCGAATACACCGTGGTCTCCGGCAGCGGGAACAGCCCGCCCAACGACACGGTAGTGATGACGCGGCCGTCGGTCGCCGCCTGCAGGCGCGGCAGCAGCGCATGGGTAAGCGCCATGGGCATGAGCAGGTTGATCTGCATCTCGCGCACGATGGATTCGATGCTGCGCTGCTCGAAGGGCCGGGTGTCGGTCACTCCGACGTTGTTGACCAGCAGGTCGAGCCGGCCAAACTCCCGGTCCACGCGCTCGGCCAGCTCGGCCAGCGCCCGCGTGTCGCCCAGGTCGGCGCAGTGCGTGAAGGCGCGGGGGCCCAGCGCCTGCGCGGCCCGCTCCAGCGCAGCGGCGTCGATATCCACCAGCAGGCAGGTGATGCCGCGCTCGATCAGCCGCGCGGCCGTGGCCTGGCCGATGCCGCCGGCGCCTCCGGTGAGCAGCGCCACCCAGCCGGAATAGCACTCGACGAGCTGGGGCTCAGACATGCGCGCCCCCCTGTGCTGCCAACTGTTTGCCGGCCCCGCCTTCCGGCGCTGTGTCGGCCGGGTTATGCCGCAGATGTTCGTACATGTGTTCGTCCAGCTCCCTCCAGCCCATGCGGCTGCGCAGCTGGCGCAGGTAATCCTTGGTGGCGTGGGCGTCCAGATACACGGCATGGCGCTCGGAGCCGACAAAGCGGATGCCGCCGGACAGGTCGGGCTGATCCCTCTCGATCAGCGCGTCGAAGCGCTCCGCGCTCGGCGCGCCGTCGCTGTGCGCACGCAGGTAGGAGGCGATCAGGTGGGCCTGAGTGTCGAAGAGCTTGTAGGCGCTGGAGTTGGTCTCCAGATAGCCGATGCCGAACAGGTTGCGGTGCTGGCGGCTGAACATCGACAGGTAGAGTTGCGGGCGCCCGCCCTTCCATGTGAAGTAGTCGGCCGCATAGGGGCAGCTCCAGCGGTAGCCGGTGGCGCAGAGCACCAGGTCGATCGCTTCGCGTGAGCCATCGGCGAACACGACGTGCTGACCGTCCAGGTGCGAGATGTCGGGCCTCACCACGATCTCGCCGTGCTGCAGGTAATGCAGCAGCTGCGAATTGAGCAGAGGGTGGCTCTCGAAGAGCCGGTGGTCGGGCCGGGGCAGGCCGAACCGGGTCACGTCGCCCACCGTCAGACGCAGCAGCGCGCCGAAGAGGGGCCGCGCCAGCCAGAGCGGCAGGTGCGGGCCGGTCTCGGCAAGATGGTCCACCGGCTTGCCCAGCACATGCTTGGGGATGAAGTGGTAGCCCCGTCGCACGCTGATGAAGGCGCGGTCGGCGTGGATGGCAGCGTCGCAGGCAATGTCGGCACCGGAATTGCCCAGCCCCACGACCAACACCCGCTTACCCTTGAAGTCCTCGCCCGCGACGTGGCTCACCGAGTGGCGTACCTCGCCGTCGAAGTGGCCCTTGAAGCTCGGCAGGTTCGGGTCCCAGTTGCAGCCCGTGGCACAGATCAATGCGCGGTAGCGGCGGCGCTCACCGCTGCCCAGGGTGACGGACCAGAGCCCGCCGTCTTCCTTTTCCACACGGGCTACAGGCGTTTCGAAGCGGATGGCTTCGCGCAGCCCGAAGGCCTGCGCAAAGCCGCGCACGTACTGCAGGATCTGCCGGTGCGACGGATAGTCCGGGTAATGCCGGGGCATGGGATAGCCCAGGAAGCCTGAGAGGTCGCGCGAGGAGATGAAGTGCGCCGACTCGTAGATCGGCGAGCCGGGGTTTTCCATATCCCAGATACCTCCGACGTCGCCGTGTCGCTCGAACTGGTCGTAATCCAGCCCCTGGGCCTTGAGCGCGCGTGCTGCGGCCAGACCGCCCGGACCGGCGCCGATCACGCACACGGCGCCACTGCGGTCGATGGGTTGCATGGAAGTGACTGTGTTCATGGCAGGGGTCCCTTTCTCTTGTTCTTTCAGAGTTGCGGTCAATTGCGGTCAGCGCGATCGGGTGGGGTGGAGCGCAGACGTCCAGGGGAACGGCGCCACGGCAGCCGGGCTGGACGCACGAGGGACACCGCCAGCACGGCGGCCGCGCTTGCGAAGCCGGCGCTCAGCAACGGCACGGCGCCGGCGTTCTCGCCCTGCACGATGAACGAGGCCGTAAGCGGCCCGAAGGCGCTGCCCAGCAATTGGGCTGCGGGCACCAGCCCTGCCAGCCGCCCGCTTGGATCAGCACGCAAGGCCAGGCCGATATGGAAAGGCAGCATGAAGAGCCAAACGAAGCCGAATACCGCGCCGGCCGCGGCGAAGTTCTGGGTGCTGCCGGCGGGCAGCTGATGGATGAAGCCCATCACCCCCGCCAGCGTGAGCGAGCAGCCCAGCAGCGCAAGCACCACGGGCAGCTGGCGCACGGCGAGTGTCGCCAGGCTGCCGCCGATCACCTGCATCGCCAAAGAGACGGCCACCAGGGTCTGCGCACCGCGAGCGTCGAAGCCGGCGGCTTTGCCCAGGGGCTCCAGATAGGCCCAGAACGACCCCAGTGCGGCCAGTTGCAGGAATACGACGGCGAGCGGCTGCACCGTGCGCACCGACCAGCGAAAGCCCGTGGCCGAGGGCGGTGGAAGGGGCGCCAGGCGCGCGGGTTGCGCAAAGGACAGCGCGCAGGCCAGCAGCGCCAGCAGGCTCAGCGCCACGAAACTGCCTGCCCAGCCCCAGCGCGGGATGACAGCGTTGGCCAGCACCGCGCCCAGCAGGGCCTGGGCCAGCGTCTGCAACACGAAGAAGATGCCGCCGACGCGGGCAGGGCTGGGCGTGCGCACCACCACGCCCGTGGCGACCCAGATCAGCACGCCTTCGGCCAGGCCCGCCGCAGCGCGCACGGCTGTGAGTCCGCCATCGCCGTGCGCCTGCAGGGTGAGCAGGTCCAGGCCGGCTGCCGCCAGGCCCGCAGCGATCGTGACGGCTCGCAGCCGCGCGATAGGCAACAGCGCGTCGCCAAGCACCACGCCCAGCCCGAGCATGATGATCTCGGCCATGGCGACGATGCCGACGCCCTCCAGGCTGACCCGGCGGGCATCGACAAGTTCGCCCAGCACGATGGGCTGAATGCCCACCATCAGCACGGCGATGGTGCCGACGGCCAGGGCCGCCATCACCTGGGTAGCGTGCATGGACGCATGCGGTCGTGTATTCATGGAGCCCGTCCTTTCTGTGCGGCTGCCGCTGGCGTGGGCGGTGGCGTAACTGGTGATGGGGTTTCGGAACCAGACGGATCAGTAGCCCTTGCTTTCCTCGGGCAGCAGGCCCTGCATGAGCCGTGCCCGTGCGCGCTGCTGGTCTTTGGCGAGCCGCCGATTGGCCACCAGACGCACGATCCAGGGCAAGGGGCGCACGCGCCCTCCTCCGGCCACGGCCAGTACGTAGGCCTTGGCGCACTTCTCAACGAGCTCGGCATTCAGGCCCAGCCGCGTGGGCGTGGCGCCCAGGCAGACCAGGAGCCCATCCACCAGCGCGGCATTGCCCAGGCCCTCCAGCGCGGGCGGCGCGGCGGCCTCGTCCAGCCGGCAGGCGGCCTGCATGGGGCCGATGTGGCGGGCCTGCTCGTCGAACACCTGCGGCAGGCTGCCGCCGAAGTCCGCCAGACAGTGCCCGAACGCTCCGCCGCCCACCGCAGTGGCGCCCACGTCGCCGCGCTGCGCGTAGGCCAGAGCATGCAGTCGGGCGGCCGGTGGCGCGTCGCCCAGGGCCATGCGCTCGGGTGCATTGGCGTGGGCCAGGCCGAACCACATCGCATCGCTGCCGGGAATGCGCAGCGAGAGGCTGGCGCCCCGGCCTTCGAGCAGGCGCTTGGCCTGCAGGCGGTCGCGCAGCCCGGTCCATTGCGCACGCAGGGCCTGTTCGGTGTTCGTCATGGCATCAGACCAGCTTGAAGACATCTTCGAAGCGATTCAGCGCATCGTCGATCACCGCATCGGTGTCGGCGAGGCTGGTGTAGATGCGGCTGCCGGCCAGCGTGATGAGGCCGTGGGCCGTGTAGGCCGCGCCCATTTCCTCCATCATGTGCTTGCGGCGCTTGGCCTCATCCTTGGCTTGGTAGAGCTTCCATAGGCTGCTGGTGTCCAGCAGCAGCACGCCCGAGGTCTGCAGGTGCACGATGGAGCCCATGTTGTAGACCACGTAGGGCAGGCCCAGACGCTGGATGATTTCGTCCAGGCCCCGGCGCAGCCGGTCGCCCGCGCGCCCAGCCACGCCTGCCGCATCGGTGCGGCGGGCCTCCTGCAGCGCGTGGTAGCCGGCCACACACGAAAGCGGGTTGGCCGACAGCGTGCCGCCCACGAAGGCGCGCTTGGCCGTGGTGCCTATGCCGCCCACCAGCATCATCATGATGTCGCGCCGCCCGCCGATGGCGCCGGCCATCGGGTAGCCACCGGTCAGGCACTTGCCCAGCACCGTCAGGTCGGGCTTGACCCCGAAATACGCCTGCGCGCCACCAGGGCCGAGGCGAAAGCCCGTGACCACTTCGTCGAAGATCATCAACGCGCCGAACTCGTCGCAGAGCTTGCGCACCTGGCGGTTGTAGTCGGGGTGCACGGGCCGCGTGCCGCTTTCGGGGCCGAGCGGTTCGAGCAGCACGGCCGCTGTGCCCCCGCGCAGGCGGTTCCATTGCAACGCGCTGCGCAGCGCGTCCAGGTCGTTGGGATTGCATTCCTGCGTGTTGCCGGTCGCGCCGTGCGGGATGCCCACGGCCTCCATGCGGCCGGTCTTGGGCAGGCGCATGCCATAGACCAGCTGGTCGCTCCAGCCGTGGTAGGCGCCGCCCACCTTGATGATGCGTTTCTTGCCGGTATAGGCACGCGCCAGGCGCACAGCGCCCATCACGGCCTCGGTGCCAGAGCCCAGCAGGCGCACCATATCGACCCCGGGCATGTCCTGGCAGACCAGCTCGGCCAGCTTGACCTCGTATTCGTGCAGCAGGCCGGTGACGGGGCCGCAGGAATCGAGCACCTCGTTCACCTTCTGCCGCACCGCCGGGTGGTTGGAACCCAACAGCGTGGGGCCGCCGGCCTGCAGAAAGTCGATGTAGCGGTTGCCATCCACGTCGGTCATGTGAGCGCCCTCGGCCTGTGCGATGGCAAGCGGAAACGGGTGGTTGAATGCCAGGTTGTGCTGCACGCCGCCGGGGATCACGGCCTTGGCCTGCTCGGCCAGCCGGCGCGAGCCCTGGCAGCGCTCGTCGAAATAGCGCATCACCTGCGGCATGTTGCCGGGCCGGATCGGACGCATGGGCTGCTTCACCAGTTCACGGAAACGGCGATAGAGATCGTCCACGTCGGGCCAGGCCGAGATGGCGGGGACTGGTGCTGCGGTGGCCGAGGCGGCGGTGTGGATGGAGGCAAGGTTGCTCATGGCTGGTGCTCGGGAATGTTGGGTGGGAGGGGTGCCGCGGTGGCGTGATGGGTGGATGGGCCGATCAGGTGCCCAGGGCGTCCGCCAGGCGCTGGAAGGCGGGCTGCAGTGCGGGCTGGCGCCGGGCGCGGGCGGCGATGGAGTGCAGCAGCGTCTGGCGGGACAGCGCCTCCAGGTCCTCGACCGCCTGCATGGCCGCCCGGACGTCGGGGCCGCAGCACAGCACGCCGTGGTTGCGCATGAGGTAGGCGTGGGTGTCCGCGCGCAGCGCCCGCGACAGCCGTGAGGAGAGCCAGCCGCTGCCCGAAGGCGCATAGCCCACCACCGGCACGCTGCGGCCCAGGGTGCGCTGCATCGGGCCCGCTGGCACCGCCAGCGGTTTGCCCAGCAACGCGCACGCGCTGGCGACGGGCTGATGGGTGTGGATGCTGGCCGTGGCATCCCGACGGGCGCGCAGGACGCGGGCGTGCAGGCCGCTTTCCACCGATGGCGCGCGGTCACCCGCCACCTGCTGCAGGTCGGCCAGGCGCAGCACACAGACGTCATCGGCGGTCATGCTGAGGTAGTCGGTGGCCGAGGGCGTCACAGCGATGTGCCCGGCGTCGATCCGCAGAGCGATGTTGCCGCCCGTGCCCGAGAAGTAGCCACGCTGCGACAGCTCAAGGCACAGATCGATGACGGTCTGGCGCACGGGCAGAGAGTTGGATGCAGTGACGCTCATGCGACGGCCTCCCGGGCAACGTTGATGCGGTGATAGAGCGGCGCCAGGCGGGTGCGCACCTCCTTGAAGGTTTCGAACTGGTCGCCATAGAGGCGGCGCAGCGCGATGGACGGCACGTACAGGGCGCGCGCGCGTCGTAGGTGGGCCAGATCGTCGAAGGAGAGTGCGCCCAGGCCCACGCCTGCGATGAAGGTGGCGCCGATGGCGTTGGTCTGTATGGGGCTTTCCAGCTGGCGCACAGGCTGGCCCGTCACGTCGGCCATGATCTGGCACCACACGTCCGACTGCGCGCCGCCGCCCACCGCAGTGATCACGCCCGCGTCGCGGCCGATGAGCCGGGCGAAGGGCTCCAACATCCATCGTGTATTGAGCGCCACCCCTTCCAGAAAGGCGCGGAAGATGTCCTCCCGGGTGTGCTCCAGCGACATGTTCAGGAGTCCGGCGCGCAGGCGCGGGTCGTCCACCGGCGTGCGCTCGCCCAGCAGCCATGGCGTGTAGATCAGGCCCCGCGCGCCAGGCGGCACCCGTGCCGCGATGCGGTTGAGCACCTCATAGACAGCCGGGTGCTCCTCGTCGCTGGCCAGTTCGTCGGGATGGTAGAGGATGCGGTCACGCAGGAACGAGAGGTTGGCGCCGGCCGTGGACTGCAGCGCCATCGCCAGGTAACGGCCATCGACGGCGCTCGGGATGGCGCCGATCTTGTGGCGCACATCGGTCTTCATGAAGGGCACATGCGCTCCCAGCCACGACGAGGTGCCCAGGTAGAGGTGGGTCTCGAAGTCGGATACCGCCGCACCCACAGCCACGGCGGAGGTGTCCACCGCGCCGGCGACAACCATCGTCCTGCCGCCCAGGCCGAGCGCCTGCGAGACCTCGGGCAGCAGCGGGCCCAGCACGTCGGTGGAATGCACGATCTCGGGTAGCTTGTCGGCGTCCAGCCCCAGCAGCCTGATGAGCCCGGCGTCGTAGCGCACCCGGTGCGGGTCGCGGTTGTCGGTGATCCACGAAGTGACGGCCGAGTCCTGCGTGGCGCAGAACCTGCCCGAAAGGCGCAGATTCAGGTAATCGAGCACGTTGAGGAACTTGTAAGTCCGCTCGTAGCGAGCCGGGTCTTCATCCCGCAGATAGGCCATGTGCCCCGCGGAATCGCGCCCGGAAAGCGATGGGGCGCCGCCGGTCAGCCGCAGCCAGCGCCAGAGCTTGAGCGGCGCATAGCCTTCGATGTTGAGAACCGCACCCCGCACGCGTCGGGCGATGGCCGCCGCGCCGCGCGCATCCAGCCAGGTGAGTGCCCGCCCGATGGCCCGCCCCTGGGCATCGACGCACACCGTGCCTTCGGTCTGCGTGGAGCAGCACACCGCCACCACGCGCTCACGCATGCCGTCTTCGGCGGCCAGCACCTCCTGCGCGCCCTGGACAAAGGCCTCCCACCAATCGTCGGGAGACTGCTCTGCCTGGGCACCCTGCACGTGCAGCGTTACGGGGCGGAAGGCCCAGGCATGGACGGTGCCGTCCAGGGCCACCAGGGCGCATTTGCAGCCCGAGGTGCCCAGATCCACCGCCAGCACCAGCCGCGTGTCGTTCGAGGGCAGCGCCATGTCAGAAGCTGCGCGAGACCGAGAGCACGAAGCGGTTGCCATCCGTCGCGCGGGGGCGGTCGCCGTCCATCGCGACATAAAGCTCGCGCACACGGGTACGCGTCGTCACCCACTCGGCGGTCCAGTTGAAGCCCCAGTGCTTGTGGGTGATGCCGACGGAGTAGTCGGAAAAGTTGGCCTCCTTGAAGTTGGCGATGCGCTGGTAGCCCGCGTGCAGGTTGAGCGTGGTGGTGGGCGTGAGCGCGTGCTTGTATCCCAGGTCGAACAACCAGCTGCCTCGGGAGTTATGGTCGCCTCGGCCATAACACTCCAGCGCGCGGGTGGGGTCCGGCATCAGCGAAAGCATGGTGCCGCAGACGCCACCGGTGTCGATGCCCCGGTAGGTCTTGGAGATGACGTTCATGATTCGTCCCTCCAGCGCGCCGTAGCCGATCTCCAGCACCGCGAAGGCGCTGTCGTAGCGGGTGCTGCGGATGTCCGTGGGCGTTCCCGTTTCCATGTCGAAACCGTGGGGCGCCTGGAATTTCGCTCCAGGAAACATCTCCGCAGCCAACCCCAGGCCGTAATGCCAGCCATCGGGATTGCCGAAGCGGTATCCCCCGGCCAAGGTGACGGCCAGGCCGGCGCCGTCCAGGAACTGCTTCTTGCTCACGGTGGCGAACTCGGCCAGCCCGACCAGTCCGCTTTCATGTGCCAGCTGCACGCTGAGCTTGGCGCCGGGGCCATTCAGCGAGTCCGAGATGCCGCGCGTTCGCTGATCCGTGGTGAGCTTCACATCGGTGGTGACGGCGTAGCTGGCGAAGTCCTGGGCCGAGCTGGGCACGGCGGCGAAGGCGAGGAGCGACGCAGCGAAGGCGCCGGGAAGGGGGCGGGTTACAGGCACGGGAGACTCCTTGGTGGGGGCGAATCGGGAGGAGAGGAAGCTCAGGGCAGCGAGGCGCTCAGGACCCCGAGTTGCTGGGCGCACAGGCCGGCCCGGCCGGAAGGGCCGCCACGCGCTGAAGCTGCTCGGTCTGACCCAGCGCTTCCACGCCCACGAAGGCGCGGATACGCATCGCATCGCCGTCAACGCGCACGGCGCCGCGGTATTTCTTGTTCTCGCGCGGATCGAAGACCCATCCGTCGCGCCAGGCGTCGTCCGCATAGCGCGACAGCTGCGCCACGCGCACGTTGCAGGTGCTGGCCGGCGTGGCGGCGTCCTTGTCCCAGACGATGGTTCCGCAGAGGGCGCCCGGCTGGTCGGCGCAGGGAGCGAACCGGATCACGGCGTCGCGTTCGGCCGTCATCCAGTTTCCTTGGGCATCTGCCGGCCCGACCGCCCGCGCCGGCACCGCCACCACACAGGCCGCAAGGGCCCACAAGCAGATCGGAGACTTCATGGAATGCACCTTTCTTGAGCTGGAACAAAGCAACGTTACATAGTGATGACTACTATATAGTCATAACTACCATTTCGCAACCAACCTAATACGAGGACAATCCCTGATGTCACAGCACCCGCAGCCTCCCCCTACCCGCCGCCCCATGCCGCCCGCCCGCCGCCCGTCGCCCTCGCTGACCGCCAAGAAACAGCCCGCGCAGCAGAGGGCGACAGAGACATACGAACGCATCCTGGAGGTCACCGCGCAGACGCTGGCGGATGTGGGCATCGAGCGGCTGTCCACCAACTTGGTATGCGAGCGCGCAGGCCTCACTCCGCCGGCGCTCTATCGGTATTTCCCGAATAAATACGCGCTGCTGTCCGAACTGGGAAAGCGGCTGATGCACGCGCAGAACGTGCGCGTAGGCCGCTGGATCACGCTCGAAGTGTTCGCCGGTGGCGTGGAAAGCCTCGAGCGCGCGGTGGAGGGGCTCATCCTCGACACCTACGAAGCCACAGTGCAGACCGTGGGCGGGGTGTGGATCATGCGAGCGTTGCGGGCAGTGCCCGTACTGCAGGAGGTGCGCCTGGCCTCCCACGCAGCCGTCACGCAAGAGCAGGTGCAACTGCTCGCGCAGGCTCTGCCCGGAGTCGATCCGGCCGAGTTGCAGCTGCTCAGCCGCATCGTCGTGGAGCTGATCTACGCCACCGTGGAAATGATCTTCGACGAGCCTCTGGACGTGAAGGCCGTCGCCCGCACGGTCGCCGGCATGGTCGCCAGCCAGCTAGGGAAGATGCCGCCCACACTGACGGTGCGATAGCGGGGGGGGAGCCGGCCGGGAATGGCGCCGCCTACCGCGACAGATCCGATTCCCACTGACCCCCGGTGTTCGACCTCCCCGCCTCTTCTGAGCGGGAAGAAGCATTGATCGCCATGACCATGACTGGAGTGCAGCGCCAAGAAGTGGCGTGCTGATGCGGAACCCTGACCACGGGAGAAGGTGGCCGGCGATACCGCTACAGGCCCGATGCGAGCTGTAGTGGGCCCGCCCAATGGACAAAAGGACTGCTGCGGCGCACCCCGCTGGGTGCCGCTCCGTCCATAGATCAAGCGAACACCCGGTGCGACCTCTTGGAAATCACAGCACCCCTGAACCCACAGTACCGGCCGTGTGAGCTGCGCACTGTCCTCACAGCACCTGGGACGCACCCCGCGACGCCACCCAAGCGGCATCGCCCGCCTCCTACTTTCGCTTTAAATCCCCTTTGGACTTCACCATGAAACCGGCTGATGCTTGTCCCATTTCACGATGCAGCCCCAAAGTGCCCGGCGATTCACTGTCCTGATTCCAGTGCGTTGTATGGCACACCAGACGCATTGCACGAAATTCGATCCAAAAGCGTCATGACTGCCACGGAAAGCCTGCATGAAGCAGGCAAAGATTTCAGCCAGGTTGGTGCACACTACCCAAAGCCAACCTGATTGAAAGTCCAGCCTCGTTCACGACCAAGAGTAGCCCGCCATGTTCATTGCAGATCCCGCGCCCCCGAACCACCATGACGAGCAACCCGAGCATATCCTCATCGTTGATGACGACGTACTGTGCGTTCGCGCGCTGTATGCGGTGGTCTCTGACTTGGGGAAAGTCGCCTTTACCACTCAGGCGAGCGACGCCATGCGCTTGGCAAAAGAGTTGCGGCCGAGCG
This sequence comes from Paracidovorax sp., assembly GCF_057642795.1. Lineage (NCBI taxonomy): Bacteria > Pseudomonadati > Pseudomonadota > Betaproteobacteria > Burkholderiales > Comamonadaceae > Paracidovorax > Paracidovorax sp. Next base: position 16,328 of record NZ_JBXYZY010000027.1, read on the forward strand.
TTGTTTTGCTCGACATCTCGATGCCAGGGCGAGACGGTTATCAACTTTGCGCCGACTTGAAGGGCAACGCAGAAACAAAAGACACGGCAGTAATATTTATCACGGGTAACGATAGCTTTGAAAAGGAATTAAAAGCTTTTGAGATAGGCGCGTCTGACTTCCTGCCAAAACCTTTCAATCCGCAATTGGTTAAGGCGAGAGTGCAAGTGCAGCTGGCTCTACGCAGGGAGCGGAGACGCCTTGTAAGCGCTCAGCGTGATCTGGACCATGTCGTTAAGAACGTGCCGGGCCACATTACTTTCTGGAACAGCGATCTGTTGTGCCAGCTGTGTAACGACCATCAGGGGCGATGGTTCGGCGTGCCTTCCGATGGTTTTAAGGGCAAGGCGTTGGTGGACGTACTGGGCGAGCATGTTGCGCAGGCTGTCGCCCCCCCGCTGAGCAAGTTGTTGTTGAATGCCGGGAGCGAGAGCTCCGTGACGACGGAAGAGAGCCTTGCACTGAGCTGCATTTTTGCGGACGGCAGCAAGCGGCATATTCATGCTTCGATTGCCTTGCGCATGGATGCACACAATCGCTGGGGTGCATTGCTGCTTTTGACGGATGTCACGGAAGTCCATGCTGCACAGGCCGCCCTCGTCGAAGAGAGAGCCCGTGCAGAGGTCATTCTCCGCTCCATCGGCGACAGCGTGATTGCGACCGATGCAGAAGGCCGCATCACCTACATGAACCCGGTGGCAGAAACAATGACCCAGTGGGATTCCACCGATGCGTTGGGCCAAGCGATTGAAGCGGTAATGCCGCTCATGAGCAACGATGATCATGCGCGTTTGCAAAACCCGATTCGGATAGCGCTCAGACAAGAGCGAACGGTAGGCATGGCACTGGACACTGTGCTGATAACGCTGGGAGGCAACCGTGTCACCGTCGAGGATTCTGCCTCCCCCATCAAGGACGCCGAAGGCAAAATATCGGGCGCAGTTATCGTTTTTCACGACGTGAGTGAAGCGCGCGCGATGGCCATCAAGATGACCCATCTTGCGCAGCACGATCAACTCACCGACTTGCCGAACCGCCTGCTTCTGGCCGACCGCATATCCCAAGCAATGCGTTCTGCATCGGCTGGACATGGCTCGCTGGCGCTGATGATCCTGGACTTGGACCATTTCAAATTTGTCAATGATGCTCATGGGCACCATTTTGGCGATTTGATTCTTCGGACTGTGGCTGATCGGCTGACAGCCACCTTCAGCCCTGACACCACCATCAGCAGGCAAGGCGGGGATGAATTCATGATCCTGCTACCCGAAATCAACTCCCCCGAAGAAGCCCGCCAGTTGGCACTGAACGCCATCGACGCGGTGTCCTCGACGATCGTGATTGATGGCGCCGATTTCCATATCGGCTGCAGCGTGGGAATCAGCGTTTACCCTGACGATGCACTGACTCGCGAAGACCTTATGCGGCACGCTGACTCGGCGCTATACAGGGCCAAATCGGACGGGCGCAACCGCTGCAGTTTCCATTCGGCCTCCATCGAAGAGATGCTCATGCAGCGCAGCCGCATGGTGAAAACCCTGCGCTCCGCGATAGATGGAGGAAGAGTAGAGGTGCACTATCAGCCGCAGATTGAAGTCCACAACCAGCGGGAATATACCGTTGAGGCCCTTGTGCGGCTTAGGGATGAAGCTGGAGACTTGATTCCTCCATCGGAGTTCATCGCATATGCGGAGGAAACCGGACTGATTGTCCCCTTGGGTCGCGCCGTGCTCCTGGATGCATTCCAGCAGATTTCAAATGCCCAGGCAATCGGCAAAAATCTGCACGTGGCCATCAATGTCTCCATCGTAGAATTTGCAAGGCCGGATTACCTCCAATCGCTCTGCGACATGTGTGCTGCGCATGGAATTGATCCGGCATGCATAGAGCTGGAGATTACAGAGGGCCTGTTGATGAGGGATGCCGAAAATCTTCGGAATCTACTCGAACGTCTGCGGACTCACGGATTTCGCATCGCCCTTGATGATTTCGGCACGGGATATTCGAGCCTGGCATACCTGAGTCAGCTGCCAATTGACGTGCTAAAAATCGACAAGTCATTTGTAGCGAGCTTGGCAAGCTCACATCAAAGCGTATCCATTGCCACGGCAATCATTCAGCTGGGCAAGAGCCTGCACATGGAGTTGATTGCTGAAGGAGTAGAAACCCAAAGCCAGGTCGACCAGCTTCTGAGCATGGGGTGAACGGGATGCAGGGCTACTTCTACGCAAAGCCGATGCCGGCTCATGCACTGATGGCCTGGCTTCAACAGAGAAGCAGCATTCAAACTCGTGGGTAGCTCCCTGAACCACTCCGGTCGTTGGGTAGCCCCTGGCTCCTGAGAGGAAAGAGCCATGAGCAAGCATTCGATTCATTTTTCACCCGAAGTGGCCGATGGCGTCACCACATCGCATTTCAAGCGCGTGAAGAAAATCGAAGGCGAAGTGCGTGAGCTGCGCCCCCCCCCCGCTCGCCCCTCCCACTGGCCTGCGCTTTATTGCTCAGGCGCCGCTTGATCACCACCTGCAGCCCCGACAGGTTTCATCGGTCAGCGTCGACAGGCCTACGGGGTCGAGTCGATCTGCAAGGTGTTGCAGATCGCCCTGCAAGGCGGGTGGCGCCACGCCGCCAGGGGGCCCCGGCTCATGCCGCGCGGCCGCTGAATGCGAATATGGCCCGTGAAGCGCACATCCCGCGCGGGTGGCATGCCAACATGCAGGTCTGCCGCGGCGAGAGGTTTTGGAAGCGGCCCGACCGCGAAGGCATCGCCATTGCCCACTCCAGGGTTGAGTGGCTGAGGCGGCCCCACGATTCTCGGAGCGAATCAGTCAGTATGGGACCGGGCATGAAGGGCTATCTCAAGAAACACCACCGCTGGGCGCAGAATGGCAACGTGATCAATTACTCATCATTGCTCCACGATGCTGCATACGCTTGAAGCTGAACGCGCCAACTTGTTGATCGTGGATGATGATGTGACCGTCATACACGTGTTAGCCAAGGCGCTTGCGGGTATTGGCAGTGTCCGGTACGCCCTCAACGGAGCCGACGCGCTGCGTCTTGCGGAGAGTGATCCCCCGGACGTGGTTCTGCTGGACGCTCACATGCCAGGCATGTCGGGCTTCGAGGTCCTGGAGGCCATGCGTTCCCGGCCGGCGTTAGAAGACGTGCCCGCCATCGTCATCACGAGCCACAGCAGTCAGGAGATGGAAGAGGAAGGGTTGGCGAAAGGCGCTGCGGATTTCATTGCCAAGCCTTTCCATCCGGCCATTGTTGCTGCGCGTGTGAGAACCCAGCTTCGACTCAAACGCGCGCTCGACAGATTGCGGCAGATGTCATCCACCGATGCCCTGACGGGCGTCGCCAACCGGCGGGCCCTCGATGAGACCCTGCTGAAAGAATGCAAGCGCGCGCGGCGCAGCAACACGCCTCTCTCGGTGATTTTGCTCGACGTGGACCACTTCAAGAGCTTCAACGACACCTATGGCCATGGAGCAGGAGATGAAGCGCTGATCGCCGTCACAAAGGCCATGCTGGAGGCCTGCAACCGCCCTGCGGACCTGGTTGCCCGGTACGGGGGCGAGGAGTTCACGGTGGTGCTGCCAGGCACAGACGAGTCAGGGGCATTGGCGGTTGCAACCAAATTGATGCAAAGAGTCAATGACAAGAAGATTCCACACTCAGGGTCCTCCTATGGACTGCTGACTGTTTCCATAGGCATCGCCTCCTTCGCCCCCAATGCCCCTGAGCGGGATGAATCCACTGAGCTGCTGCGAGACAATGCCGCCATCCCGACGGCCCATCAGGTCGCAAGCGCATTGCTCAAAGTTGCAGATCAGGCTTTGTATGTCGCGAAGCAGACCGGACGCTCCAGAGCCATCTTGGGGCAAGAAAGCGGCGACACGGTGTAGCCACTTCAGAGATGAGGACCACGCGGTGCCATACCGCCACCTGCGAATCTCCGGCGCTGCGTGTTCTCCACGGCGGGCCGCCGTCTCCTGTGCAGACACCGCCCGCTTGCCTGCAGACATGGTCACGATGGGCTCCCCTCCCACGCAGCCGGGACTGACGCCGGCACGAGGCGTACGCAGCGCGGGCGTACCGCGGCGAGCCACGGTGGCGGCAAAGGCCCTACCGCCAGCCTCGTAAAAGGACCCACTGCGTGCCGGCGCTGCCCAGCACCAGGGCGGCGTAGGTGAGCATCTTGCCGTCGCGCCCCAGCCACACCAGGCCGACGACGATGAGGGCGCAGCCCACTACGAAGTTGATAGCTACCTGCGCAAGCACACCGCGGGCTGCGGCGCGTTTTCGCAGGAAGAGCTTGCAGCCCAGCACGAGCAGCACCGCCACGGCGAGGGCGGGCAGGAGCAGGTTGAAGAGGTGGTTGGCGGCGGACAAGGGGCCCATGGACATGACGCAGATCAAGGCTTGCGCGGGTCGCGCTGCCTGGGAATGCAACAAATTTTATAATGCAGGCTTATGGCAGTCTGGGCACTGGGCATCAACCACACGACCGCGCCGCTCGATCTGCGCGGTCGTTTTGCGTTCGCGCTCGATCAGATAGCGCCCACGCTGCAAGGGCTGCGCCAGTCGCTGGGCGGCTCGCAGCGGCATCCGCAGATCGAGACGGCCATCATCTCCACCTGCAATCGGACCGAAATCTACTGCGCCGGCCAGCAAGCGGCCGTGGATCACACGCTGGGCTGGCTGGCCGAGAGCGGCGGCGTGAGCCCTGCGCTGCTGCGCTCGCACTCCTACACGCTCGAAGACGGTCTCGTCGCGCGCCATGCCTTCCGAGTGGCCAGCGGTCTCGATTCGATGGTGCTGGGCGAGGCACAGATCCTCGGCCAGATGAAGGATGCGGTGCGCGCCGCCGAAACCGCCGGCGCCCTCGGCACCACGCTCAATCAGCTGTTCCAGCGCAGCTTCGCCGTGGCGAAGGAAGTGCGCACCAGCACCGAGATCGGCGCGCACAGCATCAGCATGGCGGCCGCGGCCGTGCGGCTGGCCAGCCAGCTGTTCGAAGACCTCTCGGACATCAAAGTGCTCTTCGTGGGCGCGGGCGAGATGATCGAACTGGCGGCCACCCACTTCGCGGCGCGCAACCCCAAGGCCATCGCCATCGCCAACCGCACGCTGGAGCGCGGCGAGAAGCTCGCCACCCGTTTCGGCGGCGAGGTGATGCGCCTGGCCGACCTGCCCGAGCGGCTGCACGAATTCGATGCCGTCATCAGCTGCACGGCCAGCAGCCTGCCCATCATCGGCCTGGGCGCCGTGGAGCGGGCGCTGAAGAAACGCCGCCACCGCCCCATGTTCATGGTCGATCTGGCCGTGCCGCGCGACATCGAGCCCGAGGTGAAGGCGCTGCAGGACATCTACCTCTACACGGTGGACGACCTGGCCACCGTGGTGCAGACCGCCCAGGCTAGCCGCCAGGCCGCCGTGGCGCAGGCCGAGGCCATCATCGACGCGGGCGTGCAGAGCTTCATGCACTGGATGGACCTGCGCAGCCCCGCAGCGGGCGCGGCCTCCGGCGCCGCCGTGGTGCCGCTGATCCAGCAGCTCAACGCCCAGGCCGACGAGTGGCGCGCCGCCGAGATCGCCCGCGCCAAGAAGCTGCTGGCCAAGGGCGAAGACCTGGACGCGGTGCTGGAGGCGCTCTCGCGCGGCCTCACGCAGAAGATGCTGCACGGCACCATGGCCGAGCTGCGCGCGGGCGATGCCGAAGCGCGCGCCCAGACGGCGCAGACCGTCTCGCGCCTCTTCCTGCGCTCGCAGACCAAGAGCAGCCTGTAGCGGCGCTCTCTCGCCGCGGCCCGCAGCGCAGCACGCGCCTGCCGGCGCTGCAGGATTTTTCCAAGCCGAATCGGCCTCTGGCGCTTGCTGCAAAAGCGCCACCCGCTACGAAATACGTAGCAAACCCCTTCTTCCTTCCACGTCCGATGAAACCCTTCCTCAGAAGCCAGCTGGAGCGCTATGCCCAGCGCCTCGAAGAACTCGACTTCCTGCTCTCGCGCGAAGACATCATGAGCGACATGGCGCAGTACCGCACCATCTCGCGCGAGCATGCCGAGGTGACGCAGATCGCCGGCCGCTACGCCCGCTACCGCCAGCGGGAGGCCGATCTGGCCGGCGCCCGCGAGATGCTGGCCGACCCCGACATGGCCGAGATGGCGCAGGAAGAAGTCACCACCGCCGAGGCCGAGCTGGTGCAGCTCGAAGACGAGCTGCAGCGCCTGCTGCTGCCCAAGGACCCCGACGACGCGCGCAACGCCTTCCTCGAAATCCGCGCCGGCACGGGCGGCGACGAATCGGCCCTGTTCGCGGCCGACCTGGCACGCATGTACACGCGCTACGCCGCCACCCAGGGCTGGAAGATCGAGATCATGAGCGCCAACGAAAACGAGATCGGCGGCTACAAGGAAGTGGTGCTGCGCGTGGAGGCCGGGGCTGGTGACGGCCCCTCCGGGTCCGGTGCCTACGGCGCGCTGCGCTTCGAATCCGGCGGCCACCGCGTGCAGCGCGTGCCCGCCACCGAAACGCAGGGCCGCATCCACACCAGCGCCTGCACCGTGGCCGTGATGCCCGAGCCCGACGAGCACCAGGCCATCACGCTGAACCCGGCCGACCTGCGCATCGACACCTTCCGCGCCAGCGGCGCGGGTGGCCAGCACATCAACAAGACCGACTCGGCCGTGCGCGTGGTCCACCTGCCCACCGGCATCGTGGCCGAATGCCAGGACGGGCGCAGCCAGCACAGCAACAAGGCCAAGGCGCTGCAGGTGCTGCAGGCGCGCATCCAGGAAAAGGAGCGCAGCGAGCGCGCCGCCAAGGAGGCCGCGCTGCGCAAGGGCCTGATCGGCTCGGGCGACCGCAGCGACCGCATCCGCACCTACAACTTCCCGCAGGGGCGGCTGACCGACCACCGCATCAACCTCACGCTCTACAAGCTGCTGGCCGTGATGGAAGGCGACCTGGGCGACGTGCTGCAGGCGCTGGCCCATGCACGCGAGGCCGAATTGCTGGAAGAGCTGGAACGCACCTGAAGGGACCGACGCCATGAGCCAACACAACGACAACACCCCCGAACAATCGCAGCTGGGCAAGACCTCGGCCTATGTCGATCAGTACGACCCCTCGCTGCTGTTCCCCATCCCGCGCGCGCCCAAGCGGGCCGAGATCGGCCTGGACGGCGCGGCCGCCATGCCTTTCTTCGGCGCCGACCTGTGGACGGCCTTCGAGCTCTCGTGGCTGAACGCGCGCGGCAAGCCGCAGGTGGCGCTGGCGCACGTGACCATTCCCTGCGAGACGCCCAACATCATCGAGAGCAAGTCGTTCAAGCTCTACCTGAACAGCTTCAACAACAGCCGCTTCGCCGATGCCGCCGAGGTGCAGGCCCGCCTGCGCGCCGACCTGAGCGAAGCCGCCTGGCGCGGCGCCGCAAGCCCCGCCACCGTGGGCGTGAAGCTGCTGCTGCCCGAGCTGTTCGACCGCGAGCCCGTGCACGAGCTGGACGGCCTGCTGCTGGACCGGCTGGACATCGAATGCACGCGCTACACGCCCGCACCCGAGCTGCTGACGGCCGCGCACGGCGAAGCGCCCGTCACCGAAACGCTGGTCAGCCACCTGCTCAAGAGCAACTGCCTGGTCACCGGCCAGCCCGACTGGGGCAGCGTGCAGATCCGCTACAGCGGCCCGCAGATCGACCAGGCCGGGCTGCTGCAGTACCTGGTGAGCTTCCGCAACCACAACGAATTCCACGAGCAGTGCGTGGAGCGCATCTTCATGGACGTGTGGACCCGCTGCCGCCCGATCAAGCTGGCCGTGTATGCGCGCTACACGCGCCGGGGCGGGCTGGACATCAACCCGCTGCGCACCAGCCATCCCCAGGCGCTGCCGGCCAACGTGCGCACGGCACGGCAGTAAGCCGCTCAGCTCAGCTCAGCTCCGTTCAGAACAGAACGGCATTGGTGCCGATGCCGCCCGGCAGCTGCGCGCCGCCGCCCGCGCCCTGGGCCGCAGCCGCCTGCGCGGCCGCCTCTTCGGGCAGCAGATTGCCCACCCGCACGCCCAGCAGGCGCAGCCGCCGGTCCAGTGGCACGCGCTTGAGGCACTGGCCCGCGGCGCGGCGGATGACGGCGGGGTCCTGCGTGTAGGCGTCGATGGTCTGGTCGCGCGTGGCGATCTTGAAGTCGTCAAAGCGCAGCTTGATGCCGATGGTCTTGCCCGCATAGCCCTTGCGCTGCAGGTCTTCGGCCACGCGCACGCACAGGTCGGTGAAGATGCGGCCCAGCTCAGCACGGTCGCGCACGGCGTGCAGATCGCGGTCGAAGGTGGTCTCGCGGCTCATGGAAACGGGTTCGCTTTCGGTCACCACGGGACGGTCGTCGCGGCCCCAGGCGGCCTCGTGCAGCCAGGCGCCGGTCGATCGGCCGAAATGCTGCACCAGCCGCTCGCGCGGCGCGGCCGCGAGCTGGCCGATGGTTTCGATGCCCAGCGCCTGCAGCTTGGCGTCGGCCTTGGGACCCACGCCGTTGATCTTGCGGCAGGCCAGCGGCCAGATCACGCTCTGCAGATCGCCCTCGTGCACGATGGAGATGCCATGGGGCTTGTTGAATTCGCTCGCCATCTTGGCGATGAGCTTGTTGGGCGCCACGCCGATCGAGCAGGTCAGGCCGGTGTCGTCGAGGATGCTTTTCTGGATGAGCCGCGCGAGCGTGCGCCCGCCCTGGCGCTGACCGCCGGGCACGTGGGTGAAGTCGATGTACACCTCATCGACGCCGCGGTCTTCCATCAGCGGGGCGATGGACAGGATGATGTCCTTGAAGCGGCGCGAGAAGCGCCGGTATTCGGCGAAGTCCACCGGCAGCAGCAGCGCCTGCGGGCAGAGCCGCGCCGCCTTCATCATGCCCATGGCCGATCCCACGCCGAAATGCCGCGCCGGGTAGGTGGCCGTGGTGATGACGCCCCGCCCCACGTACTCGCCCAGGCGCGGAAAGGCGTCCACCGGCACCGCGGCGCGATCGCCGCCGAACTGCGCCAGCAGCGCGTCGTGCGCCTCGCGCCCGCCTCCGCCGATCACCACCGGAAGGCCCTTGAGCTGCGGGTAGCGCAGCAGCTCGACCGAGGCATAGAACGCGTCCATGTCCAGATGCGCGATGCGGCGCATCGGTGCTGTGGCAGCAGCTGCTGCTGTAGCAGGTTCAGTCGAAACAGCGGGGTTGGAGGACGGTTGCGCGGTGCTCACCCCGCCATTGTGCGGGCGGTGCGGGGCGCCTGCCGGCGCCGGCGCGGAGCTTGACAAAAGCCAGGGCCTAACCAGCCGCTGGCGCGCTCGGGACCGGCGCACCCAGCTATCGAAAAGAGAGCAATCAGCGCACCGTGATGATGTCGCGGTGCATGGGCGCCAGCAGTGCCAGCAGGCGGTTCTGCTGGGCGAAGGGAATGGAGCGGGCGTCCATGGCGTCCTGCAGCACCTCGACCAGGGCGTTGAACTGGGCCTTGTCGATCTTGAGCTGGGCGTGGGCGTATTTCATGTCCGTGCCGTCGTATTCGCAGGGGCCGCCGGTCAGCACGCAGATCTGCGCGGCGAGGCTGTCCTTGAGCGCCTGGGGCCGCATCTGCTTGAAGGAGTTCTCGAACATGGGGCCGATGCGCGGGTCCTTGAGGGCCCTGTCCACCATGTCGCCCATCAGCGCGGCGATGCCGGCTTTTTCGCCCAGTGCCTGGTAGAGCCCTTCGGGCGCGGGGCCGCGCACGCCGGCCGCCTCCGGCCCGCCGGGGATGGGCACCAGCGCAGGGGCGTCGGCCGCTGAGGCGCTCGCCGCCGGGACCGGATCAGGTGCCGTCTGCGCAGCGGCGGTGGCGCTCGCCGCCATCAGCGCGGCGGACACCAGGGTGGCGGGCAGAAAGGCGAAGAACGTGGGCATGGCGACTCGCAGCAGGGAAGAACGGGAAGGCCGAGAAAGCGACGGCATGGACTGCGCGGCCCTCATCAGAAGCCCCCCTGGGCGGAGATGTACCAGCCGGTCTGGCGCCGGTCGCGGGTGATGCCGGGCACGATGCGGCCCAGATCGACGTAGGCGAGCGTGAACGAGAGATTCTTGCTGGGCGCCCAGGCGACGAAAACGTCCTTCCAGTCGTCCTCGCGCAGCGCGTCGCCCAGGCCCGCCGCCTGGCCCAGCGCGCGCAGGTTGTCGGGCTTGAAGCGGTATTCGGCGCCGATGGCCAGGTCGCGGCGCAGCAGGTAGGCCACCGAGATCTCGGGCTGCAGCCGGTAGCCATCGCGCCCCGGCGCGGCCGCGCCGAAACCCAGCAGGCCGTTCTGGTTGGCGCGGGTGTAGCGCAGCGTGCCGCTCAGAAGCAGGCTCTTGTCGAGCAGCAGCTTGGTGGCGCTCAGGTAGAAGTCGGTGCCGCTGCGGTCGGTGCCCAGGAAGTCCAGCACGCTGCCCAGCGAGCCGGCGTTGAGGCGCTTGTGCTCGATGCCCACGGCGATCTGCGGGATCAGGTTCTGCGCGTCCAGGATGGCATCGCCCAGCAGCTTGACCTTGACGCCGATGATGTCCATCTTCAGGTGCGCGTTCGGCTCCACACCGAAGGGCGCGATGCCGTTGAGCGCCACGGCGGGGCTGGCGTCGAAGTCCTGCCGCGCCACCGAGATCTCCACCCGATCGTGCACGCCCACGGCCACGCCGTAGCTCTTCAAGTCGTAGTCCAGCGTGCCCACGCGGGTCGCATAGGCCGATACGCCCACCTCGCCCTCGGTGGCGTTGGTGCCGATCACCGCCCAGGGCGTGATGCCGCCGCCCGCCGGGCCGCTCACGGTGCTGACGCCGCCGGTCAGCAGCAGCTTGCCGGTGTCGGCGTGGGCTGGCAGCGCCAGGGCCAGGACGGCGCCCAACACCAATGCGGAAAAAGGGGAGTGCAGTGAAAAGGCAGACATGTGGGGCAGCGGGTGCGGTGGGGCATGTAACCGGCAGCTCGCACGGTGCGGGCGCCATGCGGATGCCGGTCGGTTACCGGAATTTACGCGAAATCCATATATCTCACATTTTCGGCGGGCGGCAAACGCGCCGGCTTTACCGGGCGGGCGGACCCAGCGCCAGGCAGATTCCCACCAGCCCCGCAAATACCAGCGACAGGCCGGCCGTTTCCAGCCGCGTCAGGCGCTCGCGGAATACGCGGCGCGACACCGCATAGCTGAAGAGCACCTCCACCAGCCCCAGCGTGCGGACCTGGGCCACCGGCTGCAGCGCATACGCCGTGAACCAGGCGATCGATGCCAGCGCGCCCATGGAGCCGGCCACCATCGACAGCTTCCACGCCCGGCCCAGGGCACGCACCAGGCCGGGCTGGCGCACCAGCAGCCAGCCGCCCAAAAGCACCGTCTGCAGCAGCTGCGCCCAGAGCACGCCCCAGCCTCCCGCCACCCAGGGCGCCACGCCCTCGCCCAACGCCAGCGACGCGCCGCGAAAACCCACGCTGGCCGTGGCAAAGCACGCCCCCGAAGCCAGCCCGTAAGCGACCAACCGCCCCTGCCCCGCGCTGCCACCGGCCCACAGCAGCCGCAGGCCGCCGCGCGGCACCGACAGCAGCATCACGCCCACCATGGCCGCCGCCATGGCGGCGAGCGCCATGGGCCCGGGCCATTCCCCCAGCAGCACGGCGGACACCAGCGCCACCTGCAGCAGCTCGGTCTTGGAATACGCCACCGCCAGGATGAAGTTGCGCTCCTGCATCGCCAGCAGCACGAAGGCGGTGGCCGCCACCTGCATGACCGCCCCCAGCGCCAGCCAGGCCGCATAGCTGGCGCTGAACACCGGCACCAGCCCCGGCCGCTCGCCCAGCACGCAGGTGCCCAGCACCCAGGCCGCTGCCAGCGGCAGCCCGTAGAGAAAGCGCACCAGGGTGGCGGGGAGCGTGCCGATCTCGGCCGTCAGCGTGCGCTGCGCGGCATTGCGCACCGTCTGCGCCAAGGCGGCCCAGACGGTGATGGGAATCCAGATCCAGGAAAGGGACAGGAGCAGTGACGACATGCCCTGGAGCGTAGCGCTGCCGCCCGCGCCCGCCGGGGCTACCGCGCGCGGATTTGGGCAGGTCTGGCCCAGGCGATGGCGATGGCCTGAGCCGTCAGCAGGGCTGCGTCGCCGCCCTGGGTGCGCCCGCACCGTAGAGCCACGGCAGATCCAGCACCCGCTGCCCGCCCAGGCGCAGCGTTGCATCGCGCGCCCAGCGCACCGGGCCGGTGGCGTGGAAGATGCGGCCATTGCGCTCGGCGCGGCTCTGCACGCGGGCCACGCGTTGCCAGCGCTGGCCGGCGTAGCGTTGCAACCGCTCCGCCATGGGCACGTCGCCCCCCATCGCCAGCGCACCCTGCAGCGCCACGGCGTCTTCGATGGCCATGCCGGCGCCCTGCGCCAGATAGGGGCGCATCGGATGGGCCGCATCGCCCAACAGCGCGACGCGGCCCCGGGCCATTTCATGCGGCCCGCGCACGGGCCGGCGGTCCGACAGCGGCCAGAGGCGCCAGCCGGGGCCGGCCTGCGGCACCGCGCACACCAGGTCCTGCAGCGCGGCGCAGGTGCCGGCCAGGGCAGCTTCGAGTTCGGCCGCATTGGCGGCATGGTCCCAGCTGTCCAGGTTGTCCGGTGGGTGGCCGTGGCGGATGGCGACCACGTTCATCAGTTCGCCCCGCCGCACCGGGTACTGCACCACGTGCAGCCGTGGCCCCAGCCAGGCGGTGACCTGCGCGGTGCGCAGCGCCGCGGGCAAGGCGGACTGCGGCACCACGGCCCGGTAGGCCAGGTGGCCGGAAGTGCGCGTGGGCTCCTCGCCCAGCAGCCGGGCACGCGTGGGGCTGCGCAGGCCGTCGGCACCGATGAGCGCGTCGCCCACCGCCACCCGCCCGCTGGCAAGGCGTACCACGGCCCGGCTGCCTTCGTCGCCGTAGCGCATGACCGCGTCGCCCAGGTTCAACGCATTGGCGCCGCCAGCGGCCTGCGCTGCTCCTAGCAGCAGGCCGTGCAGATCGGCCCGGTGAATGGAGACATAGGCGGCGCCGTAGCGCTGGGCGATGTCCTCGCCCAGCGGCATCGCTGCCAGCTCGGCGCCCGAAAGCGCGCTGCGCACCTGCAGCCGCTCAGGAAAGGCCGCCACGGCCCGCAAGGCCGCATGCAGGCCCCAGTCGTCCAGGCAGCGCACGGCGTTGGGCCCCAGCTGAACGCCAGCCCCCACCTCTGCCCACGCCGGTGCGCGTTCGAAGAGCTGCACCTCGCAACCCGCGCGCGCCGCACCAATGGCCGCCGCCAGACCACCAATGCCCCCGCCCGCAATCACCAATCGCTGTTTCTGCATCCGGCGATTGTGCGGGCACGCAGTGGCGGGGCGCCCTGGCCTGCGTCAAATCTGCGCGGAATGGAGGGCACGGCAGCGCGCCCGCCTTCGGGGCCTGCCGGCCCTCGCGGCATCAAGGCAAAGCGCGCGCCATGGCGGCCTCCAGCGCCTCGGGCGTGTCGGGGCGTCCGAACAGATAGCCCTGGAAGCCACTGCAGCCGTGCAGCTTGAGGAAGGCCAGCTGCCCGGTCGTCTCGACCCCCTCAGCCACCACTTCCAGGTCCAGGCTGTCAGCCAGCGCGAGGATGGTGCGGACGATGGCCGCATCATTGGGATCGGTCAGCACGTCGCGCACGAAGCTCTGGTCGATCTTGACCTGGTCTAGCGGCAGCCGCTTGAGGTAGCTGAGCGAAGAGTAGCCGGTGCCGAAGTCGTCGAGCGAGAAACCCACGCCTTCGTTCTTCAGTTGGGTCATGCGGCCGATGGTGTCCTCGATGTCGCCCAGCAGCATGCTCTCGGTGAGTTCGAGCTTCAGGTGCCGCGGCTCCGCGCCCGTGTCACGCAGCACGTCGAGCACTTCGGAGACGAAGCCGGGCTGTCGGAACTGCCGCGCGCTGACATTCACCGACACGCTCAGATGCCGCGTGTCGGCGCGGCGGCTCCAGCGCACCAGCTGCTCGCAGGCCGTGCGCAGCACGAAGCGGCCCAGCGGCAGGATCAGGCCGGTCTGTTCGGCCAGGGGAATGAACTCGGCGGGGCTGATCATGCCGCGCTGTGGATGGGGCCAACGCACCAGCGCCTCGGCGCCGCAGATGCGCGTGCGCTCGTCCATCACCGGCTGGTAATGCACGCGCAGCTCGCCGCGCACGAGGCCCTGGCGCAGTTCGGCCTCCAGATGCGAGCGGGCGTTGACCTGCGCCTGCATGTGCGGATCAAAGAAGCGCTGCGTGTTGCGGCCTGCGGCCTTGGCCTGGTACATGGCCAGGTCCGCGGGCTTGAGCAGTTCGTCCACGCTGCGGCGCTGGTCGCCAAACAGCGTGATGCCGATACTGGGCGTGCTGTAGTGCTGCTGCGCCCGCAGCTCGAACGGCTCGTTCAGCCGCTGCAACAGGTTCTCGGCGATGCACTCAGCCTGCTCGGCAGCGACGGTGGCGACGGCATCGAGGTCTTCGAGCATCACGACGAACTCATCGCCGCCGAAGCGCGAGACGGTGTCCGTTTCCCGAACCGATGCGACCAGCCGCTGGGCAACCTGGGAAAGCAGGCGGTCACCCATGTCGTGGCCCAGGGTGTCGTTCAGGTCCTTGAAGTTATCCAGGTCGATGAAGAGCAGCGCCCCCAGGTGCTCGCTGCGCTGGCTCGCCGCGCAGGCGCGCTGCAGGCGGTCCAGCAGCAGGCGGCGATTGGGCAGGCCGGTGAGCGCATCGTAGAAGGCCAGCCGCTCGATCTCCTGCTTGGCTTTCTTGCGGTCGGTGATGTCGCGCCGCACCCCGAGCACCCCGGTGACGTTGCCGTGGGCATCGCGGATGGCCGTCTTGAGCGTTTCGAAAGAGCCGGGCGCACCTTCCTCGTCCAGCATCAGCTCTTCCTCGAAGACGAGCGGCGTGGGGGCATCCATGGCGCGCTGATCCTGCTCGTGCATTCGCAAGGCCTGGGCGGGGGACCAGAAGGCGTCGTCCGTCTTGCCCATGATCTCGCGCGCGGAGCGCCCGAGGAAGCGCTCGACTGCGGGATTGGCCGACAGGTAGCGCCCCTGCGCGTCCTTGAGAAAGACCATGTCTGGAATGGCGTTCACCAGGCCGGCCAGACGGCTGCGCTGCTGGTCGAGCTCATGTGCCATCTGCCGCTGCGCAGTCAGGTCGTAGGCGAAGCTCACCACCGCCACCACGCGACCGTCAGGGTCGACCTCAGGAGCGAGGGTGGTGTGGCGGAACTGCGGTCCATCGGGGTAGTCGACGCGGTTTTCGAACACCGCCGCGTGCCCGGCGAAGGCCCGGTCCAGGTGAGGGGTGAGGCGACTCATCGCTTCGGGCGTCATGAAGTCGGCGAACGGCCGGCCTTCCATCGCACCCGGCTCGGACTGCAGCCACCGTGCCTGCAGCGGGTTGACGTACAGCACCCGCCGGTCGGGGCCAATGCGCGCAACGCCGCCGGGCAGGCTGCGCAGCAGGCTGCCCAACTGCAGGTCGCGCCGCTGGACCATCAGCTCCGCCTCGCGCTGCTCGGTCACGTCCGTCGCCACGCCATCCCAGATGACGCGCCCGTCGGGCAACTCACGCGGCGAGGAGCTCATGCGGATCCAGCGCACTTCGCCATCGGTGCGCCGAACGCGCACCACGTTGTCGCTCACGCTCATGCGCCGGACGGACTCCTCTTCCTTGCGCAGATTGTCCTCGCGGTCCTCGGGCAGGATCCGCTCGTAGAGCACGGCGGAGTCGCGCACCGCGTCCTGCACTCGCAAGCCGAGCAGCCGCTCCAGGGCCTCCCCCACATAGACGAACCGGCGCCGGCCATCGTGCTCACGCACGATCTGGTAGGTGATGCTGTCCGGGAGATTGCGGCCCAGCAACTGCAGGCGCATTTCGCTTTCGCGCAGACGCGCCTCCACTTCGCGGGCCTGCAGATAGGGACGGCGAATGCTGGAGATGAACAGCACCTGCAGGACGAGCGCATAGGCCGGCACCCTCAATATGTGCGCGGCGACCTCTCCTGCGGACAGCCCCAGCCGCCCGGCGAGGGACATGGCGGATGAAGCCGCCAGGATCGCCGCTGCGGCCGCCAGGAGTGGACTGCGAGGCACCGGCCTCCTGGTGTCACCGCGCCACAGCAGAATCGCCGCGGCAGACAGCAGGGCCACGCTGAGGCCCAGGATCACGGCCCCCCAGGGGCGCGTCGACGCGTTGGACAGTCGCTCCGGCAGCCCGCCCGCAACGACCCAGACCAACCCGATCGACACGGCACCGGAACTGGCCATCCAGAGCCGCGGCGACCCCGGAAAGCGAATGCCGAGGGCCAGTGTCAGAAAGGCCAACGCCTCTGCCACGCGCGCACAGGTATTGAAGAACGACACGGCTGGCGAAGCCGCGAGTACCGCCGCAGCACTCCCGTTTTCCAGCAAGGGCAACACGGACTGAATGAAGCCGCAGGTACACGCCATCGTGAGCCCCGCCACCAGGCAGTGGAGGCGATGGTCCGGCTCGGGGGCGAGCGCATGCGTGGACAAAGCGAGGCCGACAAGCCCCAGGAGGACGACGACCAGGCCGAACAGCGACGCCAGTCCCCACGAGCCCACCATGCCCGCGCCCAGCATGCGCGAAACGGGCACCAGCAGCAGCGCGAGCGCGCCCACCACGAGTAGCACGGTCAGAGCGGGCTCGTCGGGCAGCTTCTGAGGGCGGGCCGGGGCTGTTACGGGATTGGGATTCATGGGCAGGCCGCGCAGGCCACGGGATTCGTATCGCGGCGAGTGTATAGACGCCCGGACGCACCTGTCCATTGCGCCGGATCAGGTGTTGGAAGACGGCCCACGGCCGCCGCGCCAGAAGTCCGCACCTGCTGCCGGTCCATGACCGGCAGCAGAACGGACTTCAAGCCAACAGCTGGCGCAGCACGTAAGGGAGGATGCCGCCGGCGCGGTAGTAATCCACCTCGATGGGCGTGTCGATGCGCAAGGTCACGGACACCTCCTTGTGCGAACCATCCGCACGATGGATCACCAGGAGCGCCTCACTCTGCGGAGCGAGCGCGGCGTCAGGCAGAACGTCGATCACCTCATCGCCCGTCAGGCCCAGCGACTCCCAGGAGTCGTCGCCCCGGAACTGCAGCGGCAGCACGCCCATGCCAACGAGGTTGGAACGATGGATGCGCTCGAAGCTGCGCGCCACCACGGCTTTGATGCCCAGCAGCTGCGTGCCCTTGGCCGCCCAGTCCCGGCTGGAGCCGGTGCCGTATTCCTCGCCGGCGAAGATCACGGTGGGCGTGCCATCCGCGATGTACTGCATCGCAGCGTCGAAGATCGGCAGCTTCTTGCCCTGCATCGG
The DNA here is from genome assembly GCF_057642795.1 of Paracidovorax sp. Taxonomy (NCBI): domain Bacteria; kingdom Pseudomonadati; phylum Pseudomonadota; class Betaproteobacteria; order Burkholderiales; family Comamonadaceae; genus Paracidovorax; species Paracidovorax sp. Next base: position 33,739 of record NZ_JBXYZY010000027.1, read on the forward strand.
GCCCTCGCTCTGGAACAGCGTGACGCCGCCCTCTTCCCGCGAGCCGCTATCGAGCGGCGGGAGCATCAGGTTCTTGATGCGCACGTTGGCGAAGGTGCCGCGCATCATCACGTCGTGGTTGCCGCGACGGGCGCCGTAGCTGTTGAAGTCCTGCTTCATCACGCCATGCGCCAGCAGCCACTGGCCGGCGGGCGAACTTTCCTTGATGGAGCCGGCCGGCGAGATGTGGTCGGTCGTGATGGAGTCGCCAAACAGCGCCATGATGCGCGCGCCGCGCACAGCTTCAGAGCCTTTGCGCCCTTCAGCGACCGCCGAATCTTCGCCCTTTGCTTCAATATCAATAGCAAAGTTCTCGAAGAAAGGAGGCTCGGCGATGTAGGTGCTGGCAGGCCATACGTAGGTGTCCCCCTTCACGCCCTTGATCTTGTTCCACAGCGCGCCCGGATCGGTTGCCACCTTGGCGTAGTTCTCCTTGAAGGCCTTGCCGTTCATGGCGTACTTCATCAGAGCGTTGACCTCGTCGCTGCTGGGCCAGATATCGCCCAGATAGACGTCGCGCCCACCCTTGCCGCGGCCCACGGGTTCGGTCATCAAGTCGCGCAGCACCGTGCCGGCGATGGCGTAGGCGACCACCAGCGGCGGGCTGGCCAGGAAGTTGGCCTTGATGTTGGGATGGATGCGCGCCTCGAAGTTGCGGTTGCCCGACAGCACGGCCGCGCATACCAGCTCGTTGCTCGTGATGGCTTCGTTGAGTTCGGGCGTCAGGTCCCCCGCATTGCCGATGCAGGTGGTGCAGCCATAGCCGGCGAGAGCGAAGCCCAGCTTTTCAAGATAGGGCATCAGACCGGTCTGCGTCAGGTACTCAGTGACGATGCGCGAGCCCGGCGCCAGCGACGTCTTGATGTGCGGCTGCACCTGCAGCCCCGCCTCGACCGCCTTCTTGGCCAGCAGGCCGGCCGCCAGCAACACGCTGGGGTTGGAGGTGTTGGTGCAACTGGTGATGGCAGCAATCAGTACATCGCCATTGCCGAGGGTCAGATCCGGGCCCTTGGCCTTGGCGGGCGCCTGTGTGGCGGCACTATCCTTCGCGGCGACAGCGAGCTGCGGCTTGTTCTGCTCCATCTCCACCATAAAGCGGGGGGCTCCTTCGGGCGCGTGCTTTTCGGCGGGCGCTGCAGCATCGCTGTGTGTACCCGGACGGCGCACAGGGTGGCGGGTGGTCAGCAGGTCGGCGGGGCGGTTGAAGCCGCTCTCGACCGCCGGCTTGGAAAAGAGATCGGAGAACTGCTGCGCCACCTTGCCCAGCTCGATGCGGTCCTGCGGACGCTTGGGGCCCGCCAGGCTCGGCGTCACGTCGCCGAGGTTGAGGCGGACCACCTGCGAATAATCGATGGCGCCATCGTCCGGCACACCGAAGAGCCCCTGCGCCTTGAAATAGGCCTCAAAGGCTTCGATCTCGCCCTTGGTGCGGCCTGTGCCCTTGAAATATTCGATGGTTTTCTCATCGACCGGAAAGAAGCCCATGGTCGCGCCGTATTCGGGCGCCATGTTGCCGATGGTGGCGCGGTCGGGCAGCGACAGCGTGCGTGTGCCCTCTCCGAAGAATTCGACGAACTTGCCCACCACCTTGTGGCGGCGCAGGATCTCGGTCACCGTCAGCACCAGGTCGGTCGCCGTGACGCCTTCGCGCAGCCGGCCCGTCAACTCGAAGCCCACCACATCGGGCGTCAGGAAGTAAACCGGCTGGCCCAGCATGGCGGCCTCGGCCTCGATCCCGCCCACGCCCCAGGCCACCACGCCGATGCCATTGATCATGGTCGTATGGCTGTCGGTGCCGACCAGGGTGTCGGGGTAATACACATCCCCCTTGGCGCGATGCACGCCGCGCGCCAGATACTCCAGATTCACTTGGTGGACGATGCCGAATCCCGGAGGCACGACGCCGAAGGTGTCGAAAGCCTGCATGCCCCATTTCATGAATTCGTAGCGCTCTCGGTTGCGCTGGAATTCCAGCTTCATGTTCAGGTCAAGCGCCTTCTTGGTGCCGTAGTAATCGACCATGATGGAGTGGTCCACCACCAGATCGACAGGCACCAGCGGCTCGATCTTCTTGGGGTTCTTTCCCAGTTTCAGGGCCGCGCTGCGCATCGCTGCCAGATCCGCCAGCAGGGGCACCCCGGTGAAATCCTGCAGCACCACCCGCGAAACGACGAACGGAATTTCATCGACACGCGCAGCCGTGGGCTGCCAGCGCGCCAATTGCTCCACATGCTCCGCCGTGACCTTGCGCCCGTCGCAATTGCGCAATACCGACTCCAGCACGATACGCAGAGAGACCGGCAACCGCTGTATGGAGGGAAACTGCTTGGCCAGCGCGGGCAGCGAATACAGCCGCCCTTTCTTTCCGGAAGCCGTGGTGAATGACTTCAGCGTGGATGAAAAAGCGTGCGCGGGCGCTTGGGAGGTGGACATGAAAACTCCTGTGGGACGAGAATTGAACTATCGGGCTTTTAGCTTTTATTTATAGATACTACGGAACTTTGATCGCTGGACTACCGCATAAATCGGCAAACGACTACTGCGTATCTTCCAAGCTTCGCCAATGAATATGCTCGCAGATGAACAGCGTGATCGCATGCTCGCAGTGCATGGCCCTGCTGCAACCATGGCGTCAGCCTCGGCAAGCGACTCACATAGCATTGATCGGAAAAGAGGGGCAGCACGGAACACGCCCTTTGGCACCTGTGAGGCGAACATTCTCGCGCCGAATGCTAAAGGGTGGTGTCAGCGGACGCCTTGCGGCTCCTGTGCCCCCGGAAAATCCAGGAACCCATCCTTCAGAAGGCCCGCCGCCGAGTTTGCGAAATTCCTGGACACCAATAAAAAAAGCCTGCCGTTGCCGGCAGGCTTTTAAGCTTCACCTTGATGCAGCGAGCACGGCCTCAAGCCGCGCCGCACCACCGGTGAATCGGCGAACATCCGCCTATCAGATGGCGAATTGCTCGCGGTTTTCGTTCTGGATCCACTTGGGAGCCTTGCCGCGACCGGTCCAGGTCTGTCCCGTGGCGGGATTGCGGTATTTGGGGGCCACCTTCGTGCCGCTCGTGGAAGCAGCACGCGAAGACGAACGACCTGCGGGGAAAACATCCTGAGCGGTCAGGCCATATTCAGCGACCAAGCTGCGCACTTGCGCAACTGCATCCGACAATTCGCGGCGGCGGGCTTCGCTGATCTGCTGCTCCAAGGCTTCGCGCTGCTTGAGAAGTTCTTTATAGCTGGTGGTCATGGTGTGATATGTGACGCGGTGTGGGAAGAGGCGCCAATTATAGGAAGAATTGTCGCGTACGCTCGCGTCAAAAGCCTGGCCGAATTGCGGAATGCTCGACATTGATTAGCCGACTGCAAAAAGAGGGAGAAATTCGGTAGAGAGGGCGTCGCTTTCAACGTGATCCCCACGCTCCATGCGGTGAAACCCATCCATGAATAGGGATACAGCAGCCGCTCCATCTGCCGCCATGAGAAGCCATACACAGCACCCGCGCAACAAAACAGATGCGCTGCGTCCGTTGATATGCAAGGCTCCCCACGCTTGCGGCAGGTGGACGATTCAATGCAGACGTCAGCCCTTGGGGCGCGGACTCTGGCGTGTTGCTGACCGGCCCGATCCGTTAAGCGTCTGCGAAACGCTGCAGATCTTGGCCGAATAGACTGGATGGCTGCCTCACACCGCAGGTACTCACCGCACGAATCCTGCACTCTCAGCACTGCACTCGCACGCACGCACGCACGTCCGGCGAGAACCTGTTCGTGTTCTTCATGACGCCACCCTTTAGGAAGTTGGGGCGCCCTGGAAAGCCCGGGCGATTTCGTTCAACCGCTGGCGCAGCAGTTCGGAATCCGGCGCGATTCAGCCATTCTCCTGCTGGCCACAGGACTTCAGAAAATTCAGCCCGGTACGGCCCGCGGCTCAGGCCACATGTCGCCCAGACCGTCTTTAAGAATCGCCGCGGCCTTATCGAACTCAAGACCATCCAGATGCTCTTCAAGGCGCTGAAATACCGTGGCGGTGAACAGGGGGCGCAGCGAAGGCGCCAAGGCCCCGAACAACTCCAATGCGCTCAGATCCGAGTCCTTCAGCGCAGACACAAACTGGCCAAAGCGCTGGGGATCGAGTGGTGGTGCCTCAGCCCCCATCGTTATTGGCGCGGGCTGCGCATGCAGCCAATCGGCCGAGGCGGCCTGCATGTTTCCGGCGGCCTCGGCAATGCCAGCGAGCAGCGGAGCAATCACTTCGACCTGGTCTTGGTCTTGCTGACAGGCCAGTTCAATCTGTGCGGCCAATGATGCAATTGCCGTAGCGCCCAGCGTGGCCGCACTGCCCTTGAGCTTGTGCGTGAGTGCCCCCAACGCTTGGCGCTGCTCGGAAGTAGCCGCTGGCGCGGCGACGCATTCTTCGCACTGCACGAACATGCGTTTCAGCATGCTACGCATGAGATTCACGTCGCCGGCCAACCGCTTGCGTGCGTCTTCGCCGTCGATACCCTGGATTTGCGGCCATGCCTCGGCGTCAGCAGGCTTTTGCGCCGCCAGAGCCCTCAGCGGCGTTTGCCCCAACAGCCGCCGCACGCCCTGCACGAGGAGCTCTGGGTCAATCGGCTTGGCCAGAACATCCTGCATCCCCGCTTCGCGCGCCCGGCGGTGTTCAGAATCGGTATTGCCCGCGGTCAGCGCTACGACAGGCAAGCCGGCACGGTCGGGCAACGCGCGAATGCGCCGCGTCGCTTCCAGGCCGTCCATCTCCGGCATCTGCACGTCCATCAGCACGATGTCGAAATCAGCACGCTGCTGCACCCACCTCAGCGCCTCGGCGCCATCTCGAGCGAGTTGTATCTCCGCGCCCTCGAGCTCCAGCAACCTCCCGGCCACCTGCAAGTTGATATCGCTGTCGTCCACCAGCAGCACGCGGACGCCCGAAAGTCGAGGGCCATCGGTATGAGCCTGAGATTTGCGCTCGAAATGTGCAACTTCACCCAACTCGAAGGGCAGCTCCACCCAGAAGCAGCTGCCCTCGCCCAGCACGCTCTGCACGCCCATTTCGCCACCCATGAGTTCGGCGAGATGCTTGCATATAGACAGCCCCAGACCCGTACCGCCAAAGCGCCGCGTGGTGGAGACATCAGCCTGAGCAAAGGGTGCGAAGAGCTTGGTTAGCGCTTCAGCAGATATACCCACGCCACTATCACTCACCTCGAATCGCAGCCTACAGTGGCCAGGTTGAGTCGCCTTCGCATGGATGTCGAGGCGGACCGTGCCGTGCTCAGTGAACTTGATCGCATTGCTCAGCAAGTTGACAAGAATCTGCCGGAGCCGAGTGGGGTCGCCGTGCAAAGCGTCAGGCAGAGAAGCGTCCGGCGACAAGACCAGTGCCAGGCCCTTGTCGAGCGCTTGCTGGCCAAAAAGCGCCTGCAGCGATGAGCTCACGTCACGCAGGCTGAAGGGGATGCACTCTAGACGCATCTCGCCTGCTTCGATCTTCGAAAGATCCAGAACGTCGTTGATGATGCCCAGTAATGTCTTGCCAGAAAGCAGGATGTTTTGCACGTAAGGCGACTGCTCGACACTCAGCGGTGTGCGTTGCAGCAGGTGCGAAAGACCTATCACGGCGTTCAACGGAGTGCGGATTTCATGGCTCATATTGGCCAGGAAGGCGCTCTTTGCAGCATTGGCCGCCTCGGCTTCGGCAGTTGCTGCGCGTAACAGATCGTTTGTGCGCCGGCGCTCAGTGATGTCCTGAAAGGCCCCCACCAGCTGGATCGGCTTTCCGTCTGCGTCGAATTCGACCTCGCCCATCGCACGCACCCAAATCGACCGGCCTGTATAGGTGATCAAACGAAGCTCTAAATCCCATCCCTTGGCAGTGGCAACCGCCCGGTTCACGGCTTCGCTGATAACGGGGCGACTTTCCGGCGCGTAGAAGTTGATGGCCGTTTCCATCGTCGGTTCAAAGTCGGGCGGCACCTCGTGGATCGCTCGAGTTTGCCGATTCCAATAGATCTGATCCGTCTGAAGATCTACGCGCCAGCCTCCCACCAGCGCCATGCGCCCAACGCCCTCCAGTAGGCGCTCATTCGCCCTCAACGCCGCTTCGGTTTGCAACCTTTCGGTCCGATCAAAGTTGACCCCTACCAACCGCAACGGACGGTCATCAGCGTCCCTCAAAACCTGGGCCATGGCCTTGATTTGCCGCACCCCGCCATCTGGCCGCACGATGCGGAACTGGAGTTCGAAATTGACATGCCCGTCGATGGCATCCTGCAGCACCTGTTCGCTGTTGCCTCGGTCTTCGGGGTGCAAACTTTCGCTCCATAGGGTGTATGACTCCACACCTCCCGAGCGACTGCGACCATACAGCTCATACATCCTGTCATCCCAGACCAGGGTGCGCGCAACAACATCGTAGTCCCACACGCCGATCCCTGCGGCACCGGTCGCCAATTCGAATCGTTCCTTGCTACGCTGAACTTCCAACGTCAGTCGCTTTTGCTCAGTGATATCGGTACGGATCGATACGTACTTTCGAATGGAGCCGTCTGAGGCCTTCACCGGCACCATCACAGCGTAAGTCCAATATACGCTGCCATTTTTTGCCACTCCGCCGATCTCTCCCTGCCAGGCTCGGCCCGCGAGCAAGCTGGGCCAAATTTCGCTATGAAAGTCGCCAGAGCCAACTCGGCTTTGGTGCACCGCATACGTTTTCCCGAGGAGTTCCTCACTCGAAAACCCAGTGAGTCGGCACACGTTATCGTTGACGTTGATAAAACGGCCTTCGGAATCCATCTCCGAGAAAATCGAATACTGCTGTATCGCCGCAAGCAAGGCCTCGTTCTCGCTCAACGCCACGGCCAGTTGCTCCCGCCCCTCCTCCAGTTCCGTCACGTCGTGAACGACAACATAGAACCCCTTCACCACGTCGCTGCCCTGGCGATCGGGAATGTAGTGGGCTAGCAAGTGGCGTTGCCCTGGGCCATCGGGACACGGTACCGAGCACTCGAAGGTCTGCGTCTCGCCGCGCAGCGCGGCATCGATGTGGGGGGCGGTTGTATTCAAAGGTTCGGGGGCCGACGAGTTCGAGCATATTGCGCCCAGGCAAGGTGCCGGCCTCGACTCCAAACCAATTGTGATAGGCGCGATTGGCTACGCGGTTGTTGAGATCGCGATCCCAATAGCCGATCATTGACGGTACAGCGTCCAGCACGGTACGCAAGTCGTGACGCGTTGCATCGAGTGCAGCTTGGCGCTCCTCCAAGGCGCTGGCCATGGCGTCGAAGCCTTGAGAGAGCGCTCCAAACTCATCTGGCGCGACATAGGCGCTGCGAGCATGCAGATCACCTGCGCCGACCAGGCGCGCGGCCTCCTGCAGCTTGCGCATCGGCCGCAGCACGCGCTGGAGCACAAGCATCACAAGTGCAGCAATGAGTGCTATCAGCGCCACATTCGCGACAAGCGTCGCCATGCGAAGGCGATGCTGGTGCTGAGTGCGAATTTCGATCAGATCATTGGCAATATCAAAGACACCCTCGCTGATGCGACGCGTTTCAGCCACCAGATGGTCTGCCAGCATTTGCCGACGCACCATCTGATCCTTTTCACCACCGGCGTCCATCGCCGATTGCAACGCGGCATATAGCGGCGGCAAGCGCTCTGAAACCGTGACCAGGTCGTCAATCTCACCCGTCAGATGGGCGTCCGATGCAGCAATGGCGAGCAGCGTCCGGTTCAGTTCGGCATGCACCTTTTGCCATTGGCGCCGCGCCCGCTGGTTATCGTTGAGCAAAAAATCCTGGGTCAGCACCAGCAAGCCAGCCGCATCGCGGGAGATTTTGCCGACCGCCACTTGCACTTCATCGACCTGCTCGGTTTGCTCCTCCAACGCCTGGACCACGACCTGATGTACGGCCACGAGCCCAAAAGCCAGGGCAATATTCCATAGCATCAGTCGGCGAATGCGCATGTCTGCCTCACTTGATAATGTGCACAGATCGCGCGTAAACCTTCTTGACCGGTTCGGTGCGCATGAGCTCCAGATAGTCTGGCAACTCCCCGGGCGGTGCCATCCCCCTGCGCACAGCCCAGCGGGCCTGCGCCTCAAGGCCGGTGACCAGCGACTGCGACAGCTGCAGACGGAATTCGAAGCCGTCCCACGTTTTCAACAAATCACGCTCTGAGACCCTGAGAGCTCTTGCCACGATGGCGCGCGCACGGTCTGGCTCCCGCCGAAGCAGCACGTTCGCGCGTTGGACAGCCCGCAAAAACTTGAGCGCGTCGTCGTCACTGACGCCTTCGCTGGCGCGCCTGCTCACGATGTTGAATGTGACGCTGAAAAAGGCAGGTCCCGGCAGAACCTGACCCTTTGCCCCCAGCCGATTGACAGCGTCGGCCACATGGGTTCCAAACAGTGCGGCTGCATCGACGTCACCTCGGACCAAGGGCTCGACGGGATCGCGTGGGTCCAACGGCTTTTCAGTGATGGAATCAAGCTTCACGCCATGAAACAACAAAAAGGTGTCCGCAAAGTAGTGACCGCTGGTGCCTTGTATAACCCCCAGGCGCTTGCCAGCCAGATCCGCCGCAGCTTGGATGCCCCGGTCAGTCCGCGCGACGATCTGGTTCTCGCGCCCCGAGACCGTGGTGGTGGCAAGGATATTGAAGTCTTTTCGCGTGAAGGCTGCCAGCGTAATGGGTGTGTCGGCGACCGTTGCGAAATGCGCCTTGCCTGCCAACAACTGCTCCAGGCAGATGCGCCCCACAGGGTAGTGCTTGATATTCAGCGATAGGCCTTCTGCTGCGAAATATCCCTCCGCCTCAGCGACCAGCACCGGGGCCGAATAAGGGACATCAGCAACGGCCAGAGTCAACGTCTCGGCCTTGGCAGTGCCGGCAAAAAACACGAGCGCCATCAAGCACAGAGATAACAAGCCTCTGCGAGACCCGATTGCCGGACAGTTTCGAATGAACGATCGCAAAGGTTTACTCCTATATCCCTATTCTCGCCGAGTCGAGGCGCTGGCCAAGCACCGAATTGACCGTAAAAACCAGGCCTTCAGAGCCTGCTCAGAGCGGTTACCGCCGAAGCGGTTCTGGGACCGCGCCGCAGCATCAAAGGCTGCGTGGGTCGCTCGACGGCACGAGGCGACACGCCAGCCGGGTCGTGTCGGTGGCTGCAACAAGGTTACGCCTCGGACGCGCTATGCCTGAATTGTCGCCAACGACGGATGCCAGTAGCGCACAACGCCGCCGGCAACGAAAGAGCATCCACCCCGATCATGCGCACGATGAGGCCGCAGGTGCGCGCACATGAACATTTGGGGCCACTTTCACGGCATATGGCATCTGGCGTCGCAACGGTCCCGTCCCGATGGCAAAAGCCCATGCTTTGCCAGCATGCCGGATTGCAAGGCGCTAATTGATCGAGCCACGCGAAAGCTCGGCGGCGCCTGCCGTCCCGCAAAACCATCTCACGGCTGCCACGCCATCCGAACTCATCATGCCTGCTGCTCCCGTGATGGGCAATTAGCGGGCAACCCGTCGCCAGATTGTGGCGCCGCCCCCTGCGGAAGTGCGATGGCCCGAACCCTCGCCCGACCCTGCTGTTTGGCAAAGTACAGGGCGCGGTCAGCCCGTTGCACCAGATCGGCGCTGTCTGGCTTGCCATTGACCGTGCCGCCTTTTCGGCTCCATGCCTCATCAGAGCAGGCCACGCCGATGCTGACCGAAACGATGCCGTCCACCACGCCACCTTCATGGGGCAAATGAAGTGCAAGAACGGCATGCAGGAGGCGCTCACCAACAAGGCTGGCGCCTTCCAAGGTGGTGTTGGGCAGCAGCACGGCGAACTCCTCACCGCCGTACCGGGCGACCATGTCCATAGGGCGTAGCAAGACGCCACGCAACGCCCGTGCAACGCTTTTCAAGCACATGTCGCCAGCCGGGTGGCCATACAGGTCGTTGTAGGACTTGAAATAATCCACATCCACCATGAGGCAGCTCAGCGGCTGAGCTTCTCGCAGCGATCGCGCCCACTCCTGCGCCAACACCGTGTCAAATGCCCGTCGGTTGGGCAGCTCCGTCAGGGCATCGGTGACAGCGATGCGGCGCAATTCATCGGACAGTTGCTTGAGACGCAGGTGAGTGGTGACGCGCGCGCGCAAAATGGGCTCGCTGACCGGTTTGTGGATAAAGTCAGCCGCGCCCACGCTGAAGCCGAGCACCTCATGCCCCAGGTCGGTGTGGGACGTCACGAAGATCACTGGTATTTCGCTCAAATGGGGTAAGCATTTGAGCTCAGAACAGGTGTCGAAGCCGTTCATGCCCGGCATCTCGGCGTCCAACATGATCAAGTCGGGAGGCTCCGCAATCGCCTGCCGCAGGGCGGCCTCGCCGCTGGTGGCGAAGCGTATATGCCCCAGATCAGCCAACAGACGACCCATCAGCTGGATTTGCTTGGGGTCGTCATCAACAAGCAGCAGCGAGGGACGCATCGATGTCTCGACTCCTGATAGATTTTTTTTCACGACGCAACCAACGCGAAGGCCATCCACTATGAGGTGGGGTACCGCCTACCCGCTCACTTTCAGCAGTACGCAATGTGCAAGACGGCTCTCGCCACAATAGCTTATGCACTTTGCATACGAGTAGGGCATTTTCTCTTTGATGATGGTGAATTCCTCTCGAATTCCCGAACCCCTCAGAACGGACGCTTGGGGAAGGTGGGGCAGTTTGCCATGGCCCCGCCAGGTGATGATGGCGCGCTGGAATTGCCCCCATAAGAAAGAAATTCTCCCTGGCACGTTCTCCACCTGGGGACATCCAGAATCAGTGAAACGGAGATGGTCGGCATCTATGGCGCCGCGCCGCACGTCAGCGTTGCCCCAACTGCACCAGACTGAGGGCGCATAGAGCCGAAGGAGTCAGCGGTGGCCGAGGGGTTGCGTGAGTCACTCTCAGCTTTTCAAAGCTCCGCCTCCCATCCATGCGCACACCTGCCGCACCACCCAATCGGGCGCATCCAGCGGCAGATCGTGCCCAGCCGTGGGGTGGCTCGCCCGGGCGCAGCCCCAGGCGCTGGCGATGGCGGCGGTGCAACCGGCATGTACCAGGCCGTCGCCCGAGCTGCCGAGCAGCAGCACCGGAACGGACGGCGCAGCGGTATCGGCCCGGTAGCGCGCCGCCGCCGCCAGCTGGCGCAGGGCATTGGCCCGCGAGACCGGGCGTTCCGCCCGCAACTGCGCCCAGCCGGGTACGACCTGGTCCTGCAGAGCCGTCCGGCGGCTGGTGAGCGCATGAATCAGGCGCTCGGCCTGCAGCGGCTGCCGCCAGCACCAGGCCAGGCGCAGCAGCGTGACGTAGTTACGCGGGCGCAGCCGGCGGTAGATGGCGCTGAAGGGCCGCAGGCTGGTGTTGATGAGCACGGCCGAGACCAGCTCCTGCGGCGCCTGCCGCATCCATTCGGTCACCACCATGGCGCCCAGCGACATGGCCAGCACGCGGTACGGCGGCTCAAGTCCGCGCGCCAGCAGCTGGCTGCGGCCGGCCTGCAGCATGTCCTGCACACGCCACGGGCTGGGCTGGCCGTTGAGCGCGCCGTTGCCCGGCAGATCCAGCAGGATGACCCGGGCGCCCTCGCCAAGCGCCTGCTGCAGCCGATCGGGAAAGCCGCCCCAGTGCCGGGCCTCGCGCGTAAGCCCGCGCAGCAGCACCCACGGAGGGCTGGAGCCACGCGGCGGCGTCATCGGCGCGAGCCCTGCCATCGCATCAATACCAGGCAGCCAGCGCAGCCGCGCGCCGCGCTTCCTGCGCCTGCGCGCTCGGTAGCCAGTTGCGGTAGCCACAGGCGGCGCGGGGCAGGAAGTCGAGCAAGGCCATGTGCTGGCGCAGCACGCGCTGCTGCCGGTGGTCGATCAGCGGGTTGAAGATGCCCGAGCGCTTGAAGATCTGGCGCGGGTTCTTCTTGATCCAGAGCCAGGAGCCCATCTCCAGCGTCAGCGGCAGGAAGATGCGGCCCGGCTCCTCGCAGGCGCGCATGTAGAGGTAATCCCAGAGATCGCCATGGGCCAGGTAATGCAGGCTTTGCGGCTCGATCACATAGCGGTGATTGCTGTAGGCCTGCATGAAGACCTCCTGCAGCGCGTGCAGCTCCGCCAGGTGCTTGATGGGCTGGCGAGTGTGTGCGAATGGGAACCACAGCCGGTCAGACAGGCCGAAGCCTGAATGGCAGTCCAGCGCCAGGCTGAACTGGCGCGAAAGCAGTTCGGCCTCCACCACCTCGCACAGCGCCTGGCTTTCCTCCTCCATGGGCGCATCGGGCGCCCCCCGATACCAGGGCAGATTGGCGCTCAGGCGCTGGCCGCCGATGAGAAAAGGCACGCGATCGTCGGCGGAGAGGGGGGCATTGCGCATCAGATCCACCCCGCGCGGGTTGGCCCGCGTGGATAGCAGCGTGCCCCCGGGATTGATGAGCGGCATGAATACGAAGCGCACCTGTTCGAGCTGCTGGTGCAGCAGCCCGTCCCAGCGCAGGCGATTGACCACGTTCTGCAGGTAGGCGATGACGACCTGCGCCCCGATGCGCTCGAGCCCGTGTACGCCCCCGAAGAAACCCACGGCCGGAACGTCGGGCGAAGGATTGCCCATGCTGATCGCATAGAGTGGCAGATCCGGCCCCGCCTGCGTGGCGATGGAGCGCAGCATGCGGACCTGCAGGTGGGGGGCGCCCTGGTCGATGATGCGCTCCAGCGCGATCAGTTCGGGCAGCAACGGAGCGGTCACGAGGTGCGCAAGGAAGGAAGAGAGAGGGGAAAGCCCGCAACGGGCCGATCGGGCAGGATATCCCGCCCGTACCGTGGACGCACGGCTTGGCCCGCGGCACCTGCGGGACTCTGCTCCGCTGACTTCAAATTGACACACAGCAGGTGCAGGCTGTCGGCTCCCTATTCAGCCCAGGCAGGCCACCATGCACATCCCCTTCCTCCACCGCAAGAGCCCCGCCAAACGCACCCTGATCGCCGCCGGCTCCATCGCCGTCGGCATGGCAGGCGGGCTGCTGGAATGTCTGGCTCTGCTGCGCTCACGCCGCCAGGCGCGGCTGCACGCGCGCCACCGCGCACTCCCCCACCAGCGCTGAAATGGTGCCTGCGGACGATCCTCATCAAGATCGCGAGCAGGCCCCAAACCCTCGTAGGGCCGGCCTTGCGGCATCCGCGCGCTCCGGTGGGCCCCGGACGGCATCCCGCATGCCAGAATTCCGGCCATGCAAGCCCACCAAGCCTATGTCGCCCAGGCGGCCGCCGCTCCGCAGAAGCGCGCGTCCGGCACCATTGCCATGCCGGAGCTGTACCGCGCCGCCCTCGGCCCGCTGAATACGGACCGCTATCTGGCTTTTTTCCAGCGGCAGGACGACACGGGGCGCAACCTGCCGGGCTGGAATGCCGCCGCGGCCTTCTTCACGCTGGGCTGGATGGTGTTCCGCCAGCTCTGGATGCCAGCCCTCGTCTATGTCGCCGTGCTGGAAGGCGTGGCCCTGGTGGCCTTGGCTCTGGGCCAGCACTGGTTGAGCCTGCCACGGCAGGTCGTGGGCAGTGCGGCCCTGGTGGTCCTCGGTGCGGCCTGCGTGCTGCCCGGCCTCTACGGCGACGCGGTGATGCACGCCGAGATGCGCAAGAAGATCAACCGAGCGCTGGCAGCGTCCCCTAACCTGGCGAAGGCAGCCGAACTGCTGGCCCGGCAGGCCCCCACCCGCCGGCGACTGGCCTGGGTGCTGGCCGTGCACGTGCTGCTGGCCGCTGTCATCGCGGCGCTGTGGCTGGCCTTCCCGGGCAGCGCACTGAAATCGCCTGACACCGGCGCCACATTGCCGGCTACCGTCGTCCCCGCGACCCCTGCGGCGCCAGCCACGCCCGCGGCCTCGGCCGCGGCATCCGACGCAGCCCCAGCCGCCAGCGCATCGGTGGCCACCGCTTCAGAACCCGAAAGCGCAACGGCTGCCAGAACACAGACGCCCGCCTCGGCGCCGATGGCGGCAGCCTCCATGCCCACACCGGCTGCGGCCTCCAACATCGCCAGCAGCCCGCCGGTCGCGCCGGCCCCGGCCATGGCCGCGAGCGCCCCATCCACCATGGCTGCCGCCTCCACCGCATCCGCGCCGCAGACCACTACACGCGCGCCAACAGCGAGCCAGGCGGATCAGCAAAGCGCTGCCGCCAAGCGCCCCGCCGCTATCAGCCCTGCGGCCGCGGCCGAACCAGTGGCAGCCAAGGCCCCCACCCCGACCGCCTCGGCGCCCGCAGCGCCCACAAGCACCAGCGCAACAGCCGCGCCTCGCGCAGCCCACGCATCGCGCCCGCGGGCCCCCGCACGTGCACGCCAGGCCTCCCCGCCGGCGGCGGCTACGGCCTCGGCCGAAGCCAGCGCCACGTCGAGCGCGCAGAGGCGCCTCTACATCAACGTGGGGCTGTTCGGCGAGCCTGCCAACGCCCGCCGCGCCATGGCCCTGCTGCAGACCGTCGATCTGACCGGATCGCAAGCGCAGGTCCGTGCGGCCGACGGACGCATGCTCACTCGTGTGCGCGTGGGGCCCTTCACTTCGGCGTCGGAGGCCAATGAAGCCGCGCGGCGCGTACTGTCGCTGGGGCTGGATGCCGCTCCAGCCCAAAACTGAAGGGCATGCCCGGCGCCAACGCGCCACTGCGGGCGGCGCGGCGGAGTTACCGCTGGTGACGGCCGCCCGGCACCGACTTGGGTTAACGTCCTTCTTATTTCTTCAAGGAGCGGTTTTCATGCGCACTGCAGCATCCACGGCTTTGGCCCTTGCCACGCTGGCCCTGACAGCGGGCTGCACAACGCCGCTCGGCAGCGGCAGTACTTCGCCGGTGCCCGACAACGCCACGCCCCCCATGGGCGGCGTGTGCAACGCCCAGCCAGCGCAAGGCTTTGTCGGCCAGATGAGCACCGCCAAGGTGGTCGAAGCGGCCCGCGTGCGTTCGGGAGCCAACATGGCGCGGGTGCTTCGGCCTGGCCAGATGATCACCAAGGAATACGACACGCAGCGACTCAACCTGCAGATCGATGCGACCGGCCGAATCACATCGGTGAGCTGCGGCTGAACGGGGCTGAACGGGGCTGAACGAATGATCTTTCACCCCGTATTCCCAGCCACGTCCTCATCGCACTAAATCGCCCGAACAGCCCCGGCGGACTGCTACCCACTGAACGCCGGAGTCGAACGCACTTTCAGTGATGCGTGCGGGCGCAGCTCGTGGGCGTGTGCGAAGGCAGCATGTCGCTGCTCCAGCACCGTCCGGTCGCGCCCCGACCACAGGGGCTACCGCATTACCGCATTGTTCGCGGCACTGAATGGACAGAACGGAGGAGGGGCTGCTGCGCGCAGCAATGCCACAGGCAATAGGCAACCGGAGCCACTGTCCGTCCTGCCCAAGTTCGAGAGGCCACGCCCGCAGAGGCCCCCATCACGCCCCCAACGACGCCCCCCCAAGAATCAAGGCCCGAGCAACAGGTCCGTACCCAAAACAGGCTGAGCACATCCTCCCGCTAGCCACCGGCAAAGCCATTTGCCGCGGTTCGTTCAAACCGCAAAGCAGTTCTGGAGGACTTTGACCGATTCGCATCGGCGTACCACCCGACATGCCAGCACGTCACGTGAACAGCCACTGCGGGCTCGATGAGGGGCAAGGTCGGTCGATCTTGGGGGCTGCTGCCGGTTGCTTACATATTCACAGCAAAGACGCGCGAGGCCAAGGGCCGAATGCGCCAGGCCGCCCCATTCCCGGGCCACGTCCTCCTTGTGGACCACCCGTGTGACTGGCTGATGTCGTCTGTTCTCACCCCGGCGACCGCTCGATTCCAGTGGCGGCCCCAGCTACTCGCCAACAGGCAGATGGATTGCCAGCATTTGTGCGGCGGCAGCAAAGTCCAGCCCATGGATAGCCTCACGCATAACGCCAAATTTCTGCGAACCCAGTAGTGCAATCAAATCAGGCGCCAGAGCATCGACCTGCTCCATCACTGCAAAATCCTGCCTATTGAGCAATTGGAGGAATGCGAGAAGCTCTTGAGCTTGCTCCTCATCCATTTCTTCCCGTGGAGCGTCTTGCTGGGGCTCAAGACCTTCGCCCTCGACTGAATGGAGTTTTTGGACTGGCGTACCCACCCAAGGGGAGAACGCCGATATCAACTGGGTCACAGCAGCATTCAGCGACACCAACAACTCTTGCGAGGCAGACAGAATTTCATTATTTTTTTCTGGCTCACTTTCGAAACGACGCAGGGTATTCTCCAGGCCTTCCGCAATGGCGCGCAACGTCGTGGCACCCAGCATGCCGGCAGATCCGCGCAACTTGTGGACGCGGGCCATCAGCACCTTGCGCTGATCGGCCGCGTATTCTGGCGACAGCTCAAAACCTTCACCACCATATTCTTTGGCGAACCGTCTCAGCAAATTGAAGAAAAGCGCTGTATCGCCTTGCAGGAGCTTCCTTGCTTCGGAAGTGCTTATCCCTTCGATCTCAGGCCACTCCGATTCGTCCTGCAAAGCCTTTGCGGGGTGCTGACTTTCGTCCCCGACGGGAGTGCCACGCACCCTATTCACATGCATGTGTACAGTGCGCACCAGCAAGGCAGGATCGAGGGGTTTCGTGAGAAAAGCCGTCATACCCGCCGCATCCGCACGGTGCTTCTCTTCAGCCAGTGCGCCAGCAGTCAGCGCAATGATGGGAAGCTCGATAAGGCCTAACTCTCGGCGCGCAAGCGCAGTCGCCTCATAACCATCCATTACCGGCATTTGCACATCCATGAGAATGACATCGAATGCGCGCCCCCCGGCCAAATTGACTTTAAGCAAATCCAGCGCTTCCCGACCATTGGCTGCAACCTCCACGCTGGCACCTTCTTTTTCCAGCAGACGGCGAGCCACTTCAAGGTTGATCTCGCTGTCATCCACCAGCAGGATATGCATGCCATGAAGCCAATGGCCGCGCATGGAATCCAACCGAGTCGAGGCAATGACCTGGTCGTGGCTGCCGGTATGCGCGGCCACGGAGGCGTTAATAGCATTAAAGAGCGTAGAGGGATTCACCGGCTTGGTCAGGATATGGTTGACCACGCCGCTGTGATCATTGCGTGCTACCGCGTCCCTCTCATGAGCCGAAACCACAAGCGTCGCGGGCATGGCGGAAGGCCCCCACCGCTCCGCCAGAGCATTCAGGGTTTGAATGCCATCCAAACCTGGCATTTGCCAATCCACCACAAGTGCATCGGGCAGTTTCTGCCGCGTTTGCTTGATTGCTTCCAATCGCTGCAGCAGTTCGCTGCCTGATGGAACAGCAGTGGTGCGCCAACCAAACGCCTGGCACATTCTGACCAGCCCCTCCAAGTCGATCTGATTGTCATCCGCCACAAACACGCTCAGCGGGTCATGATGATAGGCTGTGTGTGCTGTAGGGAGCTGCGCTTGGTCCGAGATGACGAACGGCAGCTCAACCCAGAAGGTGCTACCTGCCCCCAACGCACTCTCGACGCCGACATCGCCTCCCATCAGTTGGCTCAAACGCTTGACGATAGACAGACCCAACCCCGTCCCACCAAAACGGCGGGTCGTGGAGCTGTCGGCTTGCGCGAAGGGCTTGAAAAGACTGTGGAGCGCTCGCTCGGATATTCCCTCACCCGTATCAGAAACCGTGAATTTCAGCCACACACGGCGCTCATTCGCAGCCATTTCGGGCAACCGGGTCACCCCAATAGTCACAGCCCCTTGTGTGGTGAACTTGATGGCGTTGCTGACCAAATTGGAAAGTATTTGGCGCAACCGGGTGGGATCGCCTTCAACCACAGAGGGCAACGCCTCAAGCCCTACGGCTTGCAACTGGATGCCCTTGTTTTCCGCATGAGCTGAATACAGCTGCAAAAGCTCTGACACCAAGTCAGACGGAGCGAAGGCCACAGACTCCGTGGTCATTTCACCCGCCTCGATTTTTGATATATCAAGTACGTCGTTGATAATTCCCAGCAGCGACCGCCCCGCAATTTGCAGCTTGCTCAGAAGCAAGCGCTGATCGTCGGTCAATGGAGTGTCCGCCAGCAAGTGAGAAACGCCCAGCACCGCATTCATGGGCGTCCGTATTTCATGGCTCATATTCGCCAAGAACATGCTTTTGGCAATGCTGGCTTTTTCTGCGGCGGCCTTTGCGTGGCGCAACTCCGTGTCTCTGCGGTGGCGCTCGGTCATATCCTGGGCAATAACCAGATAACCAAATATATTGCCATGCAAGTCACGAATCGTGTTGACTGACAACTGAACACGCAATTGATGTCCGTCTTTCCGCACATAAGTCCACTCACGGGTTTCATGTCCCAAGCGTTCAGCTTCATGGACAAAGACCCGGAAGCCCTCAATCAGCACGCCATGGCGCTGCGTTAGCTCCAGGCCATAGGCTTGCACTTCTTCGCTCAAGTGCAGTGGGGCGGGCGTACTCTTGCCAACAAAGTCATCGGCGTCGTAGCCGAGCATTTGTTCCGCCCCGGTATTGAACAGCGTGACCGTGCCATAGGCGTCAGTGGCGATGATGGACTGCTGAGTCGCAGCGTTCACAACCCCGCGGAGCATTGCGACTGCTTCCTCCAGCTGCGTCTCCGCTTCCTTCGCTGCGGTAATATCCTGGTGAGTGCCGTACATCCACTCCGGCGTTCCATCTGTCGCGCGCGTGTACACCTTGCCTCGCGACTGCACCCACACCCAATGTCCCTGCTTGTGGCGCATCCGGATCACACTCTGGTATTGAGGCTGCGTCCCTTCAAAGTGTTGGCTCAGCAGTGCTTGAGCCTTGACGATATCTTCGGGATGAGCGTGGGCCTTCCACGTCTCTATATTCACCGGCCCCAACTGTTCTTTGGAGTAACCGATGATCTCTGCCCAGCGCTCATTGATGATGAGGTCGCCGGTTGGCACGTTCCACTCCCAAGTGCCTACATGGGTGCCTTCGATGATGTGCTGTAGTCGTTCGCGTTCGTGCGCGATGACCTGGCGACTCTCGACCACCTCTGTCACGTCGTGCACGATGACATAAAACCCGCGTACTTCGCCATCCACGACGTCAGGCAAGTAATTGGCGAGAGAGTGTCGATAGCCACTTTTATCGACCAGCGGAATCGCGCGCTCGAAATGCTGGGCTTGCCCGCTCAATGCACCTTCGATATAGGGAAGATTGAGTGCGAAAAGCTCGTTCCCGAGCAGCTCATGCATAGATCTGCCTTGCAGATTGGCAGGATCAACACCAAACCAATCACTATACGCACGATTGGCGACACGATTGAGCAGGTTTTTATCCCAATAGCCAATCATCGACGGCACGGAGTCCAGCACCGTCTGGAGGTCGTGACGTGCGGTTTCCAACTCTTCCGTACGAAGCGCCACTTGTCTTTCAAGACTTGCGGCCAGATCCGCCATCGCCCGTTCGGCCTCTTGCCGGTCACGAACGTCCCGCATGAAGCGAGCGATACCGACTATTTCACCGCGCTCGCCGCGAATCGCGCTGGCTGTCACCGAAACCGGCACCTGCCCTCCATCCTTTGCCAACAGCGTGATGTCCACTGGATCTGACACTCCTGCCGACATGACCTTGCTGACGAGGACTTCCTCCTTAGACCGTTCGCTCCCCACCGCCATCCGCGGGATCATCGCCTGCCCCATCGCTTCGGATTTTGTGTACCCCAACATCCGTTCAGCCGCCGGGTTCCAGATAATGGTGGCGCCCTCAGTGGACTCGCCCACGATCGCGTCGGCGGAGTTTTCCATGATCGTCGCCAGCTGGGCCTGCTGCAGCAATGCCTTTCTCTTGCGTTCTTGGCCTTCTCTCAAGGCCCCGACAAGGAGCGAAAAGAGGATCCCGACGATCAGGCCCACAACAAGTACCCCATGACCAGAAAACTGCCCCAATCCGGCCACAAATCCGGGCCGGGCGCTTAAATCAAAACGCCAGAGGCGCCCATAAACTTCGCGCTCCAGCACTTGGCTGATAGCCTTTCTTTCCGGCGCATCGGAGCGCTTACTGCTAAAGACGACGTCCTTCTGGGAGGGGTTGGAAATATCCGTAATGGCAATATCGTAATGCAGCTGCGCCATACCAAAGTCGGCAAGCACCTCACTCAAGGCCAGCGGAGCGTAACTCCATCCAAAACCCTGGATCTCCCGCTCATCAATATTCTCCGGGGCAGCCCCTCTGCGATATGCCGGGAGTAGAAAGAGTACCGAACGCTGGGAATCCCCCGAGGCCTGAACCAATGTGATTGGGCCGGTGATGGTGGCTTTTCCGGTTTGCAGGGCCGAGATTGCAGCTTGGCGCCTGTTGGCTTCGGAAGCGATATCCAGGCCACGCGCCGCTCGATTCCGTTCAATAGGCTCAACAAGCTCAATGACAAAGCGTTCACCGCTGTGCTCATTCAGCGTTTTGATAGAGAAATCGACAAGCCCATCAGCTCGCCTGGCTTGCAGATAAGCATCAGTTTTCGCTCGCGGAACTCTGCGAATGAAGCCGAAACCCCGGGCGCCAGGAAACTCCCGTGCGAAATCTCTCATTTCGCTGTATTGGTGGAACAGCTTGGCATTAATACCATCCTCTCCCGCCGTCACCACCACAGCCCCGGCTCCTCGCAAGCCGTATTCATACACTTGAAGACGTTGCTGCAACCGCTCAACCACCTCCTCGGCGTGCGATTCGAACGCCTTTTGCGCCAATCGGCTGTTCGTGTCCGCCTGGTGGAGCGCCAAAAGCCCGCTGATGGCCATCACCGACACGAATGTTGCAACCATCCAGGCAAGGGGTGACGACAACTTTTTCGTATCCATGAATGGATCATCCTTCAAGGGGTGTGAGGCATGGGGCAAACGCTAGAGGACTATTTCTCACCCGCGGGACTTGCCTTCGGCCCATGCGAAGCATGCGGCGATGCATGATATGACGTCGCGGTAGTCGCGCAAGCGGCCGGGGCATTACCGGGCGGGCGACGACGCCGCGGAGGGCATCTCAAGAAATGGGCCGCCAACGACCACCGACGCAACCAGGCAGCCCCATTCGCACTGAAGGCACCCCTCAATGCAGCACACCGAGCACTTCACGCAATCGCCGGTAATCCCGCAAAGATGGTGGAATCTTGCCGTACCCGCGAACCATACCCTCTCCGCTCGGCGCCAAAGCCGCAAAACACAGCCTTTCCTCCTCTCGGTCCGCTTCACGATCCGCAGCTCGATATCGCCGTCGTGGACCGCCGTGCTTGCCGTCACGACCTTGGGCCCTGGGGCCTTCTAGCGGACCGCGCCCGCGTCAGGGCGTTCGCACGGCCAGCAGGGTCAGGTGGGGTGCAAAGAGGCACCACACATCCTCGCGAACGATCGCTGGGGGCGCTTGCGGTGGGCCCGCGAAATCCGCCTGGGGCTTTGCTCTGCTCTCCCAGGCCGCCGCGATGACGCGCGCCATAGACGCCGGCGAGTGGTGGAGCGCGCACAATCACGGGCAACACTGCAACCTGACCCAAGAAACCAGCGATGGCAATTTACTGTATTGGCGACATCCAGGGCTGCGACGCCGCCCTGGGCCGGCTGCTGGCCCATGTCGATTTCTCCCCCAGCCGCGACACGGCCTATCTGGTGGGCGACCTGGTCAATCGAGGCCCGGCATCGGCCGATGTGCTGCGGCGCTGCATGCAGGCGGGCGACAGCATCCGAGTCCTGCTGGGCAATCACGACCTGCATCTGCTAGCCGCCGCGCACGGCGCACGCAAGCCCTCACGCAAGGACACGCTCGACACCGTGCTCCAGGCGCCGGACCGCGTAGCCCTGCTCCAGTGGCTGCGCCAGCAACCCCTGGCGCGGAGGCTGCACCATGCGGGCGAGGATCTGCTCATGGTCCACGCGGGCGTGCTGCCCTGCTGGACGGCCGATGACGTGCTGGCGCTCGCAGGCGAAGTGGAATCCGTGCTGCGCGGCCCCGACCTGCCGGACTTTCTGCATTCCATGTACGGCAACGCGCCCGATCGCTGGAGCGATGCGCTGCAGGGCAAGGACCGGCTGCGCGTAATCGTGAACGCCTTGACCCGCCTGCGCTTTTGCACACCCGAGGGCGTCATGGATTTCGAGAGCACGGAGTCCGCCGCGCAGGCGCCGGAGGGGCTGCAGCCCTGGTTCGACGCGCCGGGACGGCGCACCGCCGGTACGCTGATCGCATTCGGCCACTGGTCCACCCTGGGCTGGATGGACCGCCCGCAATTGCTGGGGCTCGATACGGGCTGCATCTGGGGCGGCTGCCTGAGCGCGGTGCGGTTCGGCGCCACGCTGGCCGACCGCGAACATCTGGAAGTGGGCTGCGAGCAGGCCCAGGTGCCGGGCTGAAGAGAGCCCTACGGTGAGCAGCGCGGGCCCGGCGCCTTTTCAGGCGCCGGGCGACCCGCCCCGCTCCCACCCAGCCCAAGCCATTCAGGAATGCTCGGAAGTCTCGGGCTGGGGCGCCTTGAAGAGGGCCGCGACCTTGCGCTTGTGCTTGATGTTGGCCGAAATGCCGCTGCGCGAGGGCTGCGCCTTGGCGGAGGCTTCCCAGCCGGGAGTGCCTTCGGCAGGCGAGGCAGGTGCCTGGTAGGGCTGGTCGAAGAAGGGATCGCGTGGAGGCGCGCTCTGGCGGTAGGTGCGGGCTTCGCGCCGCTCCCGGCCGCCATGGGCGCTGCTGCGGCCCTCTTCCTCTTCGCGCCAGGCGCGGCGGCCGTCGTTGAAACGACCGTTCGGGCGCTCGGCCTCGAATTCGATCGGCTCGAGATCGATCTTCTTCTTGATGAGCTTTTCGATGTCACCCACGAGTCGGGCATCGCTGCTGGACACCAGCGTCACAGCCAGGCCGGAAGCGCCGGCGCGGCCCGTGCGGCCGATGCGGTGAACGTAGTCCTCGGCGTTGAACGGCACGTCGAAGTTGAACACCGCTGGCACGTCTTTGATGTCCAGGCCGCGAGCGGCCACGTCGGTGCACACCAGCAGATCGACTTCGCCCTTCTTGAAGGCATCCAGGGCCTTCAGACGCTCGTCCTGGCTCTTGTCGCCGTGTAGCGCGGCCGTTTTGAGGCCCTCGCGCTCCAGCGAACGGGCAAGCCGCGCACAACCCAGCTTGCTGTTGACGAAGATGAACGCCTGCCGGACACCTCGGTCCTTGAGCACCTTGTGAATCGCACGGCGCTTGTCGTCATCGGACGCGGAATAGAAACGCTGTTCGACAGTGGAAGCCGTTTCGTTCGGGCGGGCGACCTCGATGGTCACCGGGTTCTGCAGGTAGCTGCCCGCCAGCCGCTTGATCTCGGGCGAGAACGTGGCGGAGAAGAGCAGCGTGGTGCGTTGCTTGGGCAGGTACGACAGGATGCGCTGCAGGTCGGGCAGGAAGCCGATGTCGAGCATGCGGTCAGCCTCGTCGAGCACTACGTATTCGACCTGGTTGAGCACCGCGTTCTTGGCTTCGATGTGATCGAGCAACCGGCCCGGCGTGGCCACCAGCACCTCGACGCCCTTCTTCAGTTCGAGCGTCTGCGGCTTCATGTCCATGCCGCCGAAAACCACCGTGCTGCGCAGCTTGGTGTGCTTGGCGTAGAGCGCGATCTGCTGGGCGACCTGATCGGCCAGTTCACGCGTAGGCAGCAGCACCAGGGCACGCACCGGATGGCGCGCGGGCGAGGTGGAACTGTTTTCGTGCTTGAGCAGGCGCTGCAGCAGGGGCAGCGAGAACGCCGCCGTCTTGCCCGTGCCGGTCTGGGCTGCGCCCATCACGTCCTGGCCGGTCAGCACGACGGGAATGGCCTGGGCCTGGATGGGCGTCATGGACTCATAGCCCATCTCGGCCACGGCGCGCGCCAGAGGCTCGGCCAGCGATAGATTGGAAAAGGAACTTGTCATTTGAGCCTTCTATTGTCGCACCAGGGCGTGACACGGCAGTTTTTTACTGCAAAAGGCAGTGTCAAGCTGTGGCGAGGACGATGCAAAGGGGTTGACGTCCTGCGCCATCAGCTATCAAATCAAGAGCATCTACCTGTTGACCCACAAGGACTACAGGATGATGGGCATACCCCACCTTGATGCGATGCGAGCGCTGATCCCACTACAGGGTGCGCGTCGAGAAGGTGTCGCAGCTCTTGACGGCGCCGGTCTGCAGGCCGGCCTGGAACCAACGCTGGCGCTGGGCGCTGGTCCCGTGGGTAAAGCTGTCGGGCACCACGGCTCCGCCGCTGGCGCGCTGCAGTGCGTCGTCGCCAATCTTGGCGGCGGCATTCATCGCCTCTTCGACATCGCCCTGCTCCAGGATCTGGCGGGCGTTCTGCGCATGGTGCGCCCAAACGCCAGCGAAGCAGTCCGCCTGCAGTTCGAGGCGCACCGACAGGTGGTTGTATTCGACCTGGCTGACGCGCCCGCGCATCTGGTCCACCTTCTCGCTGATACCCAGCAGGTTCTGCACATGGTGCCCCACCTCATGGGCGATGACGTAGGCCTGGGCGAAGTCGCCCGGGGCACCCAACTGGTTCTTCAGGGTTTGATAGAAGGCCAGGTCGATATAGACCTTGTGGTCCGCCGGGCAGTAAAACGGCCCCATGGCCGCTTGCCCCTGGCCGCAGGCCGTGGGAGTGCGGCCCCGGAACAGCACGAGCCGCGGCTGCTCGTAGGCGCCACCGCCCTTGCGGAAGATGTCGCCCCAGACGTCCTCCGTGTCCGCAAGCACGGTGGAGACAAAGCGCGCCATGGTGTCGTCTGCCGGAGGCTTGTGGGCCGGCGCCTGCGGCTGTTGCGGCTGCACCTGAGCGGGCGAACCGCCGCTCAGCAAATTCAGAAGCGTGATCGGGTTGATGCCCAAGACCCACCCGCCCAGGAGCGCCACCACGATGGTGCCGATGCCGATGGTGCGTCCTCCGAAAACGGGCGAGCCACCGCCGCCGCCCCCGTCGCGCCGGTCTTCCACGTTGTCCGATTCCCGATTGCCTTCCCACCGCATGCCGTCGCTCCGTTCATTCGCTGATGGTGCGGATATTAAGCCCGCCGGCGCAACGGCCATCCCATACCACTTGACGCCCTGACACTGAACCAGCGGCGCCTTATTGCGCGAGATTGCCAGGACGCAAGTCGGACGTTGAAGTCACCTGGATGGACGGGGACTTGGCGGAGGCCAGAGCCGCCTGACGTGCGCCGGCCTGCTCCACCTGACCATTCAGCACCGAACCCAGCACGGCGAGTTGTACCGCGATGATGATGCCCCCGATCGCCATGACCCATTTGCGGGCTGTGGAGGGAGCCTGAGACTGCTCGATGGATTCGGAGGACGTGTCGATCGTCGGCATGAAAGGCTCCTCGTGAGCTGTGTTGTGACGAGGAGAATGCTAGACGCCGCTTGTTACACGATCTTGCGGCCCCGATCCCATGCGTTCGTAGGATGAGGGCGCAGACGCCACGCAGCCCACTCCTGCAGATCGCCCCGCCGCATCCCGTTGCGGGTCCCCGCCGGCATTCAGCAATGGCATCGGTGTGAAATACGAAGACAACTGCGAGACCAGCGCCTGCAGCGCCATATCCCCAGGAATTGCCTTCGCCCGCTCAAGCTGCAGCGCCGCATAGCTGCAGTCACCCAGCATCATGGCGGCGCTGACACACCGGCCGTGAGAAGCCATGCGAAGAAGGAACTCATTCAAGGCGTGAGCCGGCCAGTAGGCTCGCGTACATCGGGCATGGCCCCATCCCGCATCGGCAACGCTGGCTGCCTGCGCCTGCAAGGCATAAGACGAATCAGACCGAGGAGGAGACTCCAGGGGGGCGAGCATGGCGACGACCTCGAAAAAATCTGGAAACGGGCTGCTTTCAGATGGTGTGTGCAACCCTTGGACGCGTCATGTTATGCCGCATGCTGGTCGCAGCTGATCCGGCGGGACCCCGTCGCGATGTAGGACGCCGGAGGCCTTCAGGCCCTTTAGGCCTTGGGCAACGTGACGCCGACCTGGCCCTGGTACTTGCCGCCACGGTCCTTGTAGCTGACCTCGCAGACTTCGTCGCTTTCGAAGAACAGCACCTGGGCGCAGCCTTCGCCCGCATAGATGCGCGCAGGCAGCGGCGTGGTGTTGCTGAATTCGAGCGTCACATAGCCCTCCCACTCAGGCTCGAACGGCGTGACGTTCACGATGATGCCGCAGCGCGCATAGGTGCTCTTGCCCAGGCAGATGGTCAGCACGTTGCGCGGAATGCGGAAGTACTCCACCGTGCGCGCCAGCGCGAAGCTGTTGGGCGGAATGATGCAGCTGTCGCCATGGAAATCGACGAAGCTCTTTTCGTCGAAATGCTTGGGGTCCACCACCGTGCTGTGGATATTCGTGAACACCTTGAATTCCGGCGCGCAGCGGATGTCGTAGCCGTAGCTGCTGGTGCCGTAGCTGATGATCTTGCGGCCCTCGCGCTCACGGATCTGGCCGGGCTCGAAGGGCTCGATCATCCCGTGCTGCTCCGCCATGCGGCGGATCCACTTGTCGCTTTTAATGGTCATTGCTTTACTCCTGCAGCCTATTCTAGGGTGGGGGCTTGCGCCGGCCCCCACCGCCCATACCCTCAAGATGCTATTACAAAAATAGCATCAGGCCCTTGATTCACCTACGCTGCGGGGACAATCAGGCAATGACCGTGCGCTCGATGACCCGGTCGTCGCCCAGCACGATCAGCGCAAACAGCAGCTCTTTCAGGCTGGCAGCCTGCGAGGTCTTGCGTGCCAGCAAGGGCGTGGCCTGCGGGTTCAGCACGACGAAGTCGGCTTCGGTGCCGGGCTGCAGCGTGCCGACCACGCCCTCCAGCCCCAGTGCCCGTGCGGCCCCGCCGGTGTGGCGCCACCACAGCTGCTGAGGGCTCAGGCTCACGCCGGGCTTGGTCTGGCCCTCACGCCCCACGTAATAGGCCGCCAGCATGGTATGGAACGGGCTGAAGCTCGTGCCGCCGCCCACGTCGCTGGCCAGGCCATGCTCGAAACCGATGCGGGCCGCGCCCTCGTAATCGAAGAAGCCGCTGCCCAGAAACAGGTTGCTGGTGGGGCTCACGGCCGCAGCCGTACCTGTATCGCGCATCAAGGCCCTGTCTTCATCGTCGAAGTGGATGCAATGGGCATAGACGGCACGCTGGCGCATCAGCCCAAAATCGTCATAGACCGACAGATAGCTGCGCGCCGCCGGGAACAGCTCGCGCACCCAGCGCACCTCGTCCAGGTTCTCGGCTACGTGCGACTGGATCCACACATCGGGATACTGCGCCGCCAGCCCCCCCGCACCGCGCAGTTGCGCCTCACTGCAGGTGGGCACGAAACGCGGCGTGATGGCGTAGCCCAGCCGGCCTTGCCCATGCCAGCGCTGGATGAGCGCCTCGGTATCCCTCAGTGATTGCCGCGTCTCGTCGCGCACACCGTCGGGCGAATGCTGATCCTGCAACACCTTGCCGGCGATGAGCCGCATTCCGCGCCGCTGCGCCCCGGCCATGAGGGCATCGACGGAGGCGGGGTGCGAGGTAGCGAAGGTCAGCGCGGTGGTCACGCCATTGCGAAGCAACTCGTCCAGGAAGACCTCTGCAACCTCCGTCGCGTAGGACGGATCAGCGAAGCGCGACTCGTGCGGGAAGGTGTAGTTCTCCAGCCAGGGCAGCAATCCGTCCGCCGGCGATCCGATGACGTCGGTCTGCGGGAAGTGGATGTGCATGTCGATGAAACCGGGGGCGATGATGCGGCCGGGCCAGTGGGTGCAAGCTTCGGCCTCGAGGCCAAACTGAGGTGCCAACGCGTGCCAGGGCCCAGCCGCCTTTACGCAGGACACCCCGCGAGGGCCTTGGTGAACCGCCAGCAATGCGTCTTCGTCGTACAGCGCGCGACCATCGGGCGTAAATCTCAGCAACGCGGAGCGGTATATCGGCATGGCGAGAGCTTACAAGCTTCTGAGTGGTTCCAAAGGCAGGATGGACGGCAGTGTGGTTACAGCCCGATGCACTTACCATAAGACAGAAACTCCGCCCCCCTCCATGCCTACCCTGCAGTCACAAAGAGGCTTTTCCCTCATCGAGATACTGATCTCAATCGTCGTACTGTGCTTCGGCGTCCTCGGTATGGTCGGCCTACAGGCCGCCTCGCTGCAGGCCAATCGAGAGGCTCGGCTCCAATCCACAGCCGTCCGGCTGGCCGAGGAAATGGCAGAGCTGATGCGCGGCAACAAGGACACCGCACTGAAAACCACGAACAATCCATATCTTTTCGACGTGAACAGCAGTTCCTCAATAACCGCGGTCACCTGCGGGCTACCCGGGGACTCCTCCGATTGCACCACCGGCGATTTGGTCGGCCAGCGCGATGTCTACGAGTGGCTGATCCGCACGGTCACGGGCACGAAGAATTCCTCTGGTGCCTGGCTCACCCGCCCGGAGCTACCCGGTGCGCGGGTGGTAATCTGCCAGGACAGCACTCCTTACGACGCGTCCGGGCTGCCGCAATGGGCGTGCAGCGGAACCGGCGGCACGCTGGTGCTGAAGATGGGGTGGACCCGGGCCAACACTTTGCGCGGCGCGACGGGCACGGACGCCAGCGATACCTCGTCGGCCAACACCGGCGCGTTCGACAAAGCGTTGCGGCCTGCGGTCACCTTCACCGTCACGCCAGGGAGCACGTCGTGATGGCCCAGCTCCATTGCCCCAAAGCCTCACGGCAGCACGGACTGACGCTGGTCGAACTCATGGTCGCGCTTGCGCTCGGCCTCCTGATTACCTTGGCAGCGATAGCAGCACTGACAGTATCGCGGCAAGGCTTTGCCACCGTGGATGCATCAGCGCAGTTACGGGACAACGCCCGCTTCGCCACCACCATGATTCGCAGGCTGGTGGTTCAGGCAGGCTACCTGGACACCCAATACGGAGCCAACACGGCAGCCCCATCCTTCAAGATGGGGGATGCATCCGCGTCACTCGCAGAACCCAACATCAAGGGATTCAACAACGCGACCTTCGACGCAGCCTTGGTCACGGGAACCACCAACACGGTCAGTTCAAGCAAGCAAGGCTTGAACAACAGCGATCTGCTGGTGATCCGCTATCAGGTAGGCACCATCACGAAAGCTGATGGCTCGCAAATGAGCGACCAATCCATGATCGACTGCAGAGGCAACAGGCCCTCGGATGCACCGATCAAACCTACGGACCGTATCGTGAGCGTTTTCTATGTTGACAACAGCATGGGGGAGCCTTCCTTGATGTGCGGCTGGGGCACAACCGACGGAATCGTCGGCCAGCAGCCTATCGTGGAGGGGGTAGAGAGCCTGCAAATCCTGTACGGCATGACCACTGGTGCTATTCCCACGACATCGAAGGAAGGAGTCCCGGAGCGCTACATGCGGGCCGATCAGCTGGTCGCGAGCACCGAAGCAGCGACCAACGCCAACTGGGAAAATGTACGGTCCATCCGCATCGGCATGGTGCTCAGGGGCCCGCCGGGATCGGCACCCGAAAGAAACGTCCCCGCGCAGTACCCCTTAGGCGCCAAGGACCTAATGAACTTGACCGCAGACGCCGGCAGCACTTTCGCAGAGCGGTCCGATGGCAGGCTTCGCCATACGGTCACATTCACCATCCACCTTCGCAACCGGCAGAAGCTCCTGTGATGCGTCACCGCCCCCCTCGTTTCCCGCGTCCCGCTGATCGCCTGCGCTCGCCCTGCTTCGGGCATGCCCGGCAACAGCGCGGGGTATCCCTTATCGTGGTGCTGATCTTGCTGGTCATCATTTCGCTCCTGGGCATCAGCGCCGCTCAGCTCTCGATGATGAGCGAACGGGGCTCACGCAATGAACGTGATCTGCAAATTGCATGGCAAGGGGCTGAGGCAGGACTGATGGATGCAGAGTTCGACATACGCGGTCCCGGAACGTCGAGCCGCATGGGCGTCTTCACGAAGAACGACTCCTCGGCCTTCGTCACGGGCAGCTGCGGCGCCAGCGAGAGCGGCAACAGCGTTGGACTGTGCGATCCATCCACCGTGACCGGCAAACCTCTGTGGCTGAGCACGGACCTGGCCGCCGACACCCCTGCAGCCACACTCTACGGAACGTTCACGAACCGCGCCTTCACCGCAGGAGCTTCCGGACTGCAGCCGGCTAAGCAGCCCCGTTACATCATCGAGGTTCTGCCTGACAAAAATGCGTTTGGAGACGCCAGTGGACAGGCAGAAAAAAAATTCGTCTATCGCGTCACGGCCATGGGCTTTGGTCCGCGCGCCGACATCCAGGCCGTCACGCAAATGCTCTTTCGCAAAGAATGACCGAACCCGGACCGACCATGAAGTTCCTGCCGCACTCCCGGGCCGCCCGCTGGCTCATCGCCATCCTTGCACCTTCCGTTCTCACCTACGGGCTGTACTCGCTGAGCCAAAGTGCCCCGGCCACACCGCCCAATATCACACCCGTACAACTCAGCGCAGACCCACTCTACGCCCAGGGCTCCGGCCAAAAGCCGACCCTTACCCTGGCTTTGTCGGTGGAGTTTCCGACCGTAGGTGCGCAATATCGCCAGAACTACGATATTTCCACCACCTACCCGGGCTATTTCAACCCGGCCATGTGCTATCAGTACGTGAATAACGTCACCACCAAGCACTTCGCCATATCGGGCGCCGCCACTGGCAATAGCTGCAACGGAGCAGGTTTCAGCGGCAATTTCATGAATTGGGCCACCGGTTCCGCCATCGACATCTTGCGCTTGGGGCTGACGGGCGGAGACCGCATTGAAGACACGGCCACCAGCAGCATCCTGCAACGCGCAGTGATTCCCAGCAACTTCTACGACAACGGCTCCTATTTCCCGCAGAAAAATGTAGCGAACGATATCGCGAAGCAGTCCTTGCCGAGCAGCCTTTTCGCTGCGAACGACACCACGGGCGTTCGGATCAGCAATTGCCTGAACAAGGTCCACATCTTTACCAACGGCATCGTGCCCCAATACAGCGGAAGCGATGCATGCGACAACCCTGACATTCTGATGGGCCCGATTCTCGAACAACGCAATGGCACGAACCGCCCGAGCGGCTACAGCGACTGCGCAGGCGAGAACGGCACTTGCAGCTTCACCGGCTACCGCGAAATGGTGTTCGGAACGACCACCAAGTGGCAGCGACGTCTGGTCAAGAGCGGCGTCAATTGCGATTACCGCGTGCTGGGTGATCCTGCCCCCAACGAGGGGAAGAGGTGCTACATCAAAACGACCACACTGACTTTTCCTGCAGATCAGAATGCGTTGGCGGGTGATTCGTTCTTCTATGCCCGTGCCAAAGTTTGCAACTCCAGCGGGGGGAACCTGCAGGACACACGGGATATGTGCCAACGATACCCGAACGGCAATTTCAAGCCCGTGGGCAACATGCAGCGCTACAGCGACCGGCTGCGCCTGGCCGCCTTCGGCTACCTGATGGACAACAGCCGATCGAGGTACGGTGGCGTGCTGCGTGCGCCTATGACATACGTGGGCACCACGTCATATGACGCCAACGGCAACCTGGTGAGCGGAACGAACCCCTATGCAGAATGGGATGCGAATACAGGGGTTTTCAACCAGAACCCACGCAATGCTAGCGAGGGAATCAGCGGGGTGATCAATTACCTCAACCGGTTTGGTCGCACGGGAACCCCAGGCACTTACAAGGGTCTGGATCCGATCAGTGAGCTCTATTACGAGAGCCTGCGCTACCTGCAGGGGCTGCAACCGACGGCAGGAGCCGTGATCAACCTGACAACCGCCAACAAGGATGGCTATCCGGTGTACAGCAGCTGGACGGACCCGTTTGCAGGTAGCTCCAGCACGAAGAGCTACGCCTGCCTGCGCAACAGCATTCTGACCATCGGCGACAAGAACACCCACTCGGACAAGTCGCTTCCGGGCAATACGCGCACAGCCAATGAAGACTACGACCGCAGCAGCGACGTGAACGTGGCTGCCGATGTTCCGAACTTCGTGGATTGGACACGTGTCGTGGGTGGATTTGAGTCCAACAACAGCGTCACCTATACGGATGGTCGCGGCGCCTCTCGGACCACCAGCAATCCGACCAGCACGACGAATACGGCCCTTTGGGGCATGGAAAACCAGGACACGGGCGCGGGCGGCACCTCCGCCTACTACATGGCGGGCGCAGCCTACTGGGCGCACACCCACGACATCCGCACCGCAGAGGACCGGCGGCGCCCCGGTATGCGCGTCACCACCTATGTGCTGGATGTCAACGAAGGTGGAGCCAGCAGCGACGCCAATACCCGCCGCCGCACGCAGTTGTTTCTGACAGCCAAGTATGGCGGATTCAGCGATCCTGACAACGACGGCAACCCCTTCACGCCTGCGAATGAGCAAGGTGCGTTCAACAGCCGCTACTGGGAAAAGGACACCGAACCAGGGGAAGCCAAGACCTACTTCCTGGCCAGCGATGCCACAGCGGTATTGCGCGCCCTGGATGGCATCTTCGCTTCCGCAGCCAAGGTCAGCAGCACCATCTCTGCGCCGGCCGCCTCGACCAACACATTGTCCACCAGCGATGGGTTCTACTACACCGCCAGTTTCAATCCGGAATACTGGTCGGGCGATCTGAAGCGCAACACCATACGGATCAGCGCCAGTGGCGCCGTCCAGCTGGGAAATATCCAGAACGCTGTTTCTGCCGCGGCGCGACTCGATCAGCTGACGGACGCGCAAACCGACAACCGCAACATCATCGTGGGGCTGGAGGGCTCCAGCAGCACGGGCGGCACAGCCGCGGCCTTCACCTGGGCTGCCATCAACGATACGCTTCGCAGCAACCTCAATAAAGCGAATCCCACGGCAACAGCGGACAACGACGGCACGAACCGCCTGAATTTCATTCGCGGATACCGCGCCCGGGAGGGGGTTTCCTATCGCCAGCGAGCTTCACGACTGGGAGACATTGTGAATTCCGGCGCCGCCTATTCCGGCGCACCCACCACCCGCTACAACGGCATCAGCGCTTACAAGACCTTCTACAACGCCAATGTGAACCGGACCAAGGCGGTTTTCATCGGCGCCAACGACGGCATGCTCCACGCCTTCAATGCGGACACGATGGAGGAGCTGTTTGCCTATATCCCCAGTTGGCTGGGCACCAAGCTGTCCCAGCTGTCCAATAGCAACTACAACTCGTCGGGCCACACCAGCTACGTGGACGCCCAGCCCGTGGTGGCGGAGGCCCAGGTAGGTTCAGACTGGAAGACCGTGCTGGTCTCCGGCACGGGGGGCGGTGGACAGGGCGTGTTCGCCCTGGACGTGTCCAATCCCGGCAGCTTCGCTGCCAACAAGGTACTGTGGGAGTTCACGGACCAGAACGACCCAGACCTGGGCAATGTCATAGGACAGCCCCGCATCGTGAAGCTGCGGACCAGCGCTCCTACCGCGACCACGCCGACCTATAAATGGTTCGCGGCCGTGGCCAGTGGCGTCAACAACTACGTGAACGACGGAAGTGACCGGTTCAGCACCACAGGCAGCCCCGCACTGTTCCTGCTGGATCTGTCAAAGCCGTCGCGCGATGCCTGGTCGCTGGGCACCAACTATTTCAAGATCAGCCTCCCCATCAGCAATGATTTGACGACGGGAACGCAGGAGGTCAACACGTCGGGCCAGGGCACCGGAGTGGGCAAGGCCACCGGCTTGCTGAACGTCAACTTCACTGCAAATTCGGTTGATGCCGTGGAATTCTTCTATCTCGGCGATCTTCACGGACAGTTCTGGAAGCTCGACATGAGCAAGGCGAACTTCTCCAGTTCGACGAATACCTCCTGGAACCTGGCCAAGGTCTCGGGGTACGTCAACAGCAGCAGTGCACCCATCCCCATGTACATCGCGAAAGACAGCGCGGGCAAGGTCCAGCCCATCACGATGGTGCCGACCATAGCCTTCGGCCCCTCATCGGGCAGCTACATCGTGGCTTTCGGCACGGGCAAGTATCTGGAGGCACGTGACAACAACATAGACAGCAGCACGCAGACGCAGTCGTTCTACGTTCTCTACGACAGCGGAAGCTCGTACACCGTGGATGTGCAGCCAGACACTGGCAGCCTGGCCCGCTTCAACGGCAGAGCGCGACTTCAGCAGGGCAGTATCACTTCCGGTGTGATCTCCGTCCCCAGTTTCTACTGGAACGTGCCGCGCAACACCAATGACACCGACAAGAAAGCGGGTTGGTTCATCGATTTCCCCCTCGGCGGAAGCTCGGGTGGCGAGCGCCAGATCACCTCCGCGACCCTGTTCGGGCAGGACATCCTGTTCACCAGCCTGTTGCCTCCCAGTGCATCCACTGACGCCTGCGGCGGCGGTTCCAGCTACGCCTACCAGGCCAATCTGGCCTCAGGTCAGGGCACAGCCGTGGCCTTATCCAGCGGGGCCCAGGGTGCTCCCATGGTGTTCAACACAGGATCAACGCTCTCTGGTAGTGACTCCGTAGGCTCTCGCACCAGAACGGACAGGGCCGTGATCATGCGCCCAGGGGCGACCGCCAACGAGGGGGTGACCATCTCGGACACGATAACAACGCCCCCGACGGATGTTGGACGGCTGAGCTGGCGACAGCTTAACAATTACCGCGAACTCCGAAACAAGACATGGGACTGAGCATGGCAGCAGGAAAGCAATCGAGGGGTTTCACCCTCATCGAACTCATGATCGTGGTCGCAGTGGTCGGGATTCTCGCCACCATCGCGTACCCCTCATACCAGGAGTACATGCGCAAGGCCAAGCGGGCCGAAGGGCGCACCGCGCTGATGGAGCTACTGCAGCAGCAGGAGCGCTACATGACGCAAAACAACACGTATCTGGCGGTCGCGACTGCGGGAGCCACCTCTACGCCGTTCAAGACCTTTTCAGGCGACAGACGCGACGTCGCCGCCTATTGGCTGGGCGCACGGGCTTGCACAGGGCAGACCATCGACAACTGTGTCCAAGTCTTCGGAGTCCCCAAGTACACCGATCCTGCCATCACCGAGCTGAACATCACCAGCACGGGCGTGAAGAGTTGCACGGGCAGCAATACCTCGGTCTGCTGGAAATGAAGCTGCGCTCCCGCCCTCACGAAGGCAGATTGAACGCCGCAAAGGGGTTCACCCTCATCGAGCTCATGGTGACCATCGCACTGATGGCCATCATGCTGGGTATGGCCGCTCCCAACTTCGTGAGCTTCAAGCGCAATTCCGAACTGACGAGCATCTCCAACAATTTCCTGGCTGCGTTGAACACCGCGCGCACCGAAGCCATGAAGCGGAACATGTTTGCCATGGTGATGCCAGCCAACAACGACAGCGACTGGTCCAAGGGGTGGACCGTATTCGTCGACGCGAACGACAACGGACGATTCGACAGCACCGATATCTTGGTCATGCAGCAAGAAGCCCCCCCGTCCTACATCACGC
Source organism: Paracidovorax sp. (assembly GCF_057642795.1). NCBI lineage: Bacteria > Pseudomonadati > Pseudomonadota > Betaproteobacteria > Burkholderiales > Comamonadaceae > Paracidovorax > Paracidovorax sp. The sequence goes on from NZ_JBXYZY010000027.1 coordinate 69,268, forward strand.
TGACGGGCAACAACAGCACGGCCGCCAACCCCAGCTACGTACGGTACGACGGCTCTGGCTTCTCCCGCCCTCTGAACAGCGACTTGGCCAACACCACGTTGAGCATCGCACGCAGCGACGCGGGCTCCGATCCGCGGCAGATCCGCCGCATCAAGATCAGCATTACGGGACGCGCTCGGATCTGCACCCCACAATCCAGCTCCGATACCAACTGCCCCGCCTCCGGCTGACTTGAAATGACCGCTAAGCAGATGCAGCGCGCACTCGCGCTTGCAGCACAGGCGCTGCGCCTGTCCAATCCCAACCCCCGCGTCGGCTGCGTGATCACGTCAGCGGGAGGCGAGGTGCTGGGGGAGGGATTCACCCAGCAGGCTGGTGGACCGCATGCCGAGGTCATGGCACTGCGCCAGGCAGCGGAAAGGGGCATCGACGTCAGCGGCGCAACAGCCTACGTTACCCTCGAGCCCTGCTCGCACCACGGACGCACGGGACCGTGCTGCGATGCGCTGATCCAGGCGGGCATCCGGCGGGTTGTGGCCTCGCTCGCCGATCCTAATCCACTGGTAGCAGGCCAGGGCTTCGCGCGCCTGCAGGCGGCAGGCATGCAAGTCGAGGTAGGCCCGGGCGCCGAGGCGTCGCGGGAGCTCAACATCGGTTTCTTCAGCCGCATGCAGCGCGGCCGCCCCTGGGTGCGCATGAAAGCGGCCACGTCGCTGGACGGGTTCACTGCACTGCCCAACGGTGCCAGCCAGTGGATTACCTCGCCCGAAGCGCGTGCCGACGGACACGCCTGGCGCGCCCGCGCCTGTGCCGTGCTCACCGGCATCGGCACCATACTCGCGGACGATCCGCATCTGAACGTGCGGCACATCGCAACACGGCGCCAGCCCCATCTGGCCATCGTCGACAGTCAGTTGCAGACACCACCAAGCGCCCGCCTCTTCGAAGTGCGCCAGCGCCAGGTGCTGATCTACACGGCCAGCGGCGACGCAACGAAGGCTGCTGCGCTACGGGACCGAGGCGCTCAGGTCATCGCCACGCCGACCGCCGACAACGGGCACGTCAACCTGCGCTGGGTGCTACAGGATCTGGCTTGCCAGCGCAGCGTGAACGAAGTGCATGTGGAAGCAGGCGCCCGACTCAACGGTGCCCTCGTGCGCGACCAACTGGTGGACGAGGTTCTTCTATACATGGCTCCCACGCTGCTCGGAGCTGGCCTTGGCATGGCGCAGTGGGGCCCGCTAAGCACGCTGGACGGCGCCCATACGATGGCATGGCACGCCGTAGACCAAGTCGGCGTTGATCTTCGCATCGTCGCGCGAGGCGTCGGGCGAGACGTTTTTTGAGAGCCTTCTAAGGTTTTGAATGGCGACCCGGTAGCGGAGCGAGTCGGCCTCGGCGTCCATTAATCTCGCACCTTTGTCCGACGTGAGAAGCGTGCATGGTCGGATATACCCATATCGCCATGCACACCGCCCACCATTCCGACCGCCCCCGCACCCCGCCTCCATGATTGCCGCATCCGCCCACAAGCCGCTGCGGCATCTCCAGCAGACCGGAAACGCTGCCTACCGTTGGCTGCTGCTCATCGCCCTGTCCTGGGGACTGACAGCCTGCGGCGGCCTGCCGCAGCACGTGGAGCGTCCCACGTCTTTCGCCCTGCCGGCGGGCGTGCCCACCACGCTGCGCCAAATCACGCTGGACCATGCCAACAGCCACTCGCGGCCGCCAGGCGCATCCAGCTTTATGCTGCTGAGCAGCCCTCAGGACGCCTTCACCAGCCGCCTCGCGCTCGTCCAGCAAGCCCAGAAGACCCTCGACCTGCAGTACTACGCCATCCACGCCGACGCGAGCAGCGAGCGGCTGCTGCGCGGGATCGTGGCAGCCGCGCGGCGAGGCGTACGGGTGCGCATCCTGCTGGACGACTTCCACAGCACCGGGCGCAATGCGCTGGTGATGCGTATGGCGTTCGAGCCCCGCATCGAGATGCGCATGTTCAACCCTGTGGCGGGCTCGCGGGCCTCGCCCATCGGACGGCTCTGGAGCTCGCTCACCGACTTCGCCCGGGTGCAGCAACGCATGCACAACAAGCTCTTCCTGGCGGACAACGTGATGGGTGTGACGGGCGGACGCAATCTGGGTGATGCCTATTTCGGCTTCTCCGATGCCGCCAATTTCGTGGACACCGACGTGCTGGTCGCCGGCCCCATCGTGCAGGACATGTCGCGCAGCTTCGACAGCTACTGGAATAACGAGCGGGCCTATCCGGTGCAATCGCTGATCACCCGGGAGGAATTGAACCGCCTTCGCGCACAGGTGCTGCAGGACGACGGAAGCCGTGACGATTCCGGCGCAGAGGACGTTCAAACCGACTCCACCACGCCGGCCCGCAGCAGCGAAAGCCGGGATGTGTGGAGTGCCAGCACTGCCCGCGGCACCGCCGATGACAGGAATGACGGCGCAGGCAGCCGCCCGATGCCGCCCGACGGAGAACCCCGCCCCGCCGCAGGCGGGCCCACGCAGGAGCAGCGCGAGCGCGTGTGGCGCGCCCAGCCGATGGATCTGGCGCAGGCCGCTTTTGTGTGGGCGCCAGCCGTGCTGATGGCGGACAAGCCGACGAAGATTCCGCTGGACGAGCCTGCGCCCCCCTCAAGCGGCGAGGTGCCAGCGCAATCCCCTGCGACGCCCGACTCGGCCACTGCGCCCTCCATGCAGAAGGCGTCGGCTATTCCCAGCGCATCGGATGGCGACACGGTGGTGGATGGCCTGCTCAAGCTGATTGGCCTCACACGCAGCGAGCTGCTCATCATCTCCCCGTACTTCGTTCCCGGCGACGACATGAAGGCCGCCTTCGCGAAGGTGCGGGCCCGGGGCGTGCGGGTACGCATCCTGACGAACTCGCTGGCGTCCAACGATGCGCCCATCGCCCACGTGGGCTATGCGCGGCACCGCGAGGCGCTGCTCGACATGGGCATCGAGCTGTATGAGATGCGCAGCGACGCGGCGGGCCTGCGCTCGGCCTTCGGCAGCAGCGCGGGCGCAGCGAGCAGCGAGCCCGCGCAGGATTCGCGCGCCATGCTGCACTCCAAGGTCATGGTCATCGACCGCCGGCTGCTGGTGATCGGCTCGATGAACCTGGACCTGCGCTCGCAGCTGCAGAACACCGAGATCGCGCTGCTGATCCGCAGCGCCCAACTCTCGGGCCAGGCCAGCGCGCAGATCGAATCGGCGATGCTTCACAACGCCTGGCGGCTGGAGCGCGACGCGCAGGGCGGCCTGCGCTGGATCGCGCCCGAAGGCAGCGGCCTGCCCGATGCCACGACCGACCCGAATACCAGCCTGGGCCTGCGGCTGATCCTCAAGCTGCTGGGCCCGCTGGCGCCTGACCAGCTGCTGTGAGCTGCTGCGCCACCCACTGCGTGATCGCCTGCTGATCGGTCATCGTGCGCACGTGCTGGTAGGCGGCTTCTGCCTCGGGATAGCGGCGGCGCAGCAGGTTGAGCCACTGCTTGAGGCGGCCGGCGCGCTGGCGCGGCTCCAGGTCCTCGCACACCAGCTGCCAGAAATCGGCGATGTGCGGCAGCAGCGCGGCCCAGGGCAGCGCTTCGGCATGCGGCGGGCCTCCCGCGTCGGCTGCGCGAATGGCCAGGGCCAGTCCGGGGTCAGCGACGATGCCGCGCCCCAGCATCAGCGCCTGTCCGCCCGAGACCTCGCGGCAGCGCTGCGCGTCGGCCACCGTCCAGATCTCGCCATTGGCCACCACCGGAATAGCGACGGCGGCCCGGATGGCCGGAATGCGCTCCCAGTAAGCGGGCGGGCGGTAGCCGTCCATCTTGGTCCGCGCATGCACGACCAGCTCGCAGGCACCGCCGTCGGCCATGGCCTGGGCACATTCCAGCGTCAGGCTCGTGTCGTCATAGCCCAGACGCATCTTGGCCGACACCGGCAGGTGCGCCGGGACCGCGCGCCGCACGGCCGACACCAAGGCTGCGATGCGCTCGGGCTCGCGTAGCAGGGCCGCGCCGCCCCCATGGCGGTTCACCACCTTGGCGGGGCAGCCGAAGTTCAGGTCGATGCCTTCGGGGCCCAGCTCGGCCAGTCGGGCCGCGTTCTCGGCCATGCTCACCGGGTCGGAGCCCAGCAGCTGGGCGCGCACCGGCACACCGGCCAGGGTGCGCCCGCCGTGGTTCAGCTCGGGGATGTAACGCAGGAAGACCTTGTCCGGCAGCAGCGAGTCGGTGATGCGGATGAATTCCGACACGCAGCGATCCACGCCCCCCACACGGGTGAGCACGTCGCGCAGAACGAAGTCGAGCAGGCCCTCCATGGGTGCCAGCAGCAACGTCATGGGCTGCCTCTGCGGCACCGGGCCCGCTCGGCCCGCAGCGTTCGCGCCGGAAACCGGCCATCAAAAGAAAACATGGATGAAATTTGCCTTGAGCGCTTGATTATCCTTCGCATCCCGCTATTAAATATGTAGCAAATCCATACCCAGGGAGATCCGACGTCATGCCCGCGTCACGGCTGCCGTGTCCAATAGGCCACAAGCCTCGTTGCAGGCTACCGCTCCATGCTGCTGCAGAAAACCGACAAAGCCCGACTCGAACTCTCCCCCGGCGTTCGCACGCTCAGCCTGCGCGAGCGTTCGCTCCTGTTGCTGGCCGACGGCCGGCCCAAAGTGGAGCTGGACGCGATGTACAACGGCTTGGGCGCCGAGATGGTTCGCGAACTCCTGCGCCAGGGCTATCTGACCGAACTCTCGCTGCCCGGCACGCCAGCGGATGCAGATGCAGATGCAGGCGCAGGTGAAGCGCCGGCCCCGTCGAACGCGCTGCGGTCGCTGGCCGGTGCCCGCATGTACCTCTTCGACATGTGCGAGCGCATGTTCGCACGGCGCGACCCAGAGCTGGCCGAGCAGTTCCGCGAAGCCCTGCGCGCCGCGCGCGACCGCGACAGCATGCTGGAAGTGGGCGAAGGCCTGCTGGCCGAGATCACCGTGCAGGCCGGTGCAGAGCGGGCGGCCTCGGTGCGGGAACGCATGCAGCAACTGCTGCCGGCCTGACGAGGCCGCGCCACGCAGGCACGGGCATCGGCACCGGCCTCGCATCACCTCAGGCCGCAGCGGCCAGCCGCCAGAGCGAAGTCACTTCAGCCGAACGCGCCGCGTGCAGCGGGTCGGACGGGTCCGCCGCCTTGCCGTGGCGCGGGCGCACGTCGTGCCGCTGCAGCACGCGCAGGCCGCCGGCGGCGATCCACTCCAGCAGCTGCGCACGCGGGCGCAGGCCCAGATGCTCGGCCAGATCCGACAGGATCAGCCAGCCCTCCCCGCCAGGCGCCAGATGCTCCGCCAGGCCCGCGAGAAAGCCGCGCAGCATGCGGCTGTCTTCGTCGTACACGGCACGCTCGATGGGCGCATTGGCGCGCGCCGGCACCCAGGGCGGATTGCACACCACCAGCGGCGCGCGGCCTGCGGGAAAGAGGTCCGCCGTCTGCAGTTCCACCTTGCGATGCAGCCCCAGGCGCTGCAGGTTGTCGGCCGCACAGGCCAGCGCGCGCGAGTCCTGGTCGGTCGCCACCACGCGGGCCACGCCGCGCCGGGCCAGCACCGCCGCCAGCACGCCGGTGCCGGTGCCGATGTCGAACGCCAGCGCCTGGGCGCCGGCCGGCAGCGGCGCGGCGGCCACCAGATCGATGTATTCGCCACGCACGGGCGAATACACGCCGTAGTGCGGATGGATGCGCGCGTCCTCGCCCAGGGCGGCGATGGGCACGCCCTTCTTGCGCCACTCGTGCGCGCCGACCAGGCCCAGCACTTCGCGCAGCGACACCACGGCGGGCTCGCCGGAGGGCGGGCCCCAGGCCTCGATCAGCGCCGCGCGCAGGTCGGGCGCGCGCCGCAGCGGAATGCCGTAGTCGGCATCCACCGGCACCAGCACCTGGGCCAACGTGCGCGCACGCTGCGCCTGCGCCTGGCGGTGCAGATGGAAGGCCTGGCCGGGCGCGGTTGTGGCGACGGCCACGGCATCGCTGGCCGGCCTAGCCGCCTTGCGGCCCCGCGAAGGCGCCTTGCGGCTGCGCGCATCGGCGCGGCGCGCCAGCGCCTGCAGCAGCTGCCGGGCGTTGTGGAAGTCCCCCGCCCAGAGCAGCCCGGTGCCTTCGCAGGCCAGGCGATACGCCGTGTCGGCTGCCAGCGTGTCGTCGGCCAGCTGTACGCGGCGCGGCGCGGGCGCACCGTTTTCCGCGCGCCAGGGCGCGCTGCGCTCCTGGCCGGTGGCGTCTTGCCAATGGATGGTGTTCATGCGCGCTCTGCCCGAAAAATGGGGGTTCTGAAAGGCAACATGCGCGCAACCTGAGCGGATGCGCGCATGCCAGAGAGGGAATGCGGCCCGGCCGTGCACCCCACGAAGGGCGCCGGGCCACTGGCCCGGGGATCAGTTCAGCGGGCGCTTCAGACGCACTTCCTCGATCTTCACGCCGCCGACGACGGCCGTCTTGGCGGTGGACATCTCGCGCTTGAAGCCGGCCATTTCATGGAACCGCAGCGCGCGCTCGTTGCGCAGCGGCACCCAGGCGGTGACGTTGGTGCAGCCTTCTTCCTGGAGGCCGTCGCGGGCGGCGTCCCACAGGGCCACGCCCACGCCCTGGTTCCAGTGCGTGGGGGCGGCGTAGATGGCCCAGATCTCACCGGTGGTGGGACGGGACTTCTCATCGCGGGAACGATCGAAACCGACGAAGCCGACGATCTTGTCGCCGTCCACGGCAACCTGCACTTGCGGCTCGCAGTACTCGATGGCCTCGCGCCAGTAAGCCTGGCGCTTCTCGACGGAAGACATGGACTTCAGCTGGTCGTCTGGCAGCAGGCCGCGGTAGGCCTCGGTGGCGGATTGCGTGTGGATCTGGGCAATGGCTTTGGCGTCGCGGAGGGTGGCGGGACGGACCTGGATACTGGACATGGGAACGGAACGGGAACGGGTGGAAAAACGAAAAAGAGCGGCATTGTCGCCGCAAATGGTTTTTCGACTCAATCCTTCAGTTATAGGAGGCCCTCTGCGGCCTGCCCCGCAACCCTTGCACGCAGCCCGCGCGCCCTTCAACCCAAGCGTTTGATCCAGCCCAGGACCTGGTCGAAGCGCGCGCCATAGGGCGGATAGAGCAGACTGCCAAGCGACCAGCGCGACTGCGCCAGCACCGACTTCTGGTGGCAAAAGCGCAGAAAGCCCTGCTCGCCGTGATAGGCGCCCCATCCGCTGTCTCCCACGCCGCCGAAGGGCAGGTTGTCGTGCGCCACGTGCAGGAGCGTGTCGTTCAGCGTCACCCCGCCGCTCACCGTGCCCCGCAGCACGGCGTTGCGCGCCGCCTCGCTGCGGCCAAACCAATAGAGCGCCAGCGGGCGCGGGCCGGCGTTGATATGGGCGATGACGTCGTCCGGGCGCTCATAGGCCAGCACGGGCAGCACGGGGCCGAAGATCTCCTCCTGCATGAGCTGCATGGCCTGCGTGGCCCCGAAGACGAGCACCGGCGGCATCTGCCGGCCCACGCCGTCGCCGATGCTCTGCGGGGGCGGCGGGGGCGAGCCGGGCACCGGCTCCAGCACATGCACTTCGGCGCCCAGCGTCTGCGCCTGCTGCAGCATGGTGCGCAGCCGCGCCAGGTGCCGGGCGTTGATGACCGCCGCGTAGTCGGGATTGCCCTCGAAGTACGGGAACAGGCGCGCCACGGCGGCCCGGTAAGCCTCGGCGAAGGCGGCTTCGCTGCCGCGCGGCAGCAGCACATAGTCGGGCGCGATACAGGTCTGGCCGGCGTTGAGCAGCTTGCCGTGCGCGATCTTCAGCGCGGCCTCGTGCAGGTCGCAGTCGGCATCGATGATGCAGGGCGACTTGCCGCCCAGCTCCAGCGTGGTGGGCGTCAGGTTGGCCGCTGCGGCCAGCGCGACCTTGCGGCCGATGGCGGTGGAGCCGGTGAAGAAGAGGTGATCGAACGGCAGCGAGGCCACCAGCGCCGCCACTGCGGCATCGCCCTGCACCACGCAGAACTCGTCGGGCGAGAAGAACTGCGCCACCAGCAACGCGAGCTGAGCGGAGGTGTGCGGCGTGAGCTCGCTGGGCTTGAGCATGACGCGGTTGCCCGCTGCCAGGGCGGCGATCACCGGGCCCAACGCCAGCTGTACCGGGTAATTCCAGGGTGCGATCACGCCCACCACGCCCAGCGGCTGGCGCTCGATCCAGCCCTGCGCGGGCTGCAGCATGAGCGGCGTGCGCACCTTCTGCGGGCGCGACCAGCGCGCCAGATGCCGCAGCGTATGCCGCAACTGCGAATGCAGCATGAGCAGGTCGGCCACCTCGGTCACGCGCGTGGAGCGCATGCCGAAATCCGCCTGGACGGCCGCCGCCAGCACGGGGCCGTTTTCCTGCAGCAGCTTGCTCAGGCGCAGCAGGCGTTCACGCCGCACCATCAGTGGGACATCGGGCTGCGCGCGGCTGGCCTGGCGCTGGACTTCGAACTGGTGGCGGATATCGGCAGGCGTCATGGGAACATCATAGGCACCGGGCGTGCAACGGGCTGTAAAGCCGGCAAGCGCTGGCGCAGCGCGGCGCGCCGATGCGAGAGCCGCTCAAAAAAGAAAGCGCATGGCAGCCAATGCGGCCCCGGCTGTGCCCGGGCTGCAGTGACCGCCATGCGCTGCGGTGGCGTCAAGCCGGTGGATGCGGCGCTCAGCGGACTTCGCGTGGTTCGACCACGTCCACCACCACGTCGCGCGCACCAGGCAACTCGCGTGCTCGGGCGCCAGGTGTGGCCGGCTCCTCCGCACGGTCGCCACGCGCCGTCCAGCGCGCGGTGCTGCGATAGACCGTGCTCCAGCCTTCGCGGGGGTCCATGCGCATGGTCCAGGGCGTGACGGGCCGGCCGGTGAGCTGGGCCCAGAGGGCGCGCACGCCCCATGCGAGGGCCAGCACGGCGGCGGCGGCGACCAGGCTCAGGAAGAACACCAGCCCCACGACCACCACGAACAAGCGCAGCGTCCACCGGATCAATCCAGCTACGAAATCATTCAAAACCTTGCTCCTTTCTGGCGGTTGCGCGGTGCACATACGCGCCGCGCAACCCATATTGGAACCGGAGCTTCAAGCCCCCACGGGCTGCGGGGTGCCGAACCGGAACACGCCCGGCTCCAGTACCGGATCCACATCGACCGGAATCACGCTCTTGGGCGGGAAACGCCCTTCCAGCAAGAGCTTGGACAGCGGATTTTCGATGCGTTGCTGAATGGCGCGCTTGAGGGGACGCGCCCCGAACACCGGATCGAAACCGACCTTGGCCAGCTCGGCCACGGCGGCAGGCGAGACCTGCAGCGCGAGGTCCATCCTGGCCAGCCGGGCCTCCAGCAATTGCAGCTGAATGCGGGCGATGGCTTCGATGTTCTTCGCGTCGAGCGCGTGGAACACCACGGTCTCGTCGATGCGGTTGAGGAATTCGGGTCGGAAATGGTTCTTGAGTTCCCCCCAGACCGCCTCTTTGATGTCCTGCGAGTCCTGGCCGACCATGGCCTGGATCAGATGCGAGCCGATGTTGCTCGTCATCACGATCACGGTGTTCTTGAAGTCCACGGTGCGGCCCTGGCCGTCGGTCAGGCGGCCGTCGTCCAGCACCTGCAGCAGCACGTTGAACACGTCGGGGTGGGCCTTTTCCACCTCGTCGAGCAGCAGCACGCTGTAGGGCTTGCGGCGCACGGCCTCGGTCAGATAGCCGCCTTCCTCATAGCCCACGTAGCCGGGCGGCGCGCCGATCAGGCGGGCCACGGAATGCTTTTCCATGAACTCGCTCATGTCGATGCGCACCAGGTGGTCTTCGCTGTCAAAGAGAAAGCCCGCGAGCGCCTTGCACAGCTCGGTCTTGCCCACGCCCGTAGGGCCGAGGAACAGGAACGAGCCCGTGGGCCGGTTCGGGTCCGACAGGCCCGAGCGCGAGCGGCGGATGGCGTTGGCCACGGCCGCGATCGCCTCGTCCTGGCCCACCACGCGCTCGTGCAGCTTGTCTTCCATCAGCAGCAGCTTGTCCTTCTCGCCCTGCATCATCTTGGACACGGGAATGCCCGTGGCGCGGCTGACCACCTCGGCAATCTCCTCGGCGCCCACCTGGGTGCGCAGCAGGCGGTTGGGCGTGGCGGCGCCGTCCGTGCCCTCTTCCTTGGCCTGCGCTTCCTTGAGCTGACGCTCCAGGTCAGGCAGCTGGCCGTACTGCAGCTCGGCGACCTTGTTGAAGTCGCCCTTGCGCTTGAGGTCCTCGATCTGCAGCTTCACCTTCTCGACCTGCTCGCGCACGTGCTGGCTGCCCTGGGCCTGGGCCTTCTCGGCGGTCCAGATGTCTTCCAGGTCGGCGATGTCCTTCTGCAGCTTTTCGATCTCTTCTTCGAGCAGCGCCAGGCGCTTCTGCGAAGCCTCGTCCTTTTCCTTCTTCACCGCTTCGCGTTCGATCTGCAACTGGATCAGCCGGCGATCGAGCTTGTCGATGGCTTCGGGCTTGGAGTCGATCTCAATCTTGATCTTGGCCGCGGCCTCGTCGATCAGGTCGATGGCCTTGTCGGGCAGGAAGCGGTCCGTGATGTAGCGGTTCGACAGCTCGGCCGCAGCCACGATGGCCGGGTCGGTGATCTCGACGCCGTGGTGCAGCTCGTACTTTTCCTGCAGGCCGCGCAGGATGGCGATGGTGGCCTCCACCGTGGGCTCGCCCACCAGGATCTTCTGGAAGCGCCGCTCCAGCGCCGCATCTTTTTCGATGTACTTACGGTATTCGTCGAGCGTGGTCGCGCCCACGCAGTGCAGCTCGCCGCGCGCCAGGGCGGGCTTCAGCATGTTGCCCGCATCCATGGCGCCTTCGGCCTTGCCGGCGCCGACCATGGTGTGCAGCTCGTCGATGAAGACGATGGTCTGGCCCTCGTCCTTGGCCAGCTCGCTCAGCACGCTCTTCAGGCGTTCCTCGAACTCGCCGCGGAACTTGGCGCCGGCCAGCAGCGCGGCCATGTCCAGGCTCAGCACGCGCTTGTTCTTGAGCGATTCGGGCACCTCGCCGGCCACGATGCGCTGGGCCAGGCCTTCGACGATGGCGGTCTTGCCCACGCCGGGCTCCCCGATCAGCACGGGGTTGTTCTTGCTGCGGCGCTGCAGCACCTGGATGGCGCGGCGGATCTCGTCGTCGCGGCCGATCACCGGGTCCAGCTTGCCGGCGCGGGCGCGCTCGGTCAGGTCCATGCAGTATTTCTTGAGTGCCTCGCGCTGGCCCTCGGCCTCGGCGCTGTCCATCTTCTGGCCGCCGCGCACGGCTTCGATCGCCGATTCCAGGCTCTTGCGCGTCAGGCCGTTGGAGCGGGCCAGCGTGCCCACGTCGCCCTTGGCGTCGGCCACGGCCAGCAGGAAGAGTTCGCCCGCGATGAACTGGTCGCCGCGTTTGATGGCTTCTTTTTCGGTCGCCTGCAGCAGCCGGCCCAGCTCGGGGCCGACCTGCACGCCGTCGCCGCCCTGCACCTGCGGCAGGCGCTGCATGGCGGCCTCGGCCGCAGTTTCGAGCCCGCGCACGTTGGCGCCGGCACGCTCGAGCAGCGCGCGCGGGCCGCCGTCCTGGCGCAGCATGGCCAGCAGCAGGTGAGGGGCTTCGATGTAGGCGTTGTCATGCCCCAGGGCCAGCGATTGCGCATCGCCCAGGGCTTCTTGGAACTTGGTGGTGAGTTTGTCTTGTCGCATGGTGGAAAAACCTCCGAATTGCCATGGATATGCGGCCGGGCGGATGGGATTCAAGCCGGACAGGGCGCCTGTACCGCGCACCGGCCATGCCGGACAATGTCCAGATCACATCACCCCAGGAGCCCCGCCATGCCCCCGATCGCCTCGCCCCGCGTGCCCGCGTTGTCCCGCCGTGCCTTCACCGCCGCCTCCCTGGCCACGGCGGCCGGCTGGGCCGGCGCACAGCCGCAGGGCGCGCCGGTGCGCCTGCTGGTGGGTTTTCCGGCCGGCGCGGGCAGCGACGCTATCGCACGCCTGCTGGCCGACAAGCTCAAGGACCTGCTGCATGCGCCCGTGGTGGTCGAAAACCGCGCCGGCGCGGGCGGGCAGATCGCCGCGCAGGTGCTGAAGACGGCCGCGCCGGACGGGCACACGCTGCTACTGTCCCACGACCACACCATCTCGATCTTGCCGCAGGTCATACGCAACCCGGGTTTCCTGCCGGCGACCGATTTTGTGCCGGTGGCGGGTCTGGCGACCTTCGCCAACGTGCTGGCCGTATCGGGCGCCACGCCTGCGCGCAACATGGCCGAGTACGTACGCTGGGTGAAGACCCAGCGCGGGGGCAAGGACACGATCGGCGTGCCCGCGCCCGGCTCGATTCCCGAATTCCTCGTGCGGCTGATGGCGCAGCGCTACCAGCTGGATCTGCAGGCCGCGCCCTACCGCGGCAGCGCGCCCATGACGGCCGACATGCTGGGCAACCAGATCGCGGCGGGCATCGCCTCGGTGCCCGACATGATCGAGCTGCAGCGCGCGGGCAAGCTGCGCATCGTGGCCGTCATCGGCGCCCGGCGCCAGCCGCTGCTGCCCCAGGTGCCCACCTTCGGCGAGCTGGGCTTCGACCATCTGGACGACTACCCCTACTACGGCCTGTTCGCGCCGGCCGGCACGCCCCAGGCGGTCATCGACCGCTTCAGCGCCGCGCTGCAGCAGGCGCTGGCCATGCCCGACGTGCGCGAGAAGCTCACCGCGATGGGCCTGAACGTGGGCTTCGAGCCACAGGGCCAGTTCGCCGGGCGGGTGCGGACCTATACGGCAGCCTGGCAACGCATCATCCGGGACAGTGGATTTCAGCCTTTATGAGCCGCAGCGCTTGATGCGCGCGGGCATAATGCTATCGAATCAATAGCAAATCAGTGGGCTGGCGCATTCGCGGCGCGGATGCCCCAGCGCTCCAGCGCTGCATCGTCCGAGACGCGCGCATCCACCCAGCGCGCGCCCTCGGGCGTGGCTTCCTTCTTCCAGAACGGCGCCTGGGTCTTGAGGTAGTCCATGAGGAACTCGCACGCCTGGAAGCTCGCGCCCCGATGGGCCGAACTGACGGCCACCAGCACGATCTGGTCGAGCGGCGCGAGCAGCCCCACGCGGTGGATCACACGGGCGCCGAACACGTCGAAGCGCGCCAGGGCCTCGTCGATCATGGCCTCGATCGACTTCTCGGTCATGCCGGGGTAGTGCTCCAGCTCCATCGACGCGACGCTGTGGCCGTCGCTGCGGTCGCGCACCACGCCCACGAAGCTGCACACGGCGCCCACGCGGGCATCTGCGGCGCGCAGCGCGGCCAGCTCGGCGGCCACGTCGAAGTCGGCGGTCTGGATGGAAACGCGGGGCATGGCGGCACTCATGGCGAACGGTGCAGGCGCGGGGCGGACAGCGCCACGATCTGCTCGGCCACCACCGTCTCCAGCTGGCGGCCAGCCGCGGGAGCGCCGGGCGCGGCCAGTGCGGTCTGCAGGCGCTTGAGGTCGGCTACGGTGGGCGCCACGCGGATCTGCGCGGTGGCACCCGCCACGTTGCCGACCTTGACGAGCGCCATGATCTTCTGGGTCCATTCGTTGGGATTGCGGGCCATGCGGTGATGTCGTCTGCGAAGTGATCGAAAAGGGAAAAAAAGAACGCAGCCAAGGCCACGCCCGCAATGCCGCCCACCGGCGGCGCAGGTTTCGGAAATGCGTTGAAAGGGCCGGCCATGCCATCATCTGCGCCCGATCCTCAGGCCTTTTCGCGCGCGGCAACCGCCGCCCACGGCCTGCAGCCCCGCACTTTAACGCTCCCGACATGGCCACACAGACCATCACCACCGACCGCTACAAGCTTTTTCCGTCGCCCCGCAACCAGCACCGCGTGGTCTTCGAGCACGAGGTCTTCGTGCCCCACCCCTACGCGATCATCGACCTGCCGAGCTTCGATCTGAGCGGCCGCTACAGCCTCTTCGCCGCCTGCCGCCTCTCCGACATGAAGATGGGCCAGCTCGTCACCTTCGAGCTGACGCAGGACATGGAGCGCTTTGAATCGCGCTTCGTGCCAGACTGACCGAACGCGAACGTGAACGCGAACGCGAACGGAGACTGCCGCGCATGTCCGAAGACAACCAGATCCACGTCCCCCCGTCCTTCATCGCCGTCTATAGCGACACCCGCCAGCGTCTGACCGAGCGCAGCGACGTCGTGCGCGCCCGCTACGAGCTCTGCGAAGACCTGGCCTGCCATCTGGTGGAGCACGCGCAGACGCTCTACCACACCCAGGCGCCGTCCGAAGCCGACATCCTGCGCGGCATCCATTCGGGCCTGAACACGGCAGATTCCGGCGTGATCGCAGCAGAAGCGCGCTGGATCACGCTGCGTCTGGCGGAACTACTGGAATGGCGCTGCCCCGAGCTGCCCACCGCCTGAAGCCTCTTCACGCGGGCATGGCTATACTGTCCGCCATGTTTTCGCGCACCCGCTGCCTACCCACCGCCGCCCAGCCGGCGGCAGTGCGCTGCGCGGGCAAAGCCAAAAAACCACAGCTCATCTGACCGGAGCTGCGGTTCCGTCCGGATGAGCGACGGAACCGCCTGGCAGCCCCACCCCCCTCCCCTTGCCTTGATGCCGACCCTGGTCGGACTGCCCGAACGGTCGCTGTGCGCATGCATCCGGCGGTACTCCGAAGCGGTCGTTCTTCCGTCATCAAGGATTCGCCATGCCACATACCTCGCAGCCAGCAGCCCGCGCCACGTCCGATTTTTCCGGGCTCTGGATTCCCCTCGTCACGCCCTTCCAGAGCGGGCACATCGACCATGCCGCGCTGCGGTCGCTGGTGCAGCGCCTGCGCGGCAGCGGCATCGCCGGCCTCGTCGCCTGCGGCTCCACGGGCGAGGCAGCCGCGCTGGAGACCGATTAGCAGGACGCGGTGCTGGACACCGTGACCGCCGCTGCAGACGGACTGCCGGTGGTGATGGGCCTCTCGGGCTACCACCTGGGCCATGTGCTGGAGCGTGTGCGTCAGCTGAACCAGTTCCCGCTCGCCGGCCTGCTGGTGCCGGCGCCGCACTACATCCGCCCTTCGCAGGCCGGACTGCGCCAGTGGTTCGAAGCCATCGCCGAGGCCAGCGCCCGCCCGCTCATCGTCTATGACATTCCCTACCGTACCTGCGCCACGCTGGAGCTGGCTACGCTGCGCGCCCTGGCGGCCCACCCGCGCATCCGGGCGATCAAGGACTGCGGCGGCGATGCGGCCAAGACGCAGGCGCTGATCGCCGATGGCGCGCTGCAGGTGCTCGCAGGCGAGGATGGGCAGATCTTTTCGACCATGGCCCTCGGCGGCGCAGGCGCCATTGCCGCCAGCGCGCACTGGCGGCCCGAGCGGCTGGTGGAATGCATGCAGGCCATCGCCCAAGGTGAGCTGGACCGCGCCCGGCCGCTCTGGCAGGCGCTGGCGCCGCTGATCCCGGCCCTCTTCGCCGAACCCAACCCCGCGCCGGTGAAGGCGCTGCTGGCGCAGCAAGGCTGGATGGACGACGCCCTGCGGTCCCCGATGACGCCTGCATCGCCAGCGCTGGCCAAGCGGCTGCGGGAATTGGTGGCCGCACAGGAAGCGGCGCTCGCGCGGCTGTGAGCAAAAAAAGGAAGGGCGCTCGCTCGCCCTGAGCCGGCCTCAGCCGCCCGTGACGGGCGGGAAGAACGCCACCTCGGCGCCCGCCTTGAGGGCGGCGTCTTCGCCGCTCATGGTCTGGTCGAGCGCCATGCGCACCGCCCGGCCAGGGGCGAGCGCGGTGGCCCAGGGCTCGCCGCGGGCGATGAGTTCGCTCCGCAGTGCGCCCAGGGTGGCGGCGCGGGTCTGCACGGTTTCGCTGCCACGGCCGATGGCTTCGCGGATGGAGGCGAAGTAGCGCACCTCGACGGTGATGGCGGCGGCAGTGGTGTCCTGGCTCATGACAGCAGATCGGCGAAGGAGATGAAACGTACGGTGTCGCCCCGGGCGATGGTCTGGCCCGCAGGGTTGTCCACCACGCCGTCGCCCCACGCGGCGGAGGTGAGCACGCCCGAGCTCTGGTTGCCGAAGCGCTCCAGCCGGCCGTCCGCGCCCCAGCGCACGCGCAGGAATTCGCGGCGCTTGTCGGCGCGGGGCCAGTCGAAGCCGGCGGTGACGGCCATGGCGCGGGGCGCCACGTCGGTCGCGCCCTGCAGCGCCAGCAAAAAGGGGCGCACCAGCAGCGAGAAGGTGACGAAGCTCGACACCGGGTTGCCCGGCAGCCCCATGAAATGCGCGTCGCCGATGCGGCCATAGGCGAAGGGCTTGCCCGGCTTCATGGCGATCTGCCAGAGGTGCAGTTCGCCCAGCGCCTCGACGGCGGGCTTGATGTGGTCTTCCTCGCCCACCGACACGCCGCCGCTGGTCAGGAGGAGGTCGTGCGCGGCACTGGCCGAGCGCAGCGCCTCGATGGTGGCATCGCGCCGGTCGGGCACGATGCCCAGGTCGGTCACTTCGCAGCCCAGCCGGCGCAGCATGGCGCGCAGGAAGAAGCGGTTGCTGTTGTAGATGGCACCGGGCGGCATGCGCTCGGGGGGCACGTCGCCGGGCATGACGAGTTCATCACCCGTGGAGAACAAGGCAACGCGCGGCCGGCGTGACACCGTGAGCCGCGCCAGCCCGATGCTGGCGGCCAGCCCCAGGGAGGCGGGGCTTAGCCGGGTGCCGGCGGAGAGCACCTGGGCGCCCCGCGTGATGTCTTCGCCCGCACGGCGAATCCACTGACCGGACGCAGGCACGGCGTTGATGCGCACGCGCTCGCCCCCCTCCAGCGGCTCGCAGTCTTCCTGCATCACGATGGCATCGGCCCCGGCCGGCACCGGGGCGCCGGTGAAGATGCGAGCGGCGGTGCCGGCCGCCAGCGGCTGGGCGGCGCTGCCGGCGGGAATGCGCTGGGAGACCGGCAGTTCGGCAGCCCTGGCGATGTCGCCTTGCGCGAGATCGGCCACGCGCACGGCGTAGCCATCCATGGAGCTGTTGTCGGCGGGCGGCACCTGCAGCGGCGAGGTGGCGCTTTCGCGCAGCACGCGGCCGTCGGCATCGAAGCAGTCCACGGTCTCCACGCCAAGCAGGGGCACGGCACGGGCCAGCAGTTCGGCGAGCGCGTCGTCCAGCGGCTTCAAAGGGGCTCGCATCAGAGGGCTCCTGCGGGATGAGATGGAACGGCCGCCGCGGGGACTGGCGCGGCCGGACGGGCGTAGTCGAATCGCGCTCCCTGGGCCAGCAGCCAGTTCGCCAGCGCGTGCGGGTCGCGCACGTCGAACACCGGCAGCGTGGTCGGCGCGGGCAGGCCGGCGGGCGCAGCATCGGTGGCGATGGCGACGATGTGCGGGTCCTCGGGGTAGCGCGCGGGGCGCTCGCGGTAATCGGGCGAGGGCATGCGCCACACCTCGACCTTGGGCAGGTCGCTTTCCTTGAAGCCTTCGACCAGCACCCAGTCCACGCCGGCATCGAGCTCGGCCAGCAAAGCATGCACGCTGATGGCGCCGGGCGACTCGAACTCGCGCATCACGGCCAGGCGCCGGTCGGAGGCCACGGCCACCTCGTAAGCCCCGGCCTCACGGTGGCGCCAGGTGTCCTTGCCGACGTGGTCGATATCGAAATTATGGTGCGCGTGCTTGACCACCGACACGCGCAGGCCCTGCAGCCGCAGCTCGGGAATCAATTGCTCGACCAGCGTGGTCTTGCCGCAGCCCGAAAACCCGGCAAAGCCGACCACCTTCATCCTGATTCCTTTTTGCTATTCAAACCATAGCTGCAGGCCCTTGATTTGCAAGGGCTGCAGGCTTCTTTCGCTTCAAACCGTTTCAGACCGCTTCCGGCACATGGCGGCGGATGTAGTCTTTGACCGCCTCGGCATCGGCAGGCATCACCTGCACCCGCTTGGGCAGGGCCTCGATGCCTTCAAACCTCGCAGGCCGCTCGGGCGGCTGGCCCAGGGCCAGGGTGATGGTTTCAGCGAACTTGATGGGCAGCGCCGTCTCCAGCACGATCATCGGCACGGTCCCAGGGCCGCGCTGCTCCAGCGCCACTTTCACGCCGTCGGCGGTGTGGGTGTCGATGGTCACGCCATGGCGCACGAAGTTGTCCTTGATGGTCGCAAGACGATCGGCATGGGTGCTCTTGCCGCTGGAGAATCCGTAGCGCGTGGCGGCATCGGCGAAGTGCGGATCGGCGCTCAGGTCGAAGCGGCCGTCGCGGGCCAGCGCGTCGCCGAACAGCGCCTGGGTGCGCGCGGCGTCGCGGCCCAGCAGGTCGAACACGAAGCGTTCGAAGTTGCTGGCCTTGCTGATGTCCATGGAGGGGCTGGAGGTTTCGTGCGTGTCGGCGCTGCCGCGCACGCGATAGACGCCGGTGCGGAAGAACTCGTCGAGCACGTCGTTCTCGTTGGTGGCTACCACCAGGCGGTCGATCGGCAGCCCCATCATGCGCGCGACATGGCCCGCGCAGACGTTGCCGAAGTTGCCCGAGGGCACGGTGAAGCTGACCTTCTGGTCGTTGGTCTCGGTGGCCTGCACGTAGCCGGCGAAGTAATAGACCACCTGCGCCAGCAGGCGCGCCCAGTTGATCGAGTTGACGGTGCCGATCTTGTACTGGCGCTTGAACTCCAGGTCGTTGCTCACGGCCTTGACGATGTCCTGGCAGTCGTCGAACACGCCTTCGATGGCGATGTTGTGGATGTTCGCGTCCTGCAGGCTGAACATCTGCGCCTGCTGGAAGGGGCTCATCCGCCCGTGCGGGCTGGTCATGAAGACGCGCACGCCCGCCTTGCCCTTCATGGCGTATTCGGCCGCGCTGCCGGTGTCGCCACTGGTCGCGCCGAGGATGTTGAGCTGCTCGCCGCGGCGGGCCAGCTCGTATTCGAACAGGTTGCCCAGCAGCTGCATGGCCATGTCCTTGAAGGCCAGCGTGGGGCCGTTGGACAGGGCTTCGAGCCAGAGGCCGTCTTCAAGGTGGCGCAGCGGCACGATCTCGCCGGTGCCGAAGACTTCGGCCGTATACGTCTTCTCGCACAGGTGCTTCAGGTCGGCGGCGGGAATGTCGTCGATGTAGAGCGAGAGGATCTGGAAGGCGAGTTCCGCGTAGCCCTGCTCGTGGTAGGCCGTGCGCAGGCGGGTGAGCGCGGCGTCGTCGATGTGCGGATAGCGCTCGGGCAGGTACAGACCGCCGTCGGGCGCCAGGCCTTCGAGCAGGATGTCGCAAAAGCGCTTGCGGTCGGGATGGCCGCGCGTGGAGAGGTACAGCATCAGTTCAACTCTTCCTTGCGGATGCGCGTGATGGGCGCGAGCACCGTGGGCAGGGCCTGCATCTGGACGATGGCGTCGTTCATGGTGCCTTCGCGGGTCTCGTGCGTGAGGATGATCAGGTCGGTCTGCGCGGAACCTTCGCCGCCCACTTCGTCGGCCTCGCGCTGCAGCACGGCGTCGATGCTGATGCCAGCGCCGGCCAGCAGGCCCGTGACCTGGGTCAGCACGCCGGCCTGGTCGGCTACGCGCAGGCGCAGATAGTAGCTGGTGATGAATTCGCTGGCGGGCAGCACGGGCAAGGCGGCCTGGGCCTGGTCCAGGGTGTGCGGCTGGAAGGCCAGGTAGGGCACGCGGTGGCCAGGGTCGGCCGAGGCCAGGCGGGCGATGTCCACCAGGTCGGCGATGACGGCGCTGGCCGTGGGCTCGCTGCCCGCGCCCTTGCCGTAGTAGAGCGTGGTCCCCACCGCATCGGCCTGCACCACGACGGCGTTCATGGCGCCTTCGACGTTGGCGATCAGGCGCTTGGCCGGGATCAGCGTGGGGTGTACGCGCAGCTCCACGCCGTCCACGCCCTCGCCCGTGCGGCGCTTGGCGATGCCCAGCAGCTTGATACGGTAGCCCAGCTGCTCGGCGTATTTGATGTCGGCGCCGGCCAGCTGGGTGATGCCTTCGACGTAGGCCTTGTCGAACTGAACCGGGATGCCGAAGGCGATGGCCGACATGATGGTGGCCTTGTGCGCGGCGTCCACGCCTTCGATGTCGAAGGTCGGGTCGGCCTCGGCGTAGCCCAGTCGCTGCGCCTCCTTGAGCACCACGTCGAAGTCCAGGCCCTTGTCGCGCATCTCGGACAGGATGAAGTTCGTGGTGCCGTTGATGATGCCGGCGATCCATTCGATGCGGTTGGCCGTGAGGCCTTCGCGAAGCGCCTTGATGATGGGGATGCCACCGGCCACGGCGGCCTCGAAGGCGACCATCACGCCCTTGGCGGCGGCAGCGGCGAAGATCTCGGTGCCGTGCACGGCCAGCAGCGCCTTGTTGGCGGTGACCACATGCTTGCCGGCGGCGATGGCTTCGAGCACCAGCGCCTTGGCGATGCCGTAGCCGCCGATGAGCTCGACCACGATGTCGATGTCGGGGTTGGCGATGACGGCGCGGGCGTCGCTCACCACCTGCACACCCTCGCCAGCCACGGCGCGGGCACGCTCCACGTCCAGGTCGGCCACCATGGTCACTTCGATGCCGCGGCCGGCGCGGCGGCGGATCTCTTCCTGGTTGCGTTGCAGCACGTTGAAGACGCCACTGCCCACGGTGCCAATGCCCAGCAGGCCTACTTGGATCGGTTTCATATCAAAAATCTCAGGTAAAACGGTCTGGAGCGCTTGATCTATCTGCGCTCACAGCTATCAAAAAAGGAGTGAATTCGCGTCAGGCGGTGGCGTGCCGCTGGCGGTACTGGGCGAGAAAGTCCGCCAGCCGGCCGATGGCCACCCGCAGGTCGCCCTCGTGCGGCAGGAACACGATGCGGAAATGCTGGTTGTCGGGGAAGTTGAAGCCCGAGCCCTGCACCAGCATCACGCGGGTGGCGCGCAGCACTTCCATGAAGAACTGGCGGTCGTCGGCGATGGGGTACATCGCCGGGTCCAGGCGGGGGAACATGTAGAGCGCCGCCTGCGGTTTGACGCAGCTCACGCCCGGGATCGCCGAGATGAGCTCGTAGGCCAGATCGCGCTGGCGGCGCAAGCGCCCGCCTTCGGCCACCAGATCGTTGATGCTCTGGTAGCCGCCCAACGCGGTCTGGATGGCCCACTGGCCGGGCACGTTGGAGCCCAGCTTGAGGTTGGCCAGCATGTTCAGGCCTTCGATGTAGTCGCGCGCATCCTGCTTGGGGCCGGAGACGATCATCCAGCCGGCGCGGAAGCCGCACGAGCGATAGGCCTTGGAGAGCGAATTGAAGGTGAGCGTCAGCACGTCGGTGGAGAGGCTCGCCATCGAGGTGAAGACCGCGCCCTCGTAGAGCACCTTGTCATAGACCTCATCGACCATCAGCACCAGGCCGTGCTCGCGGGCGATGGCAACGATGCCGCGCAGCAGCTCCGGCGGATAGAGCACGCCGGTGGGGTTGTTCGGGTTGATGACGACGATGCCACGGGTGCGCGGCGTGATCTTGGCGCGGATGTCGTCCAGGCTGGGCAGCCAGCCGTCGTCCTCGTCGCAGAGGTAATGCACGGGCTTGCCGCCCGAAAGCGAGACCGCCGCCGTCCAGAGCGGGTAATCGGGCATGGGCACCAGCAGCTCGTCGCCGTCATCGAGCAGCGCATTGGTGGCCATCACGATCAGTTCGCTGGCGCCGTTGCCGAGATAGATGTCGTCCAGCGTGACGCCGGCGATGCCCAGCTGCTGCGAGTAGTGCATCACCGCCTTGCGCGCGGCGAAGATGCCCTTGCTGTCCGAATAGCCTGCCGAGTCGGGCAGGTTGCGGATCATGTCCTGCTGAATCTCTTCGGGCGGATCGAAGCCGAACGGCGCCATGTTGCCGATATTCAGCTTGATGATCTTCTGGCCCTCGTCCTCCATCTGCTTGGCCGCATCCACGATCGGGCCTCGCACATCGTAGAGAACGTTATTGAGCTTGGCGGATTTGTGGACGGTCTTCATGCTGCGCGGTTGGCGGCGCCAAAGGCCGCCAGGAGAAGGGGAATCGGTCCTGCGGGGCACGGCGCACCCCCGGTGAAACCTATAATTTGACCACAGTTCTACACGACGGAACCGGGCCCGCGCCCTGCGGCACGCAGGGCCCCTGCACGGGGCCACCCACCCGGACATCCCCATGAAATTCCAGCCCGACCGATCCGACGCCCAGAGCATCAACGCCTACGGGCCCGGCTGGATCGGCATCGACGCCGAGCGCATCACGCACAGCGTGGTCATCACCTCCGGCGGCGTTCGCACCGAATGGCACTGCGCTCGCTATGAAGACCTGACCCCCGCGCACTTCGCGCAACTGGCCGAGCTGGACTGCGAACTGGTCATCTTCGGCAGCGGCGGGCGCAACCGTTTCCCGCCACCGGCCTGGCTGCAGCCGCTCATGGCGCGGCGCATCGGCCTGGAAACCATGGACACCCAGGCTGCCTGCCGCACCTACAACATCCTGGCCGGCGAGGGCCGCAACGTGGCGGCAGCCCTTCTGCTCGAGAGTGCAGAACCGGCATGATTCGTGCATTTTGGTTACAGACTGCGACCGGCGAAAGAGTGCGTTTCAGGGTAAAATACCGGGTTGCGGTCGGGGGCCTAGTCCAGCTGCAACCTCACACCCGCACCCCCGATTTTCCAACGACTACCCTCCTGAGAGACTGAGTGCCATGGCGATCGTTGTCAACAAACCCCTCCCTGAATTTGAAGCCAACGCGACCGGCGGGATCAAGGTCTCCAACACCTCGCATCTGGGCCAGGTTCTGATCCTGTACTTCTACCCAAAGGACAACACGCCCGGCTGCACCACCGAAGCCATGCAGTTCCGCGACAAGTACAAGGACTTCGCCAAGGCCGGTGCCGCCGTGTTCGGCGTGTCGCGCGACAACATGAAGTCGCACGACGACTTCAAGGAAAAGCTCGAACTGCCCTTCGAGCTGATCGCCGACACCGAAGAGAAGATGTGCCACATGTTCGGCGTGGTCAAGAACAAGATCATGTACGGCAAGAAGGTCAAGGGCATCGAGCGCAGCACCTTCCTCATCGGCCCCGATGGCGTGCTGGTGCAAGAGTGGCGCGGCCTGAAAGTGCCGGGCCACGTGGACGAAGTGCTCAAGGCCGTCAAGTCCATCAAGGCCCTGAAAAAGGCCGCCTGAAAGGCAGCGGCGACTTGCCGAGCCGTTCACCGGGAATATGCATAATGGGTCAATGCCTCTGAGTGACGCAACGCCCCCTTCCCCCTCCAAAGCCGTCTGGGTCTCCAGGCGGCTTTTTGCTTTCTGACGCACGCCGTCCCACACCCTTCCCTTCCCCCAAGCGAGGCCACCGCCCCATGCCCCTGCCCCCCGCCCCCGCCAAGCGCGCCGCGCTGCTGTCCCCGGATGCGTACCTGCAGAACGCCCCCGCGTCTTCCGACGCGGTAACGCCCGCCCGCACATCCGAAGAAGCCTCGACCGCCGTTGCAGCGCCCTCCACCCGGCGCAGCCGCAAGGCAGCGGCCACCAGCCGCCGCAATGCCGCAGAAGCTGCGGCCGCAACCAGCTCGGTGTCGGCGGCACCCGCCGTGGAAGCCGCGCCGGCACCGCAGCCTGCGGCCCGGAGCCGCACACGCAAGGCACCAGCAACCATCACCCCGGCGAGCGCACCCGTGGCCGCCCAGCGCACCACCGCCACGGCAGCGCCCAAGCCCGCCGTGGCCGAGCGCCCGCGCAAGGCACGCAGCACCGGCCCGAAGAAGATGTTCGTGCTGGACACCAACGTGCTGCTGCACGATCCCACCTGCCTGTTCCGCTTCGAGGAGCACGACATCTTCCTGCCGATGATCGTGCTGGAAGAGCTCGACGGCCACAAGAAGGGCATGACCGAAGTCGCCCGCAACGGCCGCCAGGCCAGCCGCACGCTGGACGCCCTGGTGGGCGTGCAGGGCGCCGACATCGGCAAGGGCATCGCGCTCGATTCCACGGGCCAGCGCGCCGCCGGCGGCTGCCTGCACTTCCAGACCGAGCCGCTCGACTACCAGCTGCCCACCAGCCTGCCGCAGGGCAAGGCCGACAACCAGATCCTTGGCGTGGTCGAGGCCCTGCGCCAGCGCTATGCGCCGCGCGAGGTGGTGCTGGTGTCCAAGGACATCAACATGCGCGTCAAGGCGCGTGCTCTGGGCCTGAACGCCGAGGACTACCAGAACGACAAGACGCTCGAAGACGGCGACCTGCTCTATTCAGGCGTGCTGGCCCTGCCCGCGGACTTCTGGACCAAGACCGGCAAGAACGTCGAGAGCTGGCAGCAAGGCGCGCACACCTACTACCGCATCGGCGGTCCGGTAGTGCCGCAGCTCATGATCAACCAGTTCGTGTATTTCGAGGCGCCCGGCGAGCCCAGCCTGTTCGCGCGCGTCACCGAGATCCGCGACAAGACCGCCGTGCTGCAGACCCTCAAGGACTACGGCTCGGCCAAGAACGCGGTCTGGGGCGTGAACACCCGCAACCGGGAGCAGAACTTCGCCATGAACCTGCTCATGGACCCGGAAGTGGACTTCGTGACCCTGGCCGGCACCGCCGGCACCGGCAAGACGCTGATGGCCCTGGCCGCCGGCCTCACCCAGGTGCTGGACGACCGCCGCTACACCGAGATCATCATGACCCGGGCCACGGTGAGCGTGGGCGAGGACATCGGCTTCCTGCCGGGCACTGAAGAGGAAAAGATGGGCCCCTGGATGGGGGCGCTGGATGACAACCTCGAATTCCTCGCCAAGGGCGACGGCGGCAACGCCGGCGAATGGGGCCGCGCCGCGACCAACGAGCTGATCCGCAGCCGCATCAAGATCAAGAGCATGAACTTCATGCGCGGGCGTACGTTCATGAACAAGTACGTCATCATCGACGAGGCGCAGAACCTGACGCCCAAGCAGATGAAGACGCTGATCACGCGCGCAGGCCCCGGCACCAAGATCATCTGCATGGGCAACCTCGCGCAGATCGACACACCCTACCTGACCGAAGGCTCCTCCGGACTGACCTACGCGGTGGACCGCTTCAAGGGCTGGCCGCACAGCGGCCACATCACGCTGGCGCGCGGCGAACGCTCGCGCCTGGCCGATTTCGCCAGCGAGGTGCTCTGAGTATGGCCATCGGTTGGATGACGGCCCTCAAGCTCGTCCCCTGGGGCGACGTGATCGAGGCGACGCCTCAGATCCTGCAGGCAGCCCGCCGCCTCATGGGATCGACCCGCAAGGGTGCCGCCGAAGACGTGCAGGCCGCAGGCGGAGAGGCTGGCGGCGCGATCGCCATGAGCACCGCCGACCAGCTGGCGGTGATGCGCGACGCCCTGGTGCAGCTGCAGGACGAGCAGCGCGCCTCAGCCCAGCTGATCGAGTCGCTGGCCGAGCAGAACGCCCTGCTGGTGCGCGCCGTCGATGCGCTGCGCCAGCGCCAGCAGCGGCTGGTGTGGGCCGCCTGGGTGCTGTGCGTCTCCACGGCCGGGCTGCTGGTCTGGGCCTT
Source organism: Paracidovorax sp. (assembly GCF_057642795.1). Lineage (NCBI taxonomy): Bacteria > Pseudomonadati > Pseudomonadota > Betaproteobacteria > Burkholderiales > Comamonadaceae > Paracidovorax > Paracidovorax sp. Next base: position 94,768 of record NZ_JBXYZY010000027.1, read on the forward strand.
CACCCGCTGAGCGCCGCCGCGGCAACGCTATCAAAAAGAGAGCCCCTGGCGCTTGTGCATCAAGCGCCAGGGGCTCTTTTCATGCCCACGCCTGCAGGCGACGGGCCGCGTCAGTAGTCGTCGCCGCCGTAGCCCACGGCCAGGTTCTCGAAGCGCGTCTGGTTCTTCTGGAAGAAGAGCTTCACCGTGCCCGTCGGGCCGTTCCGCTGCTTGCCGATGATGACCTCGGCCACGTTGGGCTCCTTGGAGTCCTTGTTGTAGTAGTCGTCGCGGTAGATGAACATGATGATGTCCGCATCCTGCTCGATGGCGCCGGATTCGCGCAGGTCGGACATCATGGGCCGCTTGTCGGTGCGCTGCTCCACCGAGCGGTTGAGCTGCGAGAGCGCGATCACCGGGCACTGCAGCTCCTTGGCCAGCATCTTCAGGCCCCGCGAGATCTCGCCCAGTTCGGTGGCGCGGTTGTCGGAGCTGTTCGAGCCCGAGCCGCTCATGAGCTGCAGGTAGTCCACCACGATGAGGCCGAGCTTGCCGCACTGCCGCGCCAGCCGCCGAGCGTTGGCCCGCAGTTCGCCCGGAGAGAGACCCGGCGTCTCGTCGATGTGCAGCGACACGGTGCGCAGGCGCTCAATGGCTTCGGTCAGGCGCGGCCATTCCTCGTCGGTCAGCTTGCCGGTCCGCAGATTGCCCTGGTTCACGCGGCCGATCGAGCCCACGATACGCACCGCGAGCTGGGCCGCGCCCATTTCCATCGAGAAGATGGCCACGGGCAGGCCTTCGTTGAGCGCCACGTGCTCGGCGATGTTCACCGCGAACGAGGTCTTGCCCATGGAAGGACGCGCGGCCAGCACGATCATGTCGCCGGCCTGCAGGCCCGAAGTCATGCGGTCCAGATCGGCGAAGCCCGTGGGCACGCCGGTCACGTCCATCGGGTTGTCGGCCATCTCCTGGACCTGGTCCAGCAGGTCGATCACCAGGGTGTCCAGCGACTGGAAGCCCTGCTTGCTGCGCGAGCCTTCTTCACCGATGGCGAAAATCTTGGCCTCGGCTTCGTCGAGGATCTTCTCGACCGTCTTGCCCATGGGGTTGAAGGCGTTGGTCGAGATCTCGTCGCTGGCCGTGACCAGCTTGCGCAGGATGGACCGCTCGCGCACGATTTCGGCGTAGCGGCGGATATTGCTCGCGCTGGGTACGTACTGCGCCAGGCTGTTGAGATAGGCGATCCCGCCCACCTCCTCGGCTTTGCCCAGGCTCTGCAGTTCCTCGAAGACCGTGATCACGTCGGCCGGCTTGCTGGCGTTGATCAGCTTGCCGATGGCGGCGTAGATCTGCTGGTGCTCGTGCCGGTAGAAGTCGCTGTCCACCAGGAGGTCACCCACCCGGTCCCAGGCGTTGTTGTCCAGCAGCAGACCGCCCAGCACGCTGGACTCCGCCTCGATGGAGTGCGGCGGCACGCGCAGCTTGGCCACCTCCTTGTCGACCGGGTGCGGCAAGGTGAAATCGTCGTCCAGGGGGGGCATCACGGCAGACATGGGAGGAACTCCTTGAACGTCAGGGACGGCAGCCGCCAGAGGCAGCGGCTGGGGACAATGCTGTGGACAAGCCGTTGACAGGCGGTGGATTCAGCAGGCGCCAGAAAACGCAAAAGCCGCCCAGGGGCGGCCTTCGCTGCGCTCTGCATTTTCATGCAGAGTGAGTGGATGGTCAGGCGGTTTCGCCGTACACCGAGATGGTGACTTCCACGACCACGTCGGTGTGGAGCGCCACGCTGACCGTGCTGTCGCCGACGGTCTTGATCGGGCCGTTGGGCAGGCGGATCTGAGCCTTGAGCACAGAGTAGCCTTGCTTGTTCAGCTCTTCGGCAATGTCGTGGTTGGTGACGGAACCGAACAGACGGCCGTCCACGCCAGCCTTTTGCGTCAGCTTGACGGTCGTGCCGCCCAGCTTTTCGCCTTGCGCCTGGGCTTCAGCCAGCTTGGCGGCAGCAGCCTTTTCCAGTTCGGCGCGCTTGGCTTCGAACTCGGCCTTGTTGGCTTCCGTGGCGCGGCGGGCGCGGCCCGACGGGATCAGGAAGTTGCGTGCGTAGCCGTCCTTGACCTTGACGATTTCGCCCAGGTTACCGAGGTTCACGACCTTGTCGAGCAGGATGATTTGCATGGTCGGGCTCCTTAGATCTTGTGCTGGTCGCTGTACGGAACCAGGGCCAGGAAGCGAGCGCGCTTGATGGCGGTGTTCAGCTGACGCTGGTAGATGGCGCGCGTGCCGGTCAGGCGCGCAGGGATGATCTTGCCGTTTTCGGCGATGAAGTCACGCAGGGTGTCGACATCCTTGTAGTCGATCTCTTCCACACCAGCGACCGTGAAGCGGCAGAAGCGCTTGCGCTTGAACAGCAGGGACTGGGTGTTGCGCTTCGGGCGCTTGTCTTTGTTGAACTTCTTGAACGTGGCCATTTTCGGACCCCTTGAAAATTAATCTTGTTGAATATCCTGGATGTGGAAGACCAGACCCTTGCCGTTGCGCGGCGTGGCGAGGAAACCCTGAAACTTCCAGCGGCTCCCCAGAGCCTGCCGAGCCAGCCGCTCCGCCAGGGCGCCGAACGCCACGGCCTTCACGGCTGCACGGACCTCACGCTGCGCACCTGCTTCCTGCTGCTGCGACTCGTGCTCGAGCCGCAAGTCCAGCGCAGGCAATCCGGCCGGCGTGTAGCGCAAGGCTTTCGCCTCGCCGATACAGGCCGTCAGCGCAACGCGGTTTTCCACATGTCCCGGCTTGAAGCTGCTGATCAGCGCGATTCGCGCTCGGCAGCTGCGAATTCAGCCTGGCTGGCCTTGCGCGCTTCTTCGCGTTCGACGGTCTTCATCATGGAGGAAGCGCCGGTTTCGGCCTTCTTCTTCTGAACCGTCAGGTGGCGCAGCACGGCGTCGTTGAACTTGAAGGCGTGCTCCAGTTCAGCCATCACGGCCTGGTCGGCTTCGATGTTCACGCACAGGTAGTGGGCCTTGGCCAGCTTGTTGATCAGGTACGCCAGTTGACGGCGGCCCCAGTCTTCCACGCGGTGGACCTTGCCGCCGCCGGCAGTGATCATGCCCTTGTAGCGCTCCAGCATGGCTGGAACCTGTTCGCTTTGATCCGGGTGGATCAACAAGATGATTTCGTAATGACGCATGCAAACTCCTTCTGGATGACACCACCTGCTGCGTCTCTTGAAGCAGTGTGGCAAGGCAAAGCCGGCGATTATAGCGCGCACCTCCCAGCTTGTACACTCGCAGGCTGACTGGAGGGCCGGGCATGCCGCCCGGGGCACACGCCGGAAGCCGGATTGTGGCAGTAGCGCTTGAAATCCTCCGGCCCGCACCGATCTCCGCGCATATCGTTTCTTTTTCTTCCCCCAACCATCGACCGACATGTCCGACAACCATCCAGCCAACGCCCCTGCGCCCCAGCAGCCCGCGCCCGAAGAAGTCGAAGCCGCGATGGCGGCCCATGCCTCCGATGAACTGAGCCGCCTGCAGAACGAGCTGGCCGAGCTCAAGGCCAAGAGCGCCGACCTGGCCGACCAGTTCCTGCGCGCCAAGGCCGAGGCAGAAAACGCCCGCCGCCGCGCCGAGGAAGAAGTCTCCAAGGCCCGCAAGTTCGGCATCGAGAGCTTCGCCGAAAGCCTGCTGCCGGTGGCCGACAGCCTGGCAGCCGCCCTGGCCATCAAGGACGCCACGCCCGAGCAGCTGCGCGAAGGCTCCGACGCCACGCTGCGCCAGCTCACCGCCGCGCTCGAACGCAACAAGGTGCTGGCCATCAACCCGGCCGCCGGCGAGAAGTTCGACCCGCACAAGCATCAGGCCATCAGCGTGGTGCCGGCCGAACAGGAGCCCAACACCGTGGTCTCGGTGCTGCAAAAGGGCTACGTGATCGCCGAGCGCGTGCTGCGCCCCGCCCTGGTCACGGTGACGGCGCCCAAATAAGGCCCAAACGCTCCATGGCTCGCCAAGGTCCGCATGAGCGGGCCGCCCGCCAGGCACAACGCCGGGCTGGACCACCTAAATTTTTCTGATGCGCCGGCTTGAACCACGACAAGTTATCCACAAGTTACGGTCATCCACTTTTTTCAGATTCTGAGGAGAACAACATGGGAAAAATCATCGGCATCGACCTGGGCACCACCAATAGCTGCGTCGCGATCATGGAGGGCAACACGACCCGCGTGATCGAGAACAGCGAAGGTGCCCGCACCACCCCGTCCATCATCGCCTACCAGGAAGACGGCGAGATCCTCGTCGGCGCCTCGGCCAAGCGCCAGGCCGTGACCAACCCCAAGAACACGATCTACGCCGCCAAGCGCCTGATCGGCCGCAAGTTCGAGGAAAAGGAAGTCCAGAAGGACATCGACCTGATGCCCTACTCCATCGCCCGTGCCGACAACGGCGACGCCTGGGTGGAAGTGCGCGGCAACAAGCTGGCTCCCCCGCAGATTTCCGCCGAAGTGCTGCGCAAGATGAAGAAGACCGCCGAGGACTACCTGGGCGAGCCCGTGACCGAAGCCGTGATCACGGTGCCGGCCTACTTCAACGACGCCCAGCGCCAGGCCACCAAGGACGCCGGCCGCATCGCGGGCCTGGATGTCAAGCGCATCATCAACGAGCCCACCGCTGCGGCCCTGGCCTTCGGCCTGGACAAGCAGGACAAGGCCGACCGCAAGATCGCCGTGTATGACCTGGGCGGCGGCACGTTCGACGTGTCCATCATCGAGATCGCGGACGTCGATGGCGAAAAGCAGTTCGAAGTGCTGTCCACCAACGGCGACACCTTCCTGGGCGGCGAAGACTTCGACCAGCGCATCATCGACTTCATCATCGCCGAGTTCAAGAAAGAGCAAGGCGTGGACCTGTCCAAGGACGTGCTGGCCCTGCAGCGCCTGAAGGAAGCCGCCGAGAAGGCCAAGATCGAGCTGTCCTCGTCCTCCGCGACCGACATCAACCTGCCCTACATCACGGCCGATGCCTCGGGCCCGAAGCACCTGAACATCAAGCTGACCCGCGCCAAGCTGGAAAGCCTGGTGGACGAGCTGATCGAGCGCACCATCGCCCCCTGCCGCACGGCCATCAAGGACGCCGGCATCAACGTCGCCGACATCAACGACGTGATCCTGGTCGGCGGCATGACCCGCATGCCCAAGGTGCAGGACAAGGTCAAGGAATTCTTCGGCAAGGAACCCCGCAAGGACGTGAACCCTGACGAAGCCGTGGCCGTGGGCGCCGCCATCCAGGGCCAGGTGCTGTCGGGCGACCGCAAGGACGTGCTGCTGCTGGACGTGACTCCGCTGTCGCTGGGCATCGAGACCCTGGGCGGCGTGATGACCAAGATGATCAGCAAGAACACCACGATCCCGACGAAGTTCGCGCAGACCTTCTCGACCGCCGACGACAACCAGCCGGCCGTGACCATCAAGGTGTTCCAGGGCGAGCGCGAGATCGCCAGCGCCAACAAGCTGCTGGGCGAGTTCAACCTGGAGGGCATCCCGCCGGCAGGCCGCGGCGTGCCGCAGATCGAGGTGAGCTTCGACATCGACGCCAACGGCATCCTGCACGTGGGCGCCAAGGACAAGGGCACCGGCAAGGAAAACAAGATCACCATCAAGGCGAACTCGGGCCTGTCGGAAGAAGAGATCCAGAAGATGGTCAAGGACGCCGAACTGAACGCGGCCGACGACAAGAAGAAGCTGGAGCTGGTGCAGGCCCGCAACCAGGGCGAGGCGGCCGTCCACAGCGTGACCAAGAGCCTGTCCGAGCACGGCGACAAGCTGGACGCCGGCGAGAAGGAACAGATCGAAGCCGCCGTGAAGGCCCTGGAAGAAGCCCTCAAGGGTGAAGACAAGGCCGCCATCGACGAGAAGACGACCGCGCTGATGGCCGCCAGCCAGAAGCTGGGCGAGAAGATGTACGCCGACGCCCAGGCCGCGCAAGCCGCTGCGGCCGGTGGTGCCGAAGCCGCCGGCGGCCCCTCGGCCGGTGGTGCATCGTCCGCCGGTGCCGCCGCCCACGACGACAACGTGGTGGACGCCGAAGTCAAGGAAGTGAAGAAGGGCTGATCCTCCGCGCGAGCGCAGTGATCCGCTAGCCGCCGCGCCAGGCCCCGCCACGGGGGCCAGCGCGGCGTTCCTGTTCCAACGAGGCTGGAAAAGACATGTCCAAGAGAGACTATTACGAAGTGCTGGGCGTTCCCAAGAACGCCTCGGACGAAGAGATCAAGAAGGCGTATCGCAAGCTGGCGATGAAGCACCACCCTGACCGCAACCAGGGTGAAGCCGCCAAGCCGGCCGAAGAGAAGTTCAAGGAGGCCAAGGAGGCCTACGAGATGCTCTCGGACGCGCAAAAGCGCGCGGCCTACGACCAGTACGGCCATGCCGGCGTGGACCCGAACATGCGCGGCCCGGGCGGCGGCGCGGAAGGCTTTGGCGGCTTCGCCGAGGCGTTCGGCGACATCTTCGGCGACATGTTCGGCCAGCAGCGCGGCGGCGGACGCGGCGCGGGCGGCCGGCAGGTCTATCGCGGCAGCGACCTGAGCTACGCGATGGACATCACGCTGGAAGAGGCCGCCAAGGGCAAGGAAGCGCAGATCCGCATCCCGTCGTGGGAGTCGTGCGACACCTGCCATGGCAGCGGCGCCAAGCCGGGCACCAGCGCCAAGACCTGCGGCACCTGCCAGGGCACGGGCACGGTGCAGATGCGCCAGGGCTTCTTCAGCGTGCAGCAGACCTGCCCGCACTGCCGCGGCACGGGCAAGATCATTCCCGAGCCCTGCACCACCTGCCACGGCCAGGGCCGGGTCAAGAAGCAGAAGACGCTGGAAGTGAAGATCCCCGCCGGCATCGACGACGGCATGCGCATCCGCAGCACGGGCAACGGCGAGCCGGGCACCAACGGCGGACCGCCGGGCGACCTGTATATCGAGATCCGCATCAAGAAGCACGACATCTTCGAGCGCGACGGCGACGACCTGCACTGCCAGGTGCCGGTGAGCTTCATCACCGCCGCGCTGGGCGGCGAGATCGAGGTGCCCACGCTGCAGGGCAAGGCGGCCATCGACATTCCCGAAGGCACCCAGGCCGGCAAGCAGTTCCGCCTGCGCGGCAAGGGCATCAAGGGCGTGCGCTCCAGCTACCCGGGCGACCTGTACTGCCACATCGCGGTCGAAACGCCCGTCAAGCTGACCGAGCATCAGCGCAAGCTGCTGCGCGAGCTGGAAGATTCGCTGAAGAAGGGTGGAGCCAAGCATTCACCCAGCGGCGAGAGCTGGACCGACCGGCTGAAGAATCTGTTCACCTGAGCGGGCCCGCCCCCGCTTCCCCCGCACAAACCGCTCCGCGCCCCCGGCCCGGAGCGGTTTTTTTTGCCCGTGCCGCGAACTGGCTTGAACGCTATTCTTTTCATAGCTGCATGCGCATATTCCACGAGGGCAAGACGCTCTTTTGAACCCTAAAGAGTGGCAGAACGAGGCAAGCGGCGCCCCGCTCCATAACGCTGGCCAGCGCGCAATCTCCATCCCATCGCGATGGACGACATCTCGATCCACGATGGCAGACGGCATTTCCTTGATAGAAAATACCTTCCTCTTCTCCGAACGAGAAGAATCCATACCCCGCACCCCGATGAAAAGCTCCGAGCGCAGTTTTGCGCGCCGCATCGATCTGACCTCCCTGCAACTGTTCGTGGCCGTCTGCGAACTGGGCAGCATCGGGCGTGCGGCCGAGCGGGAATTCATCGCCGCCTCGGCCGTGAGCAAACGGCTCTCGGACCTGGAAACCGCCGTCGATACCGCCCTGCTCTACCGCCACAGCCGGGGTGTGACGCTCACGCCGGCCGGCGAGAGCCTGCTGCACCACGCCCGCACGGTGCTCTTCGGCCTGGAGCGCATGCAGGGCGAACTCAGCGAATACGCGGGCGGCGTGCGCGGCCATGTGCGTATGCACTCCAACATCTCGGCCATCGTGCAGTTCCTGCCCGAGGACCTGGGCGCCTTCTCGCGCCTGCACGGCCAGATCAAGATCGACCTGCAGGAGCACCTGAGCCCCGCCGTGCTGCACGCCGTGCGCGAGGGCGCGGCCGACCTGGGCGTGTGCCACACGGGCGCCGCCGCCGGTACGGCCGACGGCCTGCAGATGCGCCCCTACCGCAGCGACCGGCTGGTGGTGGTCGTGCCCCACGGCCATCCGCTGGCCTCGCGCGAGGCCGTGGCCTTCGGCGAGGTGCTGGACTGGGACATCGTCGGCCTGCACGGCGGCAGCAGCATCAGCCTGGCGATGCGCCAGGCCGCCGCCCATGCCGCACGCCCGCTGCGCCAGCGCATCCAGGTCACGGGGCTGGACGCCATGTGCCGCATGATCGACAACGGCCTGGGCGTGGGTCTGCTGCCCGACCGGGCCTTCACCCTGATGCAGGGCGTGGGCCGGCTGCAGTCCGTGCCGCTTCATGAACCCTGGGCCGAGCGCCAGCTGCAGCTGGTGGCCCGCGATTTCGACGCCCTGCCCGTCACCGCCCGGCTGCTGGCCGAGCACCTGACCGCGCAGCAACAACACGCACTGCAATCGGCTGACGGCCCCGGCGAGGCGCTCCTAGAATCCGCCCCGACCGGCCTGTAGGCCCGCGCTTTCCTTTCCGTTTCTCCCCCCTTCCCCACGCCAAGAAAAGAGACCGCCATGGGACGCACCCTGTACGACAAGATCTGGGACGAGCACGTCGTCCACACCGAAGAGGACGGCACTGCCATCCTCTACATCGACCGCCATCTGGTGCACGAGGTGACCAGCCCCCAGGCGTTCGAAGGCATCCGCCAGGCGGGCCGCAAGGTCTGGCGCGTGAGCTCCATCGTCGCCACGGCCGACCACAACACGCCCACCACCGGCTGGGAGCGGGGCTATGACGGCATCGAAGACCCGATCAGCAAGGAACAGATCACCACGCTGGACAAGAACATCGCGGAAGTGGGCGCCGCCGCCTTCTTCCCGTTCATGAGCAAACGCCAGGGCATCGTCCACGTGATCGGCCCCGAGAACGGCGCCACCCTGCCCGGCATGACCGTGGTCTGCGGCGACAGCCACACCAGCACGCACGGCGCCTTCGGCGCGCTGGCGCACGGCATCGGCACCAGCGAGGTCGAGCACGTGATGGCCACCCAGACCCTGCTGGCCAAGAAGGCCAGGAACATGCTGATCCGCGTGGACGGCCAGGTCGCGCCCGGCGTGACGGCCAAGGACATCGTGCTGGCCATCATCGGCAAGATCGGCACGGCCGGCGGCACGGGCTACACCATCGAATTCGCAGGCCCCGCTATCCGCGCGCTCAGCATGGAAGGCCGCATGACGGTCTGCAACATGGCCATCGAGGCCGGCGCCCGCGCGGGCCTCGTGGCGGTGGACGACAAGACCATCGACTACGTCAAGGGCCGCCCGCTCTCGCCCACCGGCGTGGAATGGGACCAGGCCGTGGCCTACTGGAAGACGCTGCACTCCGATGCCGACGCGCAGTTCGACACCGTGGTCACGCTCAACGGCGCCGACATCGTGCCGCAGGTCACCTGGGGCACCTCGCCCGAGATGGTGCTGGGCGTGGACGCCATCGTGCCCGATCCCGACAAGGAAAAGGATCCGAACAAGCGCGGCGCCATCGAGCGCGCGCTGACCTACATGGCCCTGGAACCCGGCAAGCCGCTGGCCGACATCTTCGTGGACAAGGTCTTCATCGGCAGCTGCACCAACAGCCGCATCGAAGACATGCGCGAAGCCGCCGCCGTGGTGAAGAAGCTGGGCCAAAAGGTCGCCAAGAACATCAAGGTCGCGATGGTCGTGCCCGGCTCGGGCCTCGTGAAGGAACAGGCCGAACGCGAAGGCCTGGACCTGGTCTTCAAGGCCGCGGGCTTCGAATGGCGCGAGCCCGGCTGCTCCATGTGCCTGGCCATGAACGCCGACCGCCTGGAGCCCGGCGAGCGCTGCGCCTCCACCAGCAACCGCAACTTCGAAGGCCGCCAGGGCGCGGGCGGGCGCACCCATCTGGTCAGCCCCGCCATGGCCGCCGCGGCGGCCGTGCACGGGCACTTCGTGGACATCCGCAAGTTCGCCTGAACGCCAGCCACCATCCGCAGGAATCCGCCGTGAAGACCTTCACCATCTTGTTCGCGCTGGCCCTGGCCACGCTGCTGGCCGGCTGCAACACCGTCAAGGGCATGGGCCAGGACGTGCAGCGCGCCGGCAGCGCCATCGAGCGCGCCGCCAAGTAATCCGATCCGAACGAACCGCAACGGACACCCGCCATGCAGAAATTCACCCTCCACAAAGGCCTCGTGGCCCCCATGGACCGCGAGAACGTCGACACCGACGCCATCATCCCCAAGCAGTTCCTCAAGTCGATCAAGAAGACCGGCTTCGGCCCCAACCTGTTCGACGAATGGCGCTACCTGGACCAGCCCGGCCAGCCCGGCGTGCCGGAATCGGCCCGCAAGCCCAACCCGGACTTCGTGCTGAACCAGCCGCGCTACGAGGGCGCCTCCATCCTGCTGGCGCGCAAGAACTTCGGCTGCGGCTCCAGCCGCGAGCACGCGCCCTGGGCGCTGGACCAGTATGGCTTTCGCGCCATCATCGCGCCGAGCTTCGCCGACATCTTCTTCAACAACAGCTTCAAGAACGGCCTGCTGCCCATCGTGCTGCCCGAGGCCACGGTCTCCGAGCTGTTCGACGCAGTGCACGCCTTCCCCGGCTACGAGCTGACGGTGGACCTGGAGCGCCAGGTCATCGTGCGCCCGCAGGGCGAGGAGATCCCCTTCGAGGTGAACGCCTTCCGCAAGTACTGCCTGCTCAACGGCTTCGACGACATCGGCCTCACTCTGCGCCAGTCCGAGAAGATCAAGGCCTTCGAGGCCGAGCGCCTGGCCACCAAGCCCTGGCTGGCCCACACCATGGCGAGCTGACACCACCGCCATCCACAGGCCAAAACGGCCCTGAGCGCCCGCCAGACGGGTGCAACCAGCTATAGAAAGAGAAGCAAAACATGAAAATCGCAGTTCTGCCGGGCGACGGCATTGGCACCGAAATCGTCGCGGAGGCCGTCAAGGTGCTCGAAGCGCTCGACCTGCCCTTCGAGATGGAATCCGCCCTGGTCGGCGGCGCCGCCTACGAGGCCCACGGCCACCCGCTGCCCGAATCGACCCTGAAGCTCGCCCAGCAGTCCGACGCCATCCTGTTCGGCGCCGTGGGCGACTGGAAGTACGACAAGCTCGACCGCCCGCTGCGCCCCGAGCAGGCCATCCTGGGCCTGCGCAAGCACCTGGGCCTCTTCGCCAACTTCCGCCCCGCCATCTGCTACGAGCAGCTGGTGGGCGCCTCCAGCCTCAAGCCCGAGCTGATCGCAGGCCTGGACATCCTCATCATCCGCGAGCTGACGGGCGACATCTACTTCGGCCAGCCGCGCGGCCGCCGCACGGCCGTGGACGGCCACTTCCCCGGTGCCGAGGAAGCCTTCGACACCATGCGCTACAGCCGCCCGGAGATCGAGCGCATCGCCCATGTCGCCTTCCAGGCCGCCCGCAAGCGCAGCAAGAAGGTCACCAGCGTGGACAAGGCCAACGTGCTGGAAACCTTCCAGTTCTGGAAGGACGTGGTCACCGACGTGCACAAGGAATACCCCGACGTGGAGCTGGAGCACATGTACGTGGACAACGCCGCCATGCAGCTGGTGAAGAAGCCCAAAGCGTTCGACGTGGTGGTGACGGGCAACATGTTCGGCGACATCCTGTCTGACGAAGCCTCCATGCTCACGGGCTCCATCGGCATGCTGCCCTCGGCCAGCCTGAACAGCAAGAATCAGGGCCTGTACGAGCCCAGCCACGGCAGCGCGCCCGACATCGCCGGCAAGGGCGTGGCCAATCCGCTGGCCACCATCCTCAGCGCCGCGATGATGCTGCGCTTCAGCCTGAATCAGGAAGCAGCCGCCCAGCGCATCGAAGCCGCCGTGCAGAAGGTGCTGCAGCAAGGCCTGCGCACGCCCGACATCTGGAGCGAAGGCACGACCAAGGTCGGCACCGCGCAAATGGGCGATGCCGTGGTGAAGGCGCTGGCCGCCTGAGGCTGCGCCGCCGGTGGCGCCACGGCGCATGTCGCAACGGAACGGCCCTTCGGGGCCGTTTTTGCTGGGCCGTGTTCTGAGCAGCTCCGCGCCCGGACGCCCGCATCGACGGAGCAGCGCACGCGACGGGGGCGCAGGTCTCGCCCGCTATAATCCGCACCCATGTTTGCCGCCCGCTCGTTCACCCTGAACTTCGCCACCGCCGCCCTGGCTGGCGTGGCCGTGCGCGCAATCACCACCAAAACCACGACCATTAAGGGCTGATCCAGCTCCGGTATCGTCGTGCGCCCCTCCTGGCCCAGACGAGCCGGGCAGGAACAGTCCCCGGTCGGGCATTGTTTCTTCGTAACTGAGTAGGGGTGTTGAAAATGAGCAAGTTGGTAGGTCTGGTCGGCTGGCGCGGCATGGTCGGCTCTGTTCTCATGGATCGCATGCAGGCCGAGGGCGACTTCGCGCTGATCGAGCCCATGTTCTTCTCCACGTCCAACGCCGGCGGCAAGGCCCCCGCACAGGCGAAGAACGAAACCACGCTGCAGGACGCCTTCGACATCGAGGCCCTCAAGCGCTGCGACATCATCCTGACCGCTCAGGGCGGCGACTACACCACCGAAGTCTTCCCCAAGCTGCGCGCCGCCGGCTGGAACGGCCACTGGATCGACGCTGCCTCCACCCTGCGCATGAACGGCGACGCCGTCATCGTGCTCGACCCGGTCAACATGCCCGTCATCAAGGACGCGCTGGCCAACGGCGGCAAGAACTGGATCGGCGGCAACTGCACCGTCAGCTGCATGCTGATGGGCGTGGGCGCGCTCTACAAGGCGGGCCTGGTCGAATGGATGAGCACCCAGACCTACCAGGCCGCCAGCGGCGGCGGCGCGCAGCACATGCGCGAGTTGCTCACGCAATACGGCACGCTGAACGCCGAAGTGCGCGCCCTGCTGGACGACCCCAAGAGCGCCATCCTGGAGATCGACCGCAAGGTCATCGCCAAGCAGCGCAGCCTCTCGGCCAGCGAAACCGCCAACTTCGGCGTGCCCCTGGGCGGCAGCCTGATCCCCTGGATCGACAAGGATCTGGGCAACGGCATGTCCAAGGAAGAATGGAAGGGCATGGCCGAAACCAACAAGATCCTCGGCCAGGGCGAAGGCTTCGGCTCGCAGGCCGTGCCGGTCGATGGCTTTTGCGTGCGCGTGGGCGCCATGCGCTGCCACAGCCAGGCGCTGACGTTCAAGCTGAAGAAGGCCGTGCCCGTGGCCGACATCGAAGCCATGATCGCCGCCGACAACGAGTGGGTGAAGGTCGTGCCCAACACGCGCGAAGCCACGCTCAAGGACCTCACGCCCGTGGCCGTCACCGGCACCATGACCATCCCGGTCGGCCGCATCCGCGAACTGGCGATGGGCCCCGAGTACATCGGCGCTTTCACCATCGGCGACCAGCTGCTCTGGGGCGCTGCCGAGCCGCTGCGCCGCATGCTGCGCATCCTGCTGGACGCCTGACCCCCGCTGCTGCCCTGCTGCCGCGGCACCGTGCGCCGCAGGGCACCGCCAGCGCAGATGCAGGCCAGGCGGAGATAGCGCTTGCGGCCCGTCGCCCCCGCCACGCGGGGTGGCGGCTTGTCACTGCGAGGCATTGATGCTATGGTATTTTTCACACTTTTCACGTGTCCGTGAGGGCGCTTAGCGCCTCGCGGCCGAGCCCTTGCCTGCCGGCATGGGCGCCAACCTCATCGCTAGAGCCCCCATGCATCGTTGGAAACTCCCCGCCCTGGCCGCTGCGGCTATCTGCTTTGCCGGCCTGCATGCCCCCGATGCCTCCGCTCTGACGCTGGGCCGCGTCAACGTTCAGTCCGCATTGGGCGAACCCCTGCGGGCCGACATCGACCTGCCACAGATCACGCCCGCCGAAGCCGAATCGCTGCGCGCCACCCTGGCCACGCCGGATGTCTTCCGCGCTCAGGGCCTGGAATATTCGCCGACGCTCAACGGCCTGAACGTGTCCCTTCAGCGGCGCTCCGACGGCAGCATGGCGCTGCGCCTGAGCAGCGACCGCCCCATCAACGACCCCTTCGTCGATCTGGTGATCGACGCCTCGTGGAACGCAGGCCGCATCGTGCGCAGCTACACGATGCTGTTCGATCCACCATCGCTGCGGCGTCCGGCGCCGGCCGTGACGGCTGCGGCCCAAGTCACGCCCCCGCCCACCGCCAGCGCAGCGCCGGCGGCACGCCCCACCGCGACACTCCCGGCACCGCAGCGGAACGAAACAGCAACCGCATCGACCCCGGCTTCAGCCCCGGCGGCGCGCCCTCAGCCCTCCGCTGCACCGCGCCAGGCTGCGAGCCCCCCCTCCGACGAAGTGGTCGTGCGCCCCGGCGACACGGCCGGCCGCATCGCCAGTGCCAACCGTCCCGCAGGCGTGTCGCTCGACCAGATGCTGGTGGCCATGATGCGCGCCAACCCCGATGCGTTCATCCGCGGCAACGTGAACCGCGTACGCGCCGGCGCCGTGCTTCAGCTGCCCGACGAGGCCCAGGCGCAGGCCACCCCGCCCGCCGAAGCGCGTCAGATCATCGCGGCGCAAAGCCGTGACTTCAACGAATTCCGACGCCGTCTGGCCGCGGCAGCACCCCGCGCCGAAGTGGCCGCCGCCGATCGTTCGGCCAGCGGTTCGGTGCAGACGCAGGTCGAAGACCGCAAGACCACCACGGCCGCGCCCGACAAGCTCACCCTCTCCAAGGGTGGCGTGCAGGCCAGCCGGGCCGAGGAGGAGCTCGCCAAGGACAAGCAGGCCCATGAGGCATCGGCCCGCATGGCAGAGCTCTCCAAGAACATCTCCGACCTGAACAAGCTGAGCGCAGCCTCTCCCGCAGCCAGCGCTGCCAGTGCGGCTACCGCTGCCCCCGCAGCATCGGCCTCGGCTCCGCAAGACGATGCCAAGGCCCAGACAGGTCTGGCCACCGCCGGGCCGCAGCCTGCCGCCAGCGCAGCAGCCGCTGCCGCCTCTGCGGCCGCGGATTCCGCGTCGGCTCCGGCCAGCGCGGCCGCCGCAACCCAGACGCCTGCATCGGCGCCAGCCAGCAGCCCCGCGGCAGCAGCGCCCCCCGCCGATGCGGTGCAGCAGCCCAGCTTTCTCTCAACCCTGCTGGAAGAACCCCTCGTGCCCGGCGCGGCGCTGGCCATCATCCTGGCGCTGCTGGGCTACGGGGGCTGGCGCGCCGCGAAGCGGCGCCGTGCCCAGGCGGCCGACAGCGCCTTCATGGAAAGCCGGGTGCCTCCGGATTCGTTTTTCGGCGCCAGCGGTGGCGAGCGTGTGGACACCTCCAACGGCGGGGGCACCAATTCCTCGCTGGCCTATTCGCACAGCCAGCTCGATGCCGGCGGCGACGTGGACCCGGTGGCCGAAGCCGACGTGTACCTGGCCTACGGGCGCGACCTGCAGGCCGAAGAAATCCTCAAGGAAGCAGCCCGCCACCATCCCGAGCGCGTCGCCATTCCCGCGAAGCTGGCCGACATCTATTCCAAGCGCCAGGACCGCAAGGCGTTCGAGAGCGTGGCGCGCGACGTGCTGCGCCTGACGAACGGGCAGGGCCCCGACTGGAACCGAGTGGCAGATCAGGGCCGCAGCCTGGACCCGGGCAATAGCCTCTACGAGGCAGACAGCTCCACGGCGGCCGAGGCCAGCACCCCCCCGGCACCGGAGGCCGTCGCACCGGGCGCCTTCGCCAGCGCTCTTGCAGGCGCGGCGGCGGCTGCCGGGCTGGCTCAGGCGGGATCGCCCGCCCCAGCACCCGCCGCCCCAGACCCAACTCCCACCTCGGCAGACACCTCCGGCGAGGATCTGGACATCGACCTCGACCTGAGCGGCGACGCGCTGAGCGAAGCACCGCCCGCAGTGGAAGCGCCCACTGCCCCGCCGCCAGCCTCCTCCTTTGCGCAGGCCGCTGCAGCGGCAGCCGGCGCCTCGGCCGATCCGGAAACCCCGCCCGCCCCGCCGCCTCTGCCCGATCTGGATCTGAGTGGCTTCGAGATGCCGCCCAAACCACAGGACAATGCAGCGGCCGGCACCGCAGCGGAAGACGAGCACCTCGAACCGCTCGACTTCTCGGCCAGCGATCTGAACATGCTCGACGAGGCGCCCGGCACGGCGCCTGATGCCGACACACCGCCGCAGGAGCCGCGCGAATTCGATCTGGGCGATCTGTCGCTGGACCTCGACCTGCCGAACGCGGACACCTTGGCCGACGCCGCACCCGCCAGCGAGTCCGCCGCGCCGGCCGCTGACGGTGAAGCGGCGGCGGACGACCCGCTGGCGACCAAGCTGGCGCTGGCGGAAGAGTTCAACGCCATCGGCGACAGCGAAGGCGCGCGCACCCTGATCGAGGAAGTGATCGCCGAATCGTCGGGCGAACTCAAGGCCCGGGCACAACGCCTGCTGGCAGATATCGGCTGATGGGCCCGCTCGCGAGCGGCGCCCGCTCCCCGCGTGCGGGAGCCGCGCCATGAGGATCGCCCTGGGAGTGGGCTACAACGGGCAGGCCTACAACGGCTGGCAGAGCCAGCCTTCGGGCAACACGGTGCAGGACAGGCTGGAGGACGCGCTCACCCGCTTCGCCACCCAGCCGGTGGCGACGATGTGTGCCGGCCGCACCGACGCCGGCGTGCACGGCTTGATGCAGGTTGTGCACTTCGACACGCCGCTGGACCGCACACCCTTTTCCTGGGTGCGCGGCACCAACACTTTCCTGCCCCCCGACATCTCCGTGCAATGGGCGCAGCCCGTGCCCGACACCTTCCATGCCCGTGCCAGCGCCATCGCGCGGCGCTATGCCTACGTGCTGCTGCAGTCGCCCGTCAAACCCGGCGTGGAGACCGGCCGCGTGGGCTGGGTGTTCCACCCGCTCGACGGCGACGCCATGCGGGAGGCCGCGCAGCACCTGCTGGGCGAGCACGACTTCACCTCGTTCCGCGCCTCGGCATGCCAGGCCAAGTCGCCCATCAAGACACTGCGCCGCATCGACATCACCTGCCGCAGCACGGCGCCCGCGCAGGGCACTGCGGGCTCCGTCAGCGGTCCGCACGGCTGGGCGCCCGGCTACTGGCGCTTCGAGTTCGAGGGCAACGCCTTCCTGCACCACATGATTCGCAACATCATGGGCTGCCTGATCGCCATCGGCCGCGGCGACCGCCCGCCGGAGTGGATGCGCAGCGTGCGCGACGCGCTCTCACGCGATGCGGCGGCGCCGACGTTCTCGCCAGACGGGCTGTATTTCGTCGGGCCGTCGTACGACGCCGCATGGGGCCTGCCCTCGCATGCGGCTGCGTATGATTGGCTGCCATGACCTCTGCCGGCAGCCCGTTTTCCCACGCCCCCGCCCATCCCGAACCCCCATCACCGATCCCTGCCCCGCCCGCAGCGCGCACCCGCGTCAAGATCTGCGGGCTGACGCGCGAGGAGGACGTCGATGCCGCCGTAGCGGCCGGGGCCGATGCCGTCGGCTTCGTGCTCTACGCACCCAGCCCCCGGGCCGTCACGCCCGAACGCGCCGCGCAGCTGGCCCGGCGGCTACCGCCCTTCGTCACGCCGGTGCTGCTGTTCGTGAACGAATCCGCTCCCAAAATCATAGCTACCAGCGCAATGATTCCGGGCGCTACGCTGCAATTCCATGGCGATGAAACGCCCGAAGACTGCCTTGCGGCCACCGGCGGCGGTGCCCGCCCCTACCTGCGCGCGGCACGTATTCCGCTGGGCGACGGCGCGACGCGCTTCGACCTCGTAAAATATGCGCTCGATCACTCTCACGCCCAGGCCATATTGCTCGACGCCCACGTCGAAGGCTATGGCGGCGGCGGCAAGGCATTCAATTGGTCACTCCTGCCTCCAAGCGTCGACTCTCACCTCGTTTTGTCTGGTGGACTCACGCCTGCAAACGTGACCGATGGCATCTGGCAGGTACGGCCGCGCTGCAAGACGCTGGCCGTTGACGTCTCCTCCGGCGTCGAAGCCGACGGCCCCGACGGCAAGCCCATCCGGGGCGTCAAGGACGCCGACAAGATCCACCGCTTCATCGCCGCCGTGCGCGCGGCCGATGCAGCCCCTGCACCTTCCATTCTCTGATGTCCGACTATTCCTTTCCCGATGCCGCGGGCCATTTCGGCACCTACGGCGGCAGCTTCGTCAGCGAGACGCTGACGCATGCCATCAACGAGCTGAAGGACGCCTACGCGCAGTATCAGCACGACCCGGAATTCCTCGCCGAATTCCACTACGAGCTGGCGCACTTCGTCGGCCGGCCCTCGCCCGTCTATCACGCGGCCCGCACCAGCCGGGAGCTGGGCGGCGCGCAGATCTTCCTCAAGCGCGAAGACCTCAACCACACGGGCGCGCACAAGATCAACAACGTGATCGGCCAGGCCATGCTCGCCAAGCGCATGGGCAAGCCGCGCGTGATCGCCGAAACCGGCGCCGGCCAGCATGGCGTGGCCACGGCCACCATCTGCGCCCGCTACGGACTGGAATGCGTTGTCTATATGGGTGCTGAAGACGTCAAGCGCCAGAGCCCCAACGTCTACCGCATGAAGCTGCTGGGCGCCACGGTGGTGCCGGTCGAATCGGGCAGCCGCACGCTCAAGGACGCGCTCAACGAGGCCATGCGCGACTGGGTGGCCAACGTGGACAACACCTTCTACATCATCGGCACGGTGGCCGGACCGCACCCCTACCCGATGATGGTGCGCGACTTCCAGAGCGTGATCGGCAAGGAGTGCATCACGCAGATGCCCGAGCTGCTGGCCGCCCAGCGCATCGCCTCCGAACAGCCCGACGTGGTGGTCGCCTGCGTAGGCGGCGGCAGCAATGCCATGGGCATCTTCCACCCCTACATCCCGTACCCGAAGACGCGCCTGATCGGCGTGGAGGCGGCCGGCGAAGGGCTGGACAGCGGCAAGCACTCCGCCTCGCTGCAGCGCGGCAGCCCCGGCGTGCTGCACGGCAACCGCACCTTCATCCTGCAGGACGACAACGGCCAGATCACCGAGACGCACAGCATCAGCGCCGGCCTCGACTACCCCGGCGTGGGCCCCGAGCACGCCTGGCTGCAGGAGCTCGGCCGCGCCGAATACGTGGGCGTGACCGACCGCCAGGCGCTGGAGGCCTTCCACGCCCTCTGCCGCACCGAAGGCATCATCCCCGCGCTCGAATCCAGCCACGCCATGGCCTACGCCATGCAGCTGGCGCCCACCATGCGGCCCGACCAGTCCATCCTGGTGAACCTCTCCGGCCGTGGCGACAAGGACATCGGCACGGTGGCCGATCTATCCGGCGTGGATTTCTACGATCGCCCCTCCATGCGGGGCCATACCGTCAAGGGAGGGCCCGCAGCATGAACGCCCCCGCCAACAGCACCGCCAGCGCAGCCCCGGCCGCGCCGCGCAACCGCATCGCCACCACCTTCGCCGCCCTACGCCAGCAGGGCCGCAAGGCGCTGATCCCCTACGTCACGGCCGGATTTCCGTTCGCCGACATCACGCCCGCATTGATGCACGGCATGGTCGAGGCCGGTGCCGACGTGATCGAGCTGGGCGTGCCCTTCTCCGACCCCATGGCCGACGGCCCTGTCATCCAGAAGGCCGGCGAAAAGGCGCTGGCGCTGGGCATCGGCATGGCGCAGGTGCTCGAGCACGTGCGCGTCTTCCGCCAGCGCAACCAGGCCACGCCGGTGGTGCTGATGGGCTACGCCAACCCGGTGGAGCGCTATGACCAGCGCCACGGCGCGGGTGCCTTCGTGCGCGATGCAGCGGCGGCCGGCGTCGATGGCGTGCTCATCGTCGATTACCCGCCCGAGGAATGCGAAGCCTTTGCCGCCAGCCTGCGCGCGCACGGCATGGACCTGATCTTCCTCTTGGCCCCCACCAGCACCGACGAACGCATGCGGCAGGTGGCGCGCGTGGCCAGCGGCTACGTCTATTACGTCTCGCTCAAGGGCGTGACGGGCTCGGGCGCGCTGGACACCGCCGCCGTCGAGGCCATGCTGCCGCGCATCCGCCAACAGCTGGGCGACGACATTCCGGTGGGCGTGGGCTTCGGCATCCGCGATGCGGCCACGGCCCAGGCCATTGGCCGCGTGGCCGATGCGGTGGTCATCGGTAGCCGCATCATCCAGCTGATCGAGGATCAGCCCCACGAGAAGGTGGTCGCCGTGACGGTGGACTTCCTGCGCGGCATCCGCAAGGCGCTCGACGCATAGAATACGGCGCATCCCCCTGAGCGGCTTCGCCGCTTCCCCCTTCTCTCGCGCAAAAGCGCGGGAAGGGGGACGCCGCCAGCGCGGCGGGGCGGCCCTTGCGCGGCGGCCTGCGCCTGGTCCGCGCCCCAATCGAACGCTGCGCTCGCTGGCCCATTCATACCCAGTCAAAGGAATTCTCATGTCCTGGCTCGAAAAACTCCTGCCGTCCAAAATCCAGCAAACCGATCCGACCGAGCGGCGCCAGATGCCCGAGGGGCTGTGGACCAAGTGCCCCAGCTGCGAGACGGTGCTCTACAAGACCGATCTGGAGCAGAACCAAAATGTCTGCCCGCATTGCGGCCATCATCACCGCATCGGCGCGCGCGCCCGGCTCAACGCCTTCCTCGACCCGGAAGGCCGCTACGAGATCGGCCAGGAAGTGCTGCCGGTCGATGCGCTGAAGTTCAAGGACAGCCGCAAATACACCGAACGCCTGAAGGAAGCGCTGGAACACACTGGCGAGACCGATGCGCTCATCGTCATGGGCGGCGCGATCAAGAGCATCAACGTGGTGGTCGCCTGCTTTGAATTCGAGTTCATGGGCGGCTCCATGGGCAGCGTGGTGGGCGAGCGCTTCGTGCGCGGCGTCGAAGCCGCCATCGAGCAAAAGGTGCCCTTCATCTGCTTTACCGCCACCGGCGGCGCACGCATGCAGGAAGGCCTGCTCTCGCTCATGCAGATGGCCAAGACCAACGCCGCGCTGACCCGCCTGGCCAAGAAAGGCCTGCCCTACATCAGCGTGCTGACCGACCCGACCATGGGCGGTGTGTCGGCCGGCTTCGCCTTCGTGGGCGACATCGTGGTGGCCGAGCCCAAGGCGCTGATCGGCTTCGCCGGCCCGCGCGTGATCGAATCCACCGTGCGCGTGAAGCTGCCCGAGGGCTTCCAGCGCGCAGAGTTCCTGCAGACCAAGGGTGCCGTGGACTTCATCTGCGACCGCCGCGAGCTGCGCGACACGCTGGCCCGCAGCCTCGCCATGCTGCAGCGCCTGCCTGCCGACGCCGTGGCCTGAAACACGCGGGAAGGGCAAGGACGGCGCCCGCGAGGCGCTATCAAAAAAAGAGCCCCTGGCGCTTGTGGATCAAGCGCCAGGGGCTTTTTCAATCGGCAATACGTTGGTACTGCCGGCTCAGAACATCACCGCTCCCTGGATATGCCCCAGCACGATGGTCAGCACCTGCAGCAGGATCAGCGCCACCAGCGGCGACAGGTCCACCCCGCCCAGCAGCGGCACCACGCGCCGGAGGGGCCGCAGCAGGGGCTCGCACAGCCGGGCCACCACGTCGCCGATCAGCGAGCGGGCCTGCACCCACGACAGCACGGCATAGACGATCAGCAGGCCCATCAGCCCCGACACCGCCACGCGGGCCACGCCGAAAACCGCCAGCCAGATCAGCCAGACCACGCCCGGGCCCATGCCACCCAGCAGCCAGAGAATGAGGAACTGCGCCAGCTGCACCAGAAATGCGGCCACCAGGCTCGCCCAGTCCATGCCGCCAGCGGGGGGCAGCACGCGCCGCAGCGGCAGCACCAGCCAGTCGCTCAGCGCAAAGACCAGCCGGCCGACCGGATTGGAGAACGGCACGCGCTGCAGCTGCATGTAGAACCGCAACAGGCAGGCCCCGGTGACCAGCCCGGCCACGACGTTGAGCAGAAAGGAAAGAATCTCGTAGAACATGGAGGGCATTCGATGGGATGACTGGGGCCGGCAGACGCGCCGCCCGATGGCGTGGGATGATAGCGGCCACACTTTGCTGTCTTGGCCCATGACCCGCCCTCTTGCGCTGTCTTCGCTGCCGCTCTTTCCGCTGGGCACCGTGCTCTTTCCCGGTGGCCAGCTGTCGCTGCGCGTGTTCGAGGTGCGCTACCTCGACATGGTGCGCAAGTGCCAGCAGGCCGGCGCGCCCTTCGGCGTAGTCGCGCTGCGTAGCGGCGACGAGGTGCAGCGGCCCGGCGCACCGCAGGAACAGTTCCACGACATGGGCACGCTGGCCGTGATCGAGCAGCTCGCCTCGCCACAGTCCGGCCTGATCCACCTGCAATGCCGGGGCGCGGAGCGCTTCCGCATCCAGTCGCGCAGCCAGCTGACGCACGGCCTCTGGGTGGCCGACGTGGAACAGTGCGCGCCCGACCAGCCCGTGCCCGTGCCGCCCGACCTGGAGCGCATCGCCACGGCGCTCGCCCAGGTCATCGCGCAGCTGCGTCAGCGCGATCCGGAGTTCGCGCAAGCCCTGCCCGTGCCCGAACAACTGGCCGACTGCGGCTGGGTGGCCAATCGCTGGTGCGAGCTGCTCCCGGTGCCGCCCGAACTCAAGCAGCAGCTGATGACGCTGGACAACCCCCTGCTGCGCCTGGAACTGGTGGGCGACGTGCTGGACCGCACCGGCATCGCGCCATGACGGCGTGCTGAATCCCGCTTTCTGAGCGACTCTCCGGCACGCCGCCACCAGGTCGCCGCAGCCTGCGGCGGTCGGCAAACTTAGAATCGAGGCTTTTGGCCTTCCCACCAGGCTGCGCCACTGCGCGCCGCCCTCATTGCCCTTTGCAGTCCATGTCCGAACACAACACGCCTTCCACCGCACCTGACGACAACCAGCTCATCGCCGAGCGCCGCGAGAAACTCAAGGCGCTGCGCGAGGCCCAGGCGCAGGGCAAGGGCGTGGCCTTCCCCAACGACTTCCATCCGGCCCACCACGCGGCTGATCTGCAGGCGCAGTACGCCGACGCTACCGCCGAGTCGCTCGAAGCCACGCCCGTCACCGTCAGCGTGGCAGGCCGCATGATGCTCAAGCGCGTGATGGGCAAGGCCAGCTTCGCCACGCTGCAGGACGGCTCGCTGGGCACCACCGGCGGCCGGCTGCAGATCTACGTCACGCGGGATGCGCTCGGCGAAGAGCTCTACGCCGCGTTCAAGCACTGGGACCTGGGCGACATCCTGGGCGCCGAAGGCACGCTGATGAAGACCAAGACCGGCGAGCTGTCGGTCAAGGTCACCACGCTGCGCCTGCTCACCAAGAGCCTGCGCCCCATGCCCGACAAGTTCCACGGCATGGCCGACCTGGAGCAGAAGGTGCGCCAGCGCTACGTCGATCTGATGACCGACGAGCAGGCCCGCCGCCGCTTCATCGCGCGCAGCAAGGCCGTCTCGGGCATTCGCGAATTCATGGTCGAGCACGGCTTCCTCGAAGTCGAAACGCCCATGCTGCACCCCATTCCCGGCGGTGCGAATGCCAAGCCCTTCGTCACGCACCACAACGCGCTGGACCAGGAGATGTACCTGCGCATCGCGCCCGAGCTCTACCTCAAGCGCCTGCTGGTGGGCGGCTTCGAGCGCGTGTTCGAGATCAACCGCAATTTCCGCAACGAAGGGGTGTCGGTGCGCCACAACCCCGAGTTCACGATGATGGAGTTCTACGCGGCCTACTGGAACTACCGCGACCTGATGGACTTCACCGAGCAGCTGGTGCGCGACGCCGCCGTGAAGGCCGCCGGCACGCTCGAACTGACCTACGGCGGACGCGCCGTTGATCTGTCCAAGCCCTTCCAGCGCCTGACGATCCGCGAAGCGATTTTCCAGCACACCGAAGCTGGCGCGCATGTGGACGACGCCGCCTGGCTGACCAGCGCGCTCAAGAAGCTGGGCCTGAGCGAAGAGAAGGACCGCCTCTCCAGCCGCACGCTGGCCGGCCTGCAGGTGCTCTACTTCGAGGAACTGGTGGAAGACAAGCTCTGGGAGCCCACTTTCATCATGGAGCACCCGACCGAGATCAGCCCGCTGGCGCGCGCCAACGACTTGCGCCCCGAGGTCACCGAACGCTTCGAGCTCTACATCACCGGCCGCGAATTCGGCAACGGCTTCTCCGAGCTGAACGACGCCGAGGACCAGGCCGCCCGCTTCAACGCGCAGGTGTCGGCCAAGGATGCCGGCGACGACGAGGCCATGTACTTCGACCACGACTTCGTGCGTGCGCTGGAATACGGGATGCCGCCGGCCGGTGGCTGCGGCATCGGCATCGACCGGCTCATGATGCTGTTGACTGACAGCGCCAGCATCCGCGACGTGATCCTATTTCCGGCCCTGCGCCGGGAACATTGAAAACACTCAGAATCGCGAACGGCGGGTGGATCACCTCGCGAAACCGGACGTCCCCCCTCCCTCATATTGCGTCGCGGCGCATCGGAGCCTCTCATGACATCCCAGCTCAGCTCCCCGGCCAGCCCCGCCAGCCGTTATCTGCCTGCCGGAGACACCTTCTCGGTCCTGGTGGTCGAGGACCAGCCTTCCGTGCGGGCCGTCACCGTGGCCGAACTGCAGCGTGCCAAGGTGCCGGTCATCCATGAGGCCGATTCGGCCGAGTCGGCGCTGGGCCAGTTCGTTGCGCACCGGCCCGATCTGGTGCTGCTGGACATCCGCCTGCCCGGCCACGACGGGTACTGGGTGGCCCAGCAGATGCGCGAGGCCGAGCCGGGCGGCTGGACGCCGATCATCTTCCTCTCGAGTCTCGACAACGAAGTGGACGTCTGGCGCGGCATCGAATCCGGCGGGGACGACTACATCGTCAAGCCCGTGAGGCCCATCGTGCTGGTGGCCAAGCTGCGCGCCATGCGCCGGCTGCTGGACATGCGCCGCCGTCTGGTCGCGCTGACAGAAGAGCTGCACCAGGCGAACCAGCAGCTCAACGCCATGGTGGAGGCAGATGCACTCACCGGCCTGGTGAACCGGCGCGGCTTCGACCGCATCCTGCACCAGGAGTTGGTGGCCTCCCGCCGCGAGCGCACGCCGCTCACGCTGATGCTGTGCGACCTGGACCATTTCAAACGCTACAACGACGCGGCCGGCCATGTGCAGGGCGACCGCTGCCTGCAGCAGGTGGGCGGCCTGCTTCGCGAAGTGTGCGCGCGTCCGCGCGACATGGCGGCACGCTATGGGGGCGAAGAATTCGCGCTGATCCTGCCCAACACGCCCCGCTCGGGCGCCATGACCTTCGCCCGCGCGTTGGGCCAGCTGCTCAAGGCCCGCGCCATCCCGCACCCCGACTCGCCGCTGGGCAACCTGCTCACCCTCTCGGGCGGGATCACCACCTGCATGCCCGACGAGAGCACCAGCGCAGAGAGCATGCTGATGCGTGCCGACCAGGCGCTCTACGCCGCCAAGGAACAGGGCCGCAACCGTTTCTTCAGCTTCGAGATGCAGATGGACACCGTGGAGCAGCGCCTCTACTGAAGCGCGTGCCGCCGCACGGCGGCGTGCCGACACTTTTTCGCCCCGCATGAACAGCCAACAACTGCATCTCCGAATCCACCAGATGCTGCCCGCCTGGGTTCAGGAGTGGCTCGACATCATCGTTCCGGCCGTGCAGATCGTGGCCATCGCCGTCGTGGCCCTCTTGCTGCAGCGGGCGCTGCGCCGCCTGGTCCGCCGCGCTGGCCAGCACTACCACTGGCCGCTGGAACTGCTGGTGCCCATCAATGGGGTGCTGCGCTGGATCATTGTGGGCAGCGCATTGCTGCTGATGCTCGAGCGACTGGGCGTGTCGGCCACCGTGCTGTGGACGGCCTTCACCGGCTTCGCTGCGGTGGGCGCAGTCGCCTTCTTCGCCGCGTGGAGCGTCCTGTCCAATCTGTTCTGCGCACTGCTGATCTTCACCGTGGGCCCGTTCCGGCTGGGCGACTACATCGAGGTGCTGGACACCGCCGAAAAGCCCGGCGCCAAGGGCCGCGTGGTGGACATCAACCTGCTCTACACCACGCTGGAAGACTACGACGGGGAGCAGGGCCACCCCGCACTGCTGCAGATTCCGAACACGCTGATGTTCCAGCGCGTGGTACGCCGCTGGCGGGGCGGACCGCCACCGCCCAGGCCCCAGCCCAGCGCAGCGGACGAAGCCACTGCGTCGCAAGCGCCGGAAACGCCGCCTGCGCTGGCAGCCTCTTCGCACAGCCCCGCCACCACCTGAGCGGCCGTCGGGCACGCGGCTACCCGCCTTGCCACCTCATGCTGGGGCGGCCCCAGACGGCCTGGCCCCGACCCGTTCAGCCGCGTTCATGCGCGTGGTGGCGCCCTGGCTCCTGGGGCTGCGATTCCCGGCGCGGAGCCTCACGATGCAGCTCCGGTGCCGCGGCGTGCTGAGCCTGCGACGGCGGGCGATGCGGCGCTGACGGCATCTCGGCGCGACGTGGGTGCGGGGCCAGGGGTGTGTCCTGCATCGCGGCATGCGGAACATGCTGCGGCGACCGCATCGCCGCCTCCTCGGCCCGCTGCGCGTGGGCGGGAGCTGCATCCTGCCAGCGCTGGCGCATCGCGTCCCCGCGCTCTCGCTCTCCAGCTCGTCCCCTGTCATGCCCCGCCGGCGCCGCCATCAGCGCCTCGCGCGCATCATCCCGGGGTGCAGCCGCCCTCGCCGGGGCCGGCAACGTTGCCTGCGGCTGGGGATGCTGCGCTGTGTGCGCGTCCTGACCGGGTCCCTGGCCCTGCGCCTGCCGGGCCGAGACATCCACGGCCCGCCTCTCGCGCTCCTGCGGCACGCGGTGCGGCCGTGCCGGTACGCCGCCCGTCGTCAGGAACTGAGCCGACGGCTGCATGTGCGTGGCCGGCATTGCATGCTCCTGCGCCGGGCGTTGGACAGGCGACAGCGCCGTGGCCAGGGAGAGCGCCTTGGGCGGCACCATCGCAGGCGCGTGCCCCGCCTGGGGCTGCGCCGGGGCCGAGCGCTGCGGCGCAGCGAAGGCCGCCACGGGCGCAGCGAGCGCGGCCGGAGCGACCGCGGCGGCGCCCGCGGAAGCCCCCGGCGCCCCGCCCTGGTAGTTGTTGTTGACGGTGGTGTAGTGCTGGTTGTTGTTGACCGTGACGTTGCGGATGTTCTCGATCACGGTGCGCGAGTGCGAGACATAGGTCGCGCCCTGGTACACCACGACCGGCGGCACGGGGGGCGGCGGCGGTGGCGCGCCCACCACCCAGGCCGGCGGGCGCGGCGCGCCCCAGTGCACGTTCCAGGCGTTCCAGCCCCAGGAGGGCGGATGCGCCGCCCATCCGGCCACCGCACCCACCACCACGCCCGCGCCGAAGGCGAGCCAGGTCTGCGGCGGATCGGGCTGGGCCGCGACCAGCACCGGCGCCGGCGCAGCCCAGCGGTAGCCCGGATAGACCGGCACCGGCGTGCCATAGACCACCTGCGGGTCGTAGTGCGGCACATAGACAGTGGTGTGTTCCGCCGGCTCGATGGCGATCACGCGGGGCGGCGGCGCCACCACAGCCGGGCCAGCATAGAGCGGCACGGCCGGCGTCACCGTGGCCGGCATGGGCTGCGGCGCCGGCGCGGCGGCGGTGACCACCCGCAGCTTGGGCGAGCTGCGCAGCGTGCCGGCCTGGGTAGCGCGCTCGCGCATCACCTGGATGGCGTTCATCACGTCGGACGGGTCATGGTAGTAGGCCTGGCCCAGCGCGGTCGTCCACGGCAGGTTGGCAGCGAGCTGCTCCAGCACGTTGGGGAAGGCGGTGAGCGCCTTCACGCTCGGGTCCCAGGGCTGGTCGTTGACGGCGCGCACCAGCGCATCGCCACGCAGGCCGGGGTTGCGTCCCAGCCAGCCTGCGGCGTCGGTGATCTGCTCGGGATAGGTGGAGGCCGCCAGCACCTGGGCCACCAGCCGGTCCGGGTAGAGGGCGATGGGCGCCACCATCTGGTAGAGGTTCTGCGCCGAGGGCGGCGTATAGGCCACCGGCGTGGCGGCCGGGGCCGATGCGGCGGCGGAAGGGGCCTGTGGGGCTGCCTGCGGCGCGGCCGCGTCGGGGCTGGGCCGCTGGCAGGCACTGAGCACGGCGGCGGCCAGCAGGGCCAGCGCATAGCGTGGAGTGTTGCGGCGCAGGGTTCGGCGGTGCCCCCCCAGGCGCACGGGGCGGTCCGTCAGGGCTTGATCATCGCCGCGCAGGGCGGCGGAAGCGAGGGGCTGCGGCATGAAGAAGGACTCCGGCGAAGCGGGAGCCGCGGATGCATGCCTCCCGCTCCTCCAACGCGCCGGGACCAGGGCCGCGTTGACCCCGGCCGGCCGGCAAGCCCCGAACGCTTGCCACCCCACACCGCCGTCACGTCCGCTTACGTTTGGTTGACCGGGCCGATACCTGATCGCCGCCGGCCTCCATGCCCCACCGCTGGGGCCTTCACGCCGACGGGAGCAGGCAGCCCGCTCAGGGCAAGCAGTCCAGCGCGGCCATGTAGGCCGGCTGCAGCATGAGTTCGTCCCACGGCTGGGGCAGGGTTTCGGGCAGCAGGGCCAGGCGGCGCGATTCGCTGTCGGCGCTGGGCTGCCAGCGGCCGTCGGCAGCGGCGGCTTCGAGGCCGTCCAGCACCTCGTCGAGCACGCGGCTGTCACCCAGGCTCTGGTTGCACAGCAGCACCAGGTCGCAGCCGGCATCGAGCGCGGCCAGGGCCGCTTCGGTGTAGCCCACGGGCCGCCCGTCGATGCGGCGGGCGCCTTCCATGCTCAGGTCGTCGCTGAAGATGGCGCCGTCGAAGCGCAGCTGCCCGCGCAGGATCTCCTGCAGCCAGCGGCGCGAGAAGCCCGCGGGCCGCGCATCCACCTTGGGGTAGATGACGTGGGCCGGCATGACGCTGGCGAGCGTGCTGGAGAGCCACGGATACGGCGCCGCGTCGTCGGCCAGGATGGCCTTGAGGCTGCGGCGGTCCACCGGAACGTCGGTGTGCGAATCGGCCTGGACGAAGCCGTGCCCCGGGAAGTGCTTGCCGCAGTGCGCCATGCCGGCCTGCAGCAGGCCGTGCATCAGGCTCTTGGCCAGCAGCGCGACCACGCGCGGGTCGCGGTGGAAGCTCCGGTCGCCGATGACGCTGCTCTCACCGTGATCCAGGTCCAGCACCGGCGTGAAGCTGAAATCGACGCCGCAGGCGCGCAGCTCGCTGCCCAGCACATAGCCTGCCGCCGTGGCGGCATTGGTGGCCCGCATGGCGCCCGCGCCTTCGCGTGCCCGGGCGCCCTGGCCGTCGTCGTCCCACAGCTGGCCGAAGGCGCGCATGGGCGGCAGATGGGTGAAGCCGTCGGTGCGAAAGCGCTGCACGCGGCCGCCTTCGTGGTCCACGCAGATCAGCAGGTCGCTGCGCACGGCCTTGATGGCGGCGGTGAGCGCCAGCAGCTGCGCGCGGCTTTCCCAGTTGCGCGCAAAGAGGATGACGCCGCCCGCCAGCGGGTGCGCCAGGCGGCGTCGGTCGTCGGCCGTGAGTGCCGTACCGGCGACGTCGAGGATGAGGGGGGCGTGTTCCGTCATGTTGATTTGCTACCTTATCAATAGCAGCCAGCCCTTGTTTTACAAGCGCTGACCGCTGGTTTCATCCGATCCGTCAGGCCTTCTTCTCGACCACGCAGAAGCTGGCCGCGTAGTCGCTCTCGTCGGTCAAGGTGATGTGGCAGTGCAGGCCGCGCGCCTCGAACCATTCCTTGAGCGCGCCGTGCAGTACCACCTGCGGCTGGCCGCTGGGCAGGTTGGCGATCTCGCAGTGGCGCCAGGTCATGGGCATGCGCATGCCCAGCCCAATGGCTTTGCTGAAAGACTCCTTGGCCGAAAAGCGCGTGGCCAGGTAACGCAGGCCCCGGTCGGGCCAGCGCTCGCTGCGGCGGCGCCAGATGGCGAGTTCGCCCTCGGCCAGCACCTTTTCGGCGAAGCGCTCACCGTGGCGCTCCAGGCTGGCGCGGATGCGGCGCACGTCGCAGATGTCGGTGCCTATGCCGTAGATCATGGAATGGGTTGATGTGCCATTTCGACCGCTGGCCATGGATTCAAGCGGGCCAGCAGCTATCGAAAAGTGAGTAAGTTATTGGTGGGCCGACACGGAGCCGCGTCAGCGCCGCGCCATGCCCTCGTCGATACAGCGTTGGTAGGCCTGCACGGTGGCGGCATAGCCCAGCTCCAGCGCATCGGCGATCAGGGCGTGGCCGATGGAGACTTCGAGCAGCCCCGGAACGCCCTGCACGAAGGCGGCGAGGTTGTCCCGGTTGAGGTCGTGCCCGGCGTTCACGCCCAGGCCCGCATCCAGCGCGGCCTGCGCGGCGGCGGCGTAGCGGGCCAGCTGGGCGGCGGCCTCGGGGGTGCCCCAAGCGGCGGCGTAGGGTTCGGTGTAGAGCTCGACGCGGTCGGCGCCCACGGCACGGGCGGCGGCCATCTGCTCGGGCACCGGGTCCATGAAGAGGCTCACGCGCACGCCCAGGGCGCGGCATTCGGCCACCAGGGGCGCGAGGCGCTCGGCATCCTGCGGAAAGCTCCAGCCGTGGTCGCTGGTGAACTGGTCTTCGCTGTCGGGCACGAAGGTGGCCTGCTGGGGCCGCACCGTGCGGATGAACTCCATCAGGTTCTGCGAGGGGTTGCCCTCGATGTTGAATTCACGGCCAGGCCAGGCCTGTAGCAGCTCGGCCAGCGCATGCACGTCGCTGGCGCGGATGTGGCGCTCGTCGGGACGCGGATGCACGGTGATGCCCTGCGCGCCCGCCTGCAGGCACAGCTCGGCCGCGCGCGTGACGCTGGGAATGCCCAGATGCCGGGTGTTGCGCACCAGCGCCACCTTGTTCACGTTGACCGAAAGGGCCGTGCGGCCGGGAGCGTCGTGGGCGGTGGCGTGGGGGGCGGGAGTGGTCGTGGTCATAGCAGTTGCAGATCCATCATGAGCTGGCGCGTGCGCAGCATGGGACTGCCGCAATGGTATTGCAGCAGGGTACGCAGCTGGGGCTTCAGGTCGGAGGTCATGGGCGCGTCGGTGGGGGCGGCGATCGCGCGCAGCGTGGCGGTGTAGCTGCCCGCGCCACCGGGCTCCAGCGCACGCTGCAGCGCCAGCCATTGCGCGCCGGGCAGCGTGGCGCGGTCGCCCGGTAAAGCGGCGCGCAGGCCGGCCTCGGGCACCAGCGCATAGCGGGCGGCGGGCTGCAGCCGGGTGAGGGTCATGGTTTCGGCATCGAGCGCGGGCAGCAGGCCGATCTCGCGCAGCAGCAGCAGCTCGAAGCTGCGCAGCACCGGCTCCAGCGCATCGCCGTGGCTGCCACTGCCCAGCACGCGCACCACGCCGGCGTAGGCGTCGAAGAGCGGCGCATGGGCATCTTCGCGCGCCACCAGGCGCATCAGCAGTTCGTTGAGATAGAGCCCGGCCAGCAGCGCGTCGCCCGTGGGCATGACGTGGCCGCCCACCCATTCCGCGCCCTTGAGCGGATGCACCTCGCCCAGCCCTTCGGCGGTGACGGTGTAGCCCACGCGCAGGGGCTGCAGCGGCAGCAGCACGGGGCGGAAGTTGGAGGTCGGCTTCTTCGCCCCCTTGGCCACCAGCGCCACCCGGCCATAGTGGCGGGTGAACACGTCCAGGATCAGGCTGGACTCACTCCAGTCGTAGCGGTGCAGCACATAGGCAGGCTCTTCGGCAATGCGGCGCGCAGGCATGGTTTGCTATGCAATCAATAGCTGCTTGCGCAGGCGGCAAGCGCGCAAGAGGCCGAATCGCTTGAAAGAAGATGACTCATGCATGCCGGATGCACGGCGCTGGAACCACAAGCAGCCTCAAACCATCAGAAGGCCGCGGAGCAGGCCATGCCGGCAGACGCCGCGGAACGGGCTTCGCCCGGCCGCTGGCGTCGTCCCCCTGGGGGGAAGGCGCCGAAGGCGACTCAGGGGGGAATCACTCATACCCGAACGACCGCACCCGCGCCTCGTCGTCCGCCCAGCCCGAGCGCACCTTCACCCAGACTTCGAGGAACACCTTGGCGTCCATGAGCTTTTCCATCTCCTGGCGGGCTTCGGTGCTGATGCGCTTGAGGCGCTCGCCCTTCTCGCCGATCACCATGGCCTTGTGGCCGTCGCGCTCGACCACGATGGTGGCCGCCACGCGCAGGAAGCGCTTGTGGGTCTTGCTGGGCTCTTCGTCGAACTTGTCGATGACGACGGTGGAGGTGTAGGGCAGCTCGTCGCCCGTGAAGCGGAAGAGCTTCTCGCGCACGGTCTCGCTGGCGAGGAATTTCTCGCTGCGGTCGGTCAGCTCGTCCTCGGAATACCAGAAGGGCTGCTCGGGCAGGTACTTCTCGCAGATGCCGAACAGGCGCTCGATGTCGCCCTTGTTCTTGGCCGACATGGGAACGAACTCGGCAAACGGGTGGCGTTCCTGCATGCCCTTGAGCCAGGGCGCGATCTCAGCGCGGCGATGCACTTCGTCGAGCTTGTTGGCGATCAGCAGCGTCGGAATGCCGGGCTTGAAGAGCGACAGCACCTTGGCGTCGGCCAGCGTGAAGCTGCCGGCCTCCACCACGAAAAGGATCAGGTCCACGTCGCCGATGGCGCCCATCACCGTCTTGTTGAGCGACTTGTTCAGCGCCGTGCTGTGCTTGGTCTGGAAGCCCGGCGTATCGACGAAGACGAACTGCGTGGCCTCGCGCGTGCGGATACCCGTGATGCGGTGGCGCGTGGTCTGCGCCTTGCGCGAGGTGATGGAGATCTTCTGCCCCACCAGCGCGTTCATCAGCGTGGACTTGCCCACGTTGGGCTTGCCCACGATGGCGATCAGGCCGCAGCGCTGGCCGGCCGTGCTGGCAGCAGCAGCAGCAGCGCCGGGCGCGGTGGCGCCGGCCAGCACCGGGCCTGCGCCCGGCTTGGCGGCGGCGAGCATCGCGTCCAGATCATTCTGGCCGGCAGCGCCCGTGTTCTCTGCGCCACCAGCTACGTTTTTGGTAGCGTCCTGGGAATTCATGCTTGCTTCTTCGCTTTCTTGAGGGCGGCCAGCAGCGCGGCGGCTGCAGCCTGTTCGCCGGCCCGGCGCGAACCGCCGGTGCCGCGTTCGGTCAGACCCAATTCAGGGATGGTGCACTCGACATCGAAGGTCTGGCTGTGCGCTGCGCCCACGGTGCCCACCACGCGGTAGACGGGCAGCTTCATTTTGCGGCCCTGCAGCCACTCCTGCAACGCGGTCTTCGGGTCCTTGGCGGCGGCCTGCATCTGCGGGTTCACGTCCATGCCCTCGAAGAGCCGGTGCACCAGCGCCTCGGCGGGGGCATAACCGGCGTCGAGATAGACGGCGCCGATCACGGCCTCCAGCGCATCGGCCAGGATGGAGGGCCGCTGCTTGCCGCCGGACTTGGATTCGCCCTCGCCCAGGCGCAGCACCTCGGGCAGCTTCAGCCGCAGCGCCAGGCCGTGCAGGCTCTCCTGCCGCACGAGGTTGGCGCGCACGCGGGAGAGGTCGCCCTCGGGCTGGTCGGCCAGCCGGCGGTAGAGCAGGCTGGAGACGGCCAGGTTCAGCACCGAATCGCCCAGGAATTCCAGGCGCTCGTTGTGGTCGGCGGAAAAGCTGCGGTGCGTGATGGCGCGCTGCAGCAGGGAGGCGTCGGAGAACGTGTGTTGCAGGCGGTCCTGCAGCTGGGAAAGAAGGGGTGGCAGCACTGAGTGGGGGGAGCTAGGTCGGGGTGCGTTGACAACAGAAGGCGGGGATGGAGCCGGTGGGTATCCGGCGTGTCGGGGGCATCAGGGCGGGCCGCAAAAGCGCGGTCCGCCCGGGTGTCGAGCGCGGCCTGGGCCGCGCGATCTGCTTTCAGGGTGCCGTCGAATTCTGGAAGCGATAGACCAGATAGGCCGGGCCGAACAGGTGGATCTCGCGCGAATAGCTGTACGAGACGACCAGGCGGTCGTTGGCCTTGGTCACTTGCAGGTCGTTGGCCTTGACCGATTCGATGCTGTCGATGGCCGCTGCGCGATCGAAGGCCGCACGCGCTTCGGCCACGGTGCTCTCGCGGGCCGCCTTGGCCGCCGCCTTGTGGATGGCCTGGCTCTCCAGGAAGATCGGCACGGACTGCGATCCGATCGCGAACAGCGCCACCACGATCACCCCCAGCAGCACGACGCTGATGAAGGACATGCCGCGCTGGCGTGAACGCAGCGTGCGACGTGGCAAGGCGGCAGAGATGGGCATGGTCATGTCGTGGACTCCCTAAGTGCTGGAACGGTGAAAGGACGGCAGGCGCGGTGGGGGGGCTACCCGTGGCAGTGCATCTGGAACGAGCCCGACATCGGCCCGCACAGCGCCGAAGCGGCTGCACGCACGCAACACGTCAGCTGAACGAACCGATGCGGCGCGGATTGCTGAAGTTCATCCAGATGAAGAAGGCCTTGCCGACGATGTTGGCGTCGGGCACGAAGCCCCAGTAGCGCGAGTCGAGCGAATTATCGCGGTTGTCGCCCATCATGAAGTAGTAGCCCTCGGGCACCTTGCAGGTCACGCCTTCGACGCTGTAGCGGCAGTTTTCGCGGAACTTGAAGTTGCTCGCGCCCTGCACGAAAGCCGGCACCTGCGGGTTGTTCAGGATGCCGTGGCGGTGATCGCCGAGTTGCTCCTCGAACTGCTTGAAGTACGCCATCGCGTCTTCGTCGAAGTAATCGGGCAGCGCGGTGGTGGGCACGGGCTTGCCGTTGATGGTCAGCCGCTTGTTGAGGTAGGCCACCTCGTCGCCCGGCACGCCGACCACGCGCTTGATGTAATCCACGCTGGGCTGCGGCGGAAAGCGGAACACCATCACGTCGCCACGCTCGGGCGCATGGCCTTCGGTGATCTTCTTGTTGATGACCGGCAGGCGGATGCCATAGACGAACTTGTTCACCAGGATCAGGTCGCCCACGTGCAGCGTCGGGATCATGGAGCCCGAGGGAATCTTGAACGGCTCGAAAAGGAACGAGCGCAGCAGGAACACCATGGCGATCACCGGAAAGAGCCCGGCCGTCCAGTCCAGCCACCAGGGCTGCATGAGGATGCGGCCCTTGGCCTCTTGCACGTCCACATCGACCTTGGCGATGCCCATGCGGTCGAGCTCGGCGCGGCGCTGGACGGCGGCGTCCTCGATGGCCTGGGCCGCACGGCGGCGCCGGGGCAGGAAGTAGAAGCGCTCGGCAAGCCAGTAGCAGCCCGTGACCACGGTGGCCAGGAATAGCAGCAGCGCGAAATTGCCTTCGATGGCGCCCAGGTACCAGGCGCCCACGTAGCCGACGAACGCCGCCAGCACCAGGGATGTGATGATTTGCATCGTTTTTCTTCTCAGTCTTCGACCTGAAGGATGGCCAGGAACGCTTCTTGGGGCACTTCGACGGAGCCGATCTGCTTCATGCGCTTCTTGCCGGCCTTCTGCTTTTCGAGCAGCTTGCGCTTGCGGGTGATGTCGCCGCCATAGCACTTGGCCAGCACGTTCTTGCGCAGGGCCTTGATGGTTTCGCGGGCGATGATGTTGGCGCCGATGGCCGCCTGGATCGCCACGTCGAACATCTGGCGGCTGATGATCTCGCGCATCTTGGCCGCCACGGCGCGGCCGCGGTAGGCCGACTGGCTGCGGTGGACGATGATGGACAGCGCATCGACCTTCTCGCCGTTGAGCAGGATGTCCACCTTCACCACGTCGGAGGCGCGGTATTCCTTGAACTCGTAGTCCATGGACGCGTAGCCGCGCGACACGGATTTGAGCTTGTCGAAGAAGTCCAGCACGATCTCGCCCAGCGGCAGCTCATAGGTGAGCATCACCTGGCGGCCGTGGTAGGCCATGTTGAGCTGCACGCCGCGCTTCTGGTTGGCGAGCGTCATCACGGGGCCGACGTAGTCCTGCGGCATGTAGAGATGCACCGTCACGATGGGCTCGCGGATCTCCTGGATGCGGCCCTGGTCGGGCATCTTGGAGGGGTTCTCCACCATGATGACCTCGCCGTCGCCCTTGACCACTTCATAGACCACGCTGGGCGCGGTGGTGATCAGGTCCTGGTCGAACTCGCGCTCCAGGCGCTCCTGCACGATCTCCATGTGCAACAGGCCCAGGAAGCCGCAGCGGAAGCCGAAGCCCAGCGCCTGCGACACCTCGGGCTCGAAATGCAGCGACGCATCGTTGAGCTGGAGCTTTTCCAGCGCGTCGCGCAGCTGGTCGTACTCGCTAGCCTCGGTCGGGTAGAGGCCGGCGAACACCTGCGGCTGGATTTCCTTGAAGCCAGGCAGCGCCTGCTCGGCCGGGCCCAGGTTGTTGGGCAGCTTCTTTTCGAGCGTGATGGTGTCACCCACCTTGGCAGCCTTCAGCTCCTTGATGCCCGCGATGATGAAGCCCACCTCGCCGGCGTTCAGCGCATTGCGCGGCTCGTTGGCGGGGGTGAAGACGCCCAGGTTGTCGGCGTTGTACACCGCGCCCGAGGCCATCATCTTGAAGCGCTCGCCCTTGAGCAGCCGGCCATCGACCACGCGGACCAGCATCACCACGCCCACGTACGGATCGAACCAGCTGTCGATGATCATGGCCCGCAGCGGCGCATCGGGGTTGCCGCGCGGCGCGGGCACCTTTGCGACGATCAGCTCCAGGATCTCCTCGATACCCATACCGGTCTTGGCGGAGCACGGAATGGCGTCGCCCGCGTCGATGCCGATCACGTCCTCGATCTCGGCCTTGGCGTTGTCCGGGTCGGCCTGCGGCAGGTCCATCTTGTTGAGCACCGGCAGCACTTCCACGCCCAGGTCGAGCGCGGTGTAGCAATTGGCGACGGTCTGGGCCTCCACGCCCTGGGACGCATCGACCACCAGCAGCGCGCCCTCGCAGGCGGAGAGCGAGCGCGAGACCTCGTAGGAGAAGTCCACATGGCCGGGTGTGTCGATCAGATTCAGGTTGTAGACCTGCCCATCCTTGGCCTTGTACTGCAGCGCGGCCGTCTGGGCCTTGATGGTTATCCCACGCTCTTTTTCGATGTCCATCGAATCGAGCACCTGCGCCTCCATCTGGCGCTCCTCAAGGCCGCCGCAACGCTGGATGAGGCGGTCGGCAAGGGTCGACTTGCCATGGTCGATGTGCGCGATGATGGAAAAATTTCTGATGTGATTCATCAACGGAAAGCGTCAAGTGATTGAATTAAAACGGCGCGCACAAGAAAAAAGGGCGCGTCAAATGGCGACGCGCCCTGAACCAACAATCATTGGCAACTGCGATAGTTGGGACTTCATTGTAGGCAAAAAGGACTTTCGGGAAAGCCCGGCCAGCGGTGCCACCCAGGCGTTGCCGGCTCGCAACGAGAATTTTATCAACAGCTTATTCACAGAGCTGCCGACAACTTGATGAACAACTTGTGGGCGATCTGTGGAACACCTGTGCATGAAAACGACGCGTCCCACATCATGGTGTATCGCATCGGTTTTATGCACCCAGGCGGGTAAGGGCGCCCCGCATTCTACCGAAAACCATACATAGCCCACCCACGCCTCACATCGTGCGGCCGCGGTACGACGGCCGGGCGAATTTGTAACACCCGTCATCGTCCGGTCGGGGGCATCCACTATCCCGAGCACACACCAGGGTCTTGGCATGGACTCGGCGCGGGGGCTCTGAGGCAATCACCGCCCGGGACGAATCAGGGCGTACTGCGCCCACTCCCCGCGACGGAACAGCACGTTGATCGGCTTGGCCTTGTCGGCCTTGGCCAACACCGCGTCGAACTCCTTGACGCTGCCCACTTCGGTGTTGGCGATGGAAACGATCACATCGCCCTCTCGCAGTCCGGCGCGCGCAGCGGCCTCGGCTGCCGCCACCACCCGCACGCCGCCCTTGACCTTCAGCTCCTTCTTTTGCGCATCGGTGAGCTCTGCCACGCTCAGGCCGACCTGTTTGGCAGCAGCGGAGGACTTGGGTCCTGCCTCCTTGTCAGCCGCCTTGGCCACCGGCTTGTCATCGGGCTCGACCTCGGCGATGGTGATCGGGAAATCGCGCGTGACGCCGCGCCGGAACACGCTCACCGTGCTCCTGCTGCCCGGCTTGGTGTTGCCCACCAGGCGCGGCAGATCAGCCGCCTTCTCCACAGCCTTGCCGTCGAAGCGCATG
Source organism: Paracidovorax sp. (assembly GCF_057642795.1). Taxonomy (NCBI): domain Bacteria; kingdom Pseudomonadati; phylum Pseudomonadota; class Betaproteobacteria; order Burkholderiales; family Comamonadaceae; genus Paracidovorax; species Paracidovorax sp. The sequence goes on from NZ_JBXYZY010000027.1 coordinate 133,009, forward strand.
ATCACGTCGCCGGCCTCCACCCCGGCCTTGTCGGCGGGCGAGCCCGCTTCCACGCCGCGCACCAGAGCGCCCTGCGGCTTGCCCAGGCCGATGGATTCGGCCACGTCCTTGGCCACGGACTCGATCTGCACGCCGATGCGGCCGCGGCTCACCCGGCCGGTGGCGCGCAGCTGGTCGCTCACGCGGATCGCCTCATCAATGGGAATGGCGAAAGAAATGCCCATGAACCCGCCCGAGCGCGAATAGATCTGGCTGTTGATGCCGATCACCTCGCCGCGCATATTGATCAGGGGGCCGCCGGAATTGCCGGGGTTGATGGCCACATCGGTCTGGATGAAGGGCAGGTAATCGCCCGTGTCGCGCTGCTTGGCACTGACGATGCCTGCCGTGACGCTGTTGTCCAGCCCGAAGGGCGAGCCGATGGCCATCACCCACTCGCCCACGCGCAGGCGGCCCACGTCGCCGATCTTCACGGCAGGCAGGCCGGTGGCATCGATCTTGACCACGGCCACGTCGGTGCGCTTGTCGGAACCGACGATCCTGGCCTTGAATTCGCGCTTGTCGGTCAGCGTGACGATGACCTCTTCGGCGCCGTCCACCACATGGTGGTTGGTCATGATGTAGCCATCGGCAGTCAGGATGAAGCCCGACCCTACGCCGCGCGGCTGCTCTTCAGGCTGCGGTACGCGCTGCTGCGGCGACTGCTGGCGCGGCAGATTGGGAATGGGCACGCCGAAACGGCGGAAGAACTCGAGCATCTCCTCGTCCATCGCATTGCCGCCGGAGCGATCGGAGACCTTCTCGATCGTGCGAATGTTGACCACGGAGGGCCCCACCTGGTCCACCAGATCGGTGAAGTCCGGCAGTCCGCGCACGGACGTGGCAGGCTGCGCACGGGCCGCCTGTACCGGAAGCACCGCCAGGCTGCCAGACAGAGCCATCGCGCCCGCCAGGGTCAGGGCATGCAGGTTCTTCCAATCGATCAGGGGCATCTTCGACCTTTCTAATTGCGACATTCGGTGCGGGGAGGAAAGTGAAAACGATAGCGCGAACGCGCCAAGTGCGGTGACCGCCCTCAAGGGCGGCAATGCCGTGGGGACATGCCCGGCCGACATGATGCCGCGAGAAAGGGCCGCATCGCAGACACGGCCAGCCAGCGGTGCGTGACGGCTTCGATGCAGCGCCATACACCGCAGGCGGCGCTGGATGCGGCCGGTATGGCAGGCCGGCGTCAGGCGCCGTGGGCCCTGCCCTGCACAGGCTCAGCGTGCCGGGGCATCGAAACTGGCGTTGCGCAGGAATCCGGCCGGCATCTGCAGCGACGACGTGCTACCGAACTGGCGGTGGGCGGCCAGCAGTTCATCCAGGCGCGGATCGCGCAACATGACCTGCTGCGAACTGCCGTTGCTGCCGTCAGCCACCGCCAGCGTGGACGAGGAGGCCGATGCCAGCTGCGCACCACCGTCCTGCGGGGCCGCGGTGCCGGCATAGGTACCCCAGCCGATTGCAGCCACAGCGGCCACAGAGGCGAGTCCTGCCACCATCTTCCAATGGAACACCCCGGAGTTGGCGACCCTGGCATCGGCCAGGGCGGGCGACTCCGGCGCCACCTGGGTCAACTCGCCGGCAGCCAGGGCTTGGGGCAGCGGCTCCTGGGCCAACTGTTCGCGCAAGCGGTCGAGCAGCAGTGGCCTGGAAGGCGCAGCCAGCTCGGCCGAGCGCAGCACGTCTCCCACCATATGGTGCATGTGCCACTGTTCGCGACCGGCCTCGATGCAGGCGAACGCCACCGCCCGCGCAAATTCTTCGCCCTGCAGTTGCCCATCCGCCAGAGCGGACAACTGCTCGCGCATCATCACATCGTCATTCGTCTTCATGTCCATCACCCTGCTGCTTGTACCCACCCACCATTCACCATCCGCCGGCTGCTGCCCCGCACCTCACCAGCGCTTGCCCGTCTGCTTGTCCAGCAGCGGCTTGACGCGCGCCGAGATCGCCTCGCGCGCACGGAAGATCCGCGACCGCACCGTGCCGATCGGGCAGCTCATCGCTGCCGCGATCTCGTCGTAGCTCAGGCCCTCGATCTCGCGCAGCGTCACGGCCTGGCGCAGATCCTCGGGCAACGCCTCCATCGCCGCATTCACGGCTTCTGCAATCTCTCGGGCAGCGAGCACCGTTTCGGGCGTTTCTTCGGTGGTTAGTTCGTTGCCGACGCGGGAAGTTTCATCGTCATCGTCACTGCCGCGCAGCGCGCTGTCGGTGATGACGGGGTTGCGCTTCATGTCCACCAGCGCCTTCTTGGCAGTGTTGACCGCGATGCGGTAGAGCCAGGTATAGAACTGGGCCTCTCCGCGGAACTGGTGCAGCGCGCGATAGGCGCGGATGAAGGTTTCCTGTGCGATGTCCTGCACCAGATCGACGTCGCGCACCATGCGGCCGATCAGGCGCTCGATCCGGCGCTGATACTTGATGACCAGCAGTTCGTAGGCGCGCTGATCGCCCGCCACCGTGCGCTCGACGAGCTGCAGATCGCTGTCATTGCCGTTGGGCGGAAGCGGAGATGCTGTCATTTTGGAGAAGGAAGGGCCGCCCGGACGTCGGCAAGCGGAAATGGAACAAAGACGGGCCACACCCGTGCCGCAAGGGCTGGACAGGTGCGTGAGCGGCGGCCACGCGAAGGGGTCTGACACCTCGCCTGCACATTCAGGATTCCGATTCGGAGCGTGCGGAGGCCGTGCTGCCAGCCATCCGGGCGCGCGAATATAACGCCCGCCGCAATGCCGGCCACCCCTGCGCATCTGCATCCCGCTCCAGGCACAGCCAGACACGCGGCGCATCGCACAACGGCAGGCACACCAAAACGAAACGCTGGAGATCCAGATGCACTTCGGGCGCAGTCCGGGCGGCCAGAGGCCGCACCTGGCCCGTAGGAAGGAACCACCATTGCGCCCCATCCCATTGCAGGGCACCGCGCGGGCTGCGCCGCCAGGCCATCGCCGCCAGCCCGGCTGTCACCGCCCAGAGAGCCCAGCCCAGAAGTTGGGCCCAAGGATGGGGCGGCGCCCCCGCCATGCCCCAACCCACCAGCACCAGCCCGCTGGCAGCGATCAGGACAGTGAGGGCGAGCCCAGCACGTACGCTGCGCTCCACAGGAAAGCGCACCGCCGGCGGGTGGTGATAGGAAGACGATGCGGAGTGTGAAGCGTCCATCGCAGCGGCACGGGTCAAGGGCCGAGCGATGGAAGACAGTCTGTGGGACGCGGCGGCAGCGGTACTGCCCGCGTCAGACGCGCTTGAAGACCAGCGTGCCGTTGGTGCCGCCAAAACCGAAGTTGTTCTTCACCGCCACGTCCATCTTCATGTCGCGGGCAGTGTTGGCGCAGTAGTCCAGATCGCAGTCCGGGTCCTGCTCCACCAGGTTGATGGTGGGAGGAGCCTTCTGGTCGCGCAGCGCGAGCACGGTGAAAACGCTCTCGATGCCGCCGGCGCCACCCAGCAGGTGGCCCGTCATGGATTTGGTGGAGCTCACCACCGTCTTGTAGGCGTGGTCGCCCAGCGCCGCCTTGATGGCGTTGGTCTCGTTCAGGTCGCCCAGCGGCGTGGAGGTGCCGTGCGCGTTCAGGTAGTCCACCTGATCGGCGTTCACACCCGCATTGCGCAGAGCGGCCTGCATGGCACGGCGGGGGCCGTCCATGCTGGGCGCCGTCATGTGGCCGGCGTCGGCACTCATGCCATAGCCAGCGACTTCAGCATAGATCTTCGCCCCACGTGCCTTGGCGTGTTCGTACTCTTCGAGCACCAGTACGCCGGCGCCTTCACCCAGGACGAAGCCGTCACGGCCCTTGTCCCAGGGACGCGAAGCGGCCTGCGGATCGTCGTTGCGGGTGGAAAGCGCACGCATGGCGGCGAAACCGCCTACGCCCAATGGGGATACGGTGGCTTCGCTGCCGCCGGCCACGATGACGTCGGCGTCACCGTATTCGATCTTGCGCGCAGCTTCGCCGATGCAGTGCAGGCCCGTCGTGCAGGCCGTCACCACGGAAAGATTGGGGCCCTTGAAGCCGAACCGCATCGACACGTGGCCTGCCACCATGTTGATGATGGAAGCCGGCACGAAGAACGGCGTGATGCGGCGGGGACCACGGCTGGACAGCTCGGCATGCGTGTTCTCGATCAGCGGCAAACCGCCAATACCCGAACCGATGATGCAGCCGATGCGCGTGGCCAGTTCCTCGCTCAGTGCCTCGCCCGTGGGCAGGCCGGAGTCCTGGATGGCTTCCTGCGCGGCAGCGATGCCGTAGTGGATGAAGGTGTCCATCGTGCGCGCATCCTTGGCGCTGATGAACGAATTCAGGTCGAAATCCTTGACCTCGCCCGCGATCTTGCAGGCGAAGTTCGACGCATCGAACTTGGTGATGAGGTCAATGCCGGACTTTCCGGCGAGGATGTTGGCCCAGGCATCAGCCACCGTGTTGCCCACGGGGCTGACGCATCCCAGGCCGGTCACGACGACGCGACGACGGCTCATGCGTTCAAACTTTCTAGGGGTTCACAGCGCCCGGCCGGGCGCCATCGCGCAAAAAGGATCAGGCTTTTTGGTGGGTGTTCGCGTAGTCGATGGCGTTCTGCACCGTCGTGATCTTCTCTGCGTCTTCGTCAGGGATCTCGATGCCGAATTCGTCTTCCAGCGCCATCACCAGCTCGACCGTGTCCAGCGAGTCAGCGCCCAGGTCGGCCACGAAGGCCTTTTCGTTGGTCACTTGGGACTCTTCAACGCCGAGTTGTTCGGCAATGATTTTTTTGACACGTGCTTCGATATCGCTCATGGTTTCCCTCAGGGGGTTGTGAATGAATCCGCGATTCTAGCCGCTTAAGGGGAAAGCCCCTGAACGACCCGCCGCACGGAGAACCGGCGTCAACTTTCTTCAATTACATGTACATGCCGCCATTGACGTGCAATTCCTGCCCCGTCACATAGCCGGCACCCGCCGAGGCCAGATAGGCGACCGCGTTAGCGATGTCGGAAGGACGGCCCAGATGGCCCAGCGCGATCTGCGATTGCAGCGCTTTTTGCTGTTCTTCCGGCAATTTGGCGGTCATGTCGGTCTCGATGAAACCGGGCGCCACGCAGTTCACGGTGATGTTGCGACTACCCAGTTCGCGTGCCAGGGCGCGCGTCATGCCCGCCACGCCGGCCTTGGAGGCGGCGTAGTTGGCCTGGCCGGGATTGCCTGAGGCACCCACCACGCTGGTGATGCTGATGATGCGGCCGTAGCGCTGCTTCATCATGGGGCGAATGGCCGCGCGGCTGCAGCGGAACACGGCCTTGAGGTTGGTGTCGATCACCGAATCCCAGTCGTCATCCTTCATGCGCATGGCCAGGGTGTCGCGTGTGATGCCGGCGTTGTTGACCAGCACGTGCAGTCCCCCGTATTCCTTGACGATGGCATCGACCAGCGCATCGACGGCAGCGCCGTCGGTCACATTCAGGGCCACGCCCTTGCCGCCGTGGGCCGACAGGGCCTGCTGGATGCGGGATGCACCGTCTGCGGTCGTGGCCGTGCCGATCACGCGCATGCCGCGTGCAGACAGCTCAGCAGCGATGGCCGCACCGATGCCGCGCGTGGCACCGGTCACCAGAGCGATTTGTGGGGAGGAAGCGGTATTGTCTTGGATGCTCATGCCAGAAGCTCTCGGGTTTCGGCCAGCGTGGCCGGATCATAGATGGAGGCAGCGACCAGCTCGGGATCGATGCGCTTGGCGAGACCCGCCAGCACTTTGCCCGGGCCGCATTCGACCAGGTGGGTGGCGCCACGGGCCTTCAGGGCCTGCACGCATTCCACCCAGCGCACGGGGCCGAAGGCCTGGCGGTAGAGGGCGTCGCGGATGGCATCAGCATCCTGCTGCACGGCCACGTCCACGTTGTTGACCACGGGAATGCGCGGCACGGCGAGCTCCAGGCCGGCCAGGGCCGCGCGCAGCTTCTCGGCCGCGGGCTTCATCAGGCTGGAGTGGAACGGCGCGGACACGGGCAGCAGCAGCGCGCGCTTGGCGCCGGCCGCCTTCAGCACTTCGCAGGCCTTGTCCACCGCCGCTTTGGTGCCGGCGATCACGGTCTGAATGGGGTCGTTGAAATTGACCGCCTCGACGACTTCGGGCGAACCCGCGCCGAACGCGGCGGCGGCTTCGGCGCAGCCGGCGATGACCTTGGCGGCATCCATGCCCAGGATCGCGGCCATGGCACCCGTGCCGACGGGCACGGCCTCCTGCATGGCGGCAGCGCGCAGGCGCACCAGCGGCGCGGCCTGGGCGAGGCTCAGCACCTCGGCGGCCACCAGCGCGGAATATTCGCCCAGCGAATGGCCGGCCAGCACGGCAGGCGCAGCGCCGCCCTCGGCGCGCCAGACGCGCCATGCGGCAACGGCCGCCACCAGCATCACCGGCTGGGTGTTGGTGGTCAGGGCCAGCGCCTCCTTGGGGCCTTCATGGATCAGGCGGGCGACGTCTTCGCCCAGCGCGTCGGAGGCTTCCTGCAGCGTCTGCACCACGACCGGGTGATCGCCCCAGCCGTCCAGCATGCCGACGGACTGCGAGCCCTGGCCCGGAAAAACGAAAGCAAAGGTTTTCGACATGTTCACTTGGGTTTTTCGAAAAAGAAAGTGGCTGCAGCGCTTGCCTGGCAAGCGCGTGCCGCTACATTTTGAGGAGCACCGCGCCCCAGGTGAAGCCACCGCCCACCCCTTCGAGCAACACGTGCTGGCCCGGCTGGACCTGCCCCGAGCGCACGCCGTGGTCGAGCGCCAGCGGAATGGACGCGGCCGAGGTGTTGCCATGCTGGTCCACCGTGACCACCACCTTGTCCATCGACAGCTTCAGCTTGCGGGCCGTGCTCTGCATGATGCGGATGTTGGCCTGGTGCGGGATCAACCAGTCGATGTCGGCTTCGGTCAGGCCGGCCTTGTCGAGCGCGGCGCGGGCAGCCTTCTCCAGCACGCCGACGGCGAGCTTGAAGACGGCCTGGCCATCCATCTTGAGCAGCGGATCACCCAGCACCTGGCCGCCGGAGACATTGCCCGGCACGCAGAGGATGCCGACATGACTGCCATCGGCATGCAGGTCGCTGGCGAGGATGCCGGGCTGCTCAGAGGCCTCCAGCACCACGGCGCCGGCGCCGTCGCCGAACAGCACGCAGGTCGTGCGGTCATTGAAGTCCAGGATGCGGCTGAACACCTCGGCCCCCACCACCAGCGCGCGGCTGGCGGCACCGGACTGGATCATGGCGTCGGCCACGGTCAGCGCATAGACGAAGCCGCTGCACACAGCCTGCACGTCGAAGGCAGGGCAGCCGTTGGCGCCCAGCTTGTTCTGCAGAATGCAGGCGGTGGAGGGGAACACCATGTCCGGCGTGGACGTGGCGACGATGATCAGGTCGATGTCCTGCGGCTGCAAGCCGGCGGCCTCGATGGCACGGCGAGAAGCCTCCAGACCGAGGTCGCTGCTGCAGACATCGGGCTCGGCGAAATGTCGCGCACGGATGCCGGTGCGCTCCACGATCCATTCGTCCGAGGTTTCGATACCACGCTGGGCCAGTTCGGCCACCAGATCTTGATTGGACAGGCGGCGCGGAGGCAGATAGCTGCCGGTGCCTGTGATGCGGGAATAGCGTCTCATCAATGTGTGGCCGCGGCCATTCCGGGCACTGGCGGCGTCTCGGCAGGGGCCAGAAGCGGCGCTGCGTGCGCCACCCGCGTCCGGACGCGGTCAAGCAAGTTGTTGCGGGCCGCATCATACGCCCGGCCCAGAGCCTGCTCGAAAGCTAACGCATCGGCCGAACCGTGGCTCTTGAACACCAGCCCGCGCAGGCCCAGCAGCGCCGCGCCGTTGTAACGCCTGTGATCCATGCGCCGCATCAGAGCAGATAGCACCGGATAAGCCACGATGGCCGCGATTTTCGTGAAGATATTGCGTTTGAACTCTTGCTTGAGGCCGCCGACGATCATCGACGCCACGCCCTCGCTGGCCTTGAGCGCCACATTGCCCACGAAACCGTCACACACCACGATATCGACAACACCCTTGAAGATGTCGTTGCCTTCTACGTTGCCATAGAAATTCAGATCGCCGCTCTTGCCGGCGGTTCGCAGCAATTCGCCCGCCTTCTTGATGACTTCGCTGCCCTTGATGATCTCTTCGCCGATATTGAGAAGGCCGACGGAGGGTTCACCCCCCTCCTGCAGCGCCGACACCAGGGCCGACCCCATGACGGCGAACTGCAGCAGGTGCTCGGCCGTGCAATCAACGTTGGCACCCAGGTCGAGCACCGTGGTGGCGCCCCCTTTGGCGTTGGGCATCTGCGTGGCGATGGCCGGCCGGTCGATGCCGTCCAGCGTCTTGAGGAGGTAGCGGGCGATGGCCATCAGGGCGCCGGTGTTGCCGGCGGAAACCGCTGCCTGCGCCGCGCCATCCTTGACCTGCTGGATGGCCACGCGCATGGACGAATCCTTCTTGCGGCGCAACGCCACTTCGACGGGGTCGTCCATGGCTACCACTTCGGTCGCCAGGACAGGCGTGGCGCGCTCGTGCTCCAGCCCCTTGAGGCCGTCGGCAGTGCCGACCAACAGCAGGCGGGCATCGGAGTGTTGTTCGAGGAATCGGCGGCACGCCGCCAGCGTGACGCTGGGGCCGTGGTCACCCCCCATGCAGTCAACAGCCAGTGTGATCATGGGCGACTTGTCTGGATCGGCGTAGCGATCCGTTGATGAAATGAATGGAAGGCAGAAAAGAGAAAGGCCCGCGCTACGCTGAATGTAGCAACGGGCCTCAGGCCGCCTGCAAGGCGCCTAGTCCGGTCAGGCTTCGGACTTATTCTTCAGCACTTGGCGGCCACGGTAGAAGCCGTTGGGGCTGATGTGGTGACGCAGATGGATTTCGCCGGTGGTGGTTTCCACGGCAGTGCCCGGCGTCGTCAGGGCGTTGTGCGAACGGTGCATGCCGCGCTTGGAGGGAGATTTCTTGTTTTGCTGAACAGCCATGGTCGGCTCCTGAGTCTTGGAGAGGGTTGGTAAAACGCGACCCAGCCACCCAGCCCATCTTCTTGAATAGACACGAGGGGATTCGCGCGAAGCCCTCGATTATAGCCGACTTGCTTTTTCGCGGCCAGAGGCGGGCTCAGCCGCCCGTTTTGTCGTTCTTGAGCGACGCCAGCGCAGCGAAAGGATTGGGTTTCTGCGCGTTGGCTTCTTCGAAGTCTTCGTCGCTGGATGCCAGCGGCACACGTGTGGGACAGACATCGTGGCGCGGCACCACGGGCAGAGCCATCAGCAGCTCGTCCTCGATGAGTTCGTGCAGATCGAACTCGCGGCTGAGCGCGAGCAGGTCTTCCTCGCTCTCATCGTCCAGCGCTTCGGCCGTAGCCTCATCGGCGACGAAGCGGAACTCGCGGTCCACCTCCAGCGGCACATCGACGGGCGTCAAGCAGCGCTGGCACACCATGGGCACCGTGGCCCGCACCTTCAGGCGCAGCCACACCTGGCCGCCGATTCCATGGGTGCTGCGCACTTCGCCGTGAGCGTCCCACTCCACCATCAGATCAGGATGTAGCCCCTGTGCCTCCTCGGCCAGGCGCTCGTATTTCAATAGCGAATCGCGGTGAGAAAGATGCCCGCCCGCGAGGGCGAAAGCCTTCACATCCAGACGGTTCGGGGAGTATTCCTTGGTCATGGATGCAGTGTAAGAGAATCGCCCGCATGCCTGACCTCACCCCCTCTTCCCGCACGCTCATCCTGGGCTCCACCTCGCGCTACCGGCGCGAATTGCTGGGCCGGCTGCGCCTGCCCTTCGACGTTGCCGCCCCGGACGTGGACGAAACCCCACTCACCGGCGAAGCGCCGCGCGATCTGGCCCTGCGCCTGGCGTTGGCCAAAGCCCGCGCGGTGGCCGCGCTGCACCCACAGGCGGTGGTCATCGGCTCCGACCAGGTGGCGGACCTGGCGGGCGAGCCCCTGGGCAAGCCCGGCGACCACGAACGCGCCATCGCCCAGCTGCGCCGCATGCGCGGCCAAACGGTGATCTTCCAGACCGCCGTGGCAGTGATCTGCCAGGCCAGCGGCTTCGAACAGGTGGAGCTGGCCGAGGTGCGTGTGCGCTTCCGCGACCTGGACGATGCCGAGATCGAGCGCTATCTGCGGGCCGAAGAACCCTACGACTGCGCGGGCAGCGCCAAGAGCGAGGGCTTGGGCATCGCCTTGCTCGACGCGATCGAAAGCGACGACCCCACTGCGCTGATCGGGCTGCCGCTGATCCGCACCTGCCGCATGCTGCGGGCCGCCGGCCTGGTGCTGCCATGAACGCGGCGACCACCGCCAAGGGCACGCTCTATCTGGTGCCGGCACCGCTGGACTTCGGCTGCGACACACAGGCCGAACTGGGCTCCGCCCTGCCCGACGCCACGCTGCGCACTGCATCCGGCCTCACACACTGGATCTGCGAGAACGCCAAGAGCACCCGCGCCTATCTGAAGCGGGTGGATGCCCTCCACCCCCTGGCAGCGCCGCTGCAGGCGCAACAGATCACCGAGTTGCCACGCGAAGTCCACAAGAAGGGCGACCACGGCGCGGCCGGCCATGCACCCTTCGACGCCCGCCCGCTGCTGGCGCCGGCACTGCAAGGCCATGACATCGGCTTGGTGAGCGAAGCCGGCATGCCGGCCGTGGCCGACCCGGGCAGCTCGGTGGTGCGCGCCGCACACGATCTGGGGGTGCGCGTGGTACCGCTGGTGGGACCCGTGTCGCTGCTCCTGGCGCTGGCGGCGAGCGGCCTCAACGGCCAGGGTTTCGCCTTCACCGGTTATCTGCCGCAGGACGGCGGTGAGCGCGCCCAACGCATCCGCGAACTCGAATCCCTGGCGCTCAAGCAGGGCCAGACCCAGCTCTTCATCGAAACACCCTACCGCAACGCCGCCCTCTGGCAGGCGCTGCTGCAGACGCTGCAGCCCAACACACGGCTGGCGATTGCCAGCGGCCTCACGCTGGCGACGGCGCGCACCGCCAGTCAGCTGGTGCGGCAGTGGCGCCAGCAGCCGGAGCCGCCGGACAACCGCACGCCGGCCGTGTTCCTCATCGGGCGATAGCGTCCCGGACAACAAAAAAGCGTGGCAGCCTCGAAAGGCTCCACGCTTTTTTTGATGCGATTTGCGTGCAGGGCATGCACCCTGCTCCGGCCCTCAGCGGATGGCCGGCACGGCCTGCAGTGCGCGCACCGCCGTCTCGCCCATGGCCGCGCCGAACTTCTTGGCCAGCCGCTCGGCGACATTGTCGCGGCGGGTGTAGTCGATCACGTCTTCGGCCTTGACCACTTCGCGGGCCACGTAGTCCAGGTTGCCCAGATGGTCGGCCAAGCCCATTTCCACGGCCTGCTGGCCGGTCCAGAACAGGCCGCTGAAGGTTTCGTCGCTCACCTTCAGGCGCGTGCCGCGGCCCTTCTTGACCACGGCGATGAACTGCTCGTGGATCTGATCGAGCATCTGCTGAGCGAAAGCGCGCTGCTTTTCCGACATGGGGCTGAAGGGATCGAGGAAGCCCTTGTTCGCGCCGGAGGTGATGAGCCGTCGCTCCACGCCCAGCTTGTCCATGGCGCCGGTGAAGCCGAAGCCGTCCATCAGCACGCCGATGCTGCCGACGATGCTGGCCTTGTCCACGTAGATCTCATCGGCCGCCGAGGCAATGTAGTAAGCGGCCGAGGCGCAGCTTTCTTCCACCACGGCATAGACCGGCTTGTTGTATTTGGCCTTGAGGCGCACGATCTCATCATTGATGATGCCCGCCTGAACCGGGCTGCCGCCCGGCGAATTGATGAGCAGCACCACGGCCTGCGAGCCGGAATCCTCGAAGGCACTACGCATGGCGGCCACGACGAATTCGGCGCTGGCATCAGCACCGGCAGCGATCTCGCCCTTGATGTCCACCACGGCCGTGTGGGGCGTGGACTTGCTGACGGTGGCCGTATCGCGCTGCAGCACCACCCAGGCAATGGCGATGGCGAAGACCAGCCAGGCCAGCCGAGAGAAGGTGCGCCAGCGGCGCGCCGAGCGCTGCTCCGACAGCGTGGCGAAGACGAGCTTTTCGAGCACGCCACGTTCCCAGCCGGGGCGGTCGGCGACGGCAGCAGCGGTTTCCGCTACTTTTTCAGGAGCACCCTGCGCCCACAGATCGGGCGTGGGGGACGGATTCTCCGCGGGACCCGTTGGATCGGTGCGGGTGGGATCGGTCATGAATCAGAACTCTACGGGTTGGAGGTGGGGCGCAGTATGCCAGCGGACCATGCCGCCGCTTTCAGAGAGGGCGATTTTCACCAGCCCGCCACGGCAGGGGCCGCCTGCGCAATGACCCGTGTCGGGCCGGTAAGCGGCGCCGTGGGTGGCGCAGAGCAGCCAGTTGCCGGTGTCGTCGAAGATGCGGCCGGGCTGGTAGTCCAGCTCGATCGGCACATGGGTGCAGCGGTTCAGGTAGGCATGCACGCGGCCCTGGTAGCGCACCGCGAAGGCGCGGCTGACCTGGCCGTAGCGGATCACGTCGAACGCCACGGCGAGGCCGCCCTCGACCAGATCGGCCGACGGGCAGAGCTCGATCTCGCGCGGCGCGGGCTCGGCGTCGGGGCCTGCACCGGGCGGCAGCGGAGCGGGGGCGGGAGTGGACGGGTCCACGGCTGCTTCCTTCTGTTCTATCTTGCTCGATGGGCCGCGCCCGCTCAGGCCCGCTGCAGCAGGCATTCGTGCAGTTCGCGAAGGTCGTGGGCCACGAACAACGGATTCAGCGGCTCGAAGCTCGCGGGCTCGTGCGCGCCGTAGCTCACACCCACGCTGGCGCAGCCGGCGTTCAGCGCCATCTGCAGGTCGTGCGTGGTGTCGCCGATCATCAGCGTGCGCTCGGGCGGCACATCGAATTCGGCCATCAGCTCCTGCAGCATCAGTGGATGGGGCTTGCCAGCGGTCTCGTCGGCGGTGCGCGAAGCATCGAAGACGCCGCGCAGCGCGTCGGTGTGCAGCAGCTCATCCAGACCCCGGCGGCTCTTGCCGGTGGCCACGGCCAGCAAATGGCCGCGCTCGCGCAGCGCCTGCAGCATGGGCATCACGCCCTCGAAGAGGCTCAGGTCGTCCTGGTGCTTCAGATAGTGGTAACGGTAGCGATTGCCCAGTTCGGCATGCTTGGCAGGCGGCACGTCGGGCGCGGCATGCGCCAGCGCCTGGGACAGACTCATGCCGATCACCCAGGCAGCGGCCTGGTCGCTGGGCACGGTGCCGCCCACGTCGCGCACCGCTTCCTGAATGCAGCGCACGATGATGGCGGTGGAGTCGTAGAGCGTGCCGTCCCAATCGAAGGCGATCAGGTCGAAGCGGCGGGGGCGGGAAGTGTTCATCAAGCAGGTCCGGAAACGTAGTCGGCCAGTTCGGGCGGCAGTTCGGCGCGCAGTTCCACGCGCTCGGCACTGGCCGGATGGGTGAACTGTAGCCGCCATGCATGAAGGAACATGCGCTTGAGGCCCAGCTTCTGCAGCCGCCGGTTGAGGTCGAAATCGCCGTATTTGTCGTCGCCCACGATGCCGTGCCCCTGGCTGGAGAGGTGGACACGGATCTGGTGCGTGCGGCCGGTCTTGATGGTGACCTCGAGCAGGCTCATGGCGGGCAGCCCCTGCTGCGGGCGCGGCGGCAGCACCGAGCGCACTTTGACCAGGGTGATCGAGCGCATGCCGTCCGGGTCGTCGGCCGTGGTGGTACGCACGCGCCGCTCGCCATCGGCCTGCAGGTATTTGTGCAGGGGCGTGTCGATCACCTTCTTGTTGGCCGGCCAGGTGCCAGCCACCAGGGCCAGATAGGTCTTGCCCGTCTCGCGCTCGCGGAACTGGTCCTGCAGCGCCACCAGCGACGAGCGCCGCTTGGCCACCAACAAAATGCCCGAGGTCTCGCGGTCCAGCCGGTGCACGAGTTCCAGGAATTTCGCCTGCGGCCGGGCCTGGCGCAGTTGCTCGATCACGCCGAAGCTCACGCCGCTGCCGCCATGTACGGCCGTGCCCGCGGGCTTGTCGATGGCGATGAGATGGTCGTCTTCGAGCAGCACCGGGAACTCGCGCGCGGGCGCCGGGCGCTCGGCCTTCTCGGCCACCTTGTCGGACACGCGCACCGGCGGCAGGCGCACCTGGTCGCCGTCCTCCACGCGGGTGTCGGCGCTGGCGCGGCCCTTGTTGATGCGCACTTCGCCGCTGCGGATGATGCGATAGACGTGGGTCTTGGGAACGCCCTTCAAATGGCGTATCAAAAAGTTGTCGAGCCGCTGGCCGGCCGACTCCGCATCGACCTGCACGATGCGGGCCGACGGTGCTGTCGCGGCCGGGGCAGAGTCTGGGACCGATTTGCCCCCTATAATGTGTTTCACCTGCGCTACGTTGTGTAAGTGGTTGATTTGTCTGGAGTTTAGTCCACCCAACCCGGCATGCTGCGCAGGAGGTCGATTGCCCACGGGCGTCGTGTGCGCGGATTGCAGGCCCGGATGCCTGTGCAGCCCACATGCCGCGCGGCAGGCTGACGAATTGAAACACTGAACACGGAATCCCCAAGCCGGCCGGTTGCCCCACACGGGCACCACAGGTCGGCGGATCGAAGCGACAACTATGTGGGCATTGCTGGCTTGGATTGCGACCCTTTGGCAGAGGCATGCGCCTCTGGCATGGGTGCGCGACATGCCCGCAGCGCCCGTCCGGCAAGTGCCAGCCGCTATACCTTTCGTAGCGGTTCTCTGCGCAGCCCGGCTCGCCCCCATCCACGCGCCACCACCTCGCCTGCGAAGCTAGACGCTTTGCAGCCGCGCGGCATCCGGCCATTCCTCCCTTCGTTTCGATGCGTCAGTCCAGGCAATCACGGCTCCTCTAGAGCCCGTCATTGGTTTGGAAATCCGCGGCACGCGCGGCCAGCAGCTTGAGCACGACAAGCCAGCAGCTGCCGGGCGCGCCGCAACGACAACGAAAAGGAATCGCATCATGAAGCGGATGCTCATCAACGCCACGCAGCCCGAAGAACGGCGTCTTGCCATCGTGGACGGCCAGAAGCTGCTGGACTATGAGATCGAGATCGAGGGGCGCGAACAACGCAAGGGCAACATCTACAAGGCGGTGGTGACGCGCGTCGAGCCGTCGCTGGAAGCCTGCTTCGTCGATTACGGCGAAGACCGCCACGGCTTCCTGCCGTTCAAGGAAATCTCCCGCCAGTACTTCGCCGAAGGCGTCTCGCCCAACCAGGCGCGCATCAACGACGTGATCCGCGAAGGCCAGGAACTGCTGGTGCAGGTCGAGAAGGAAGAGCGCGGCAACAAGGGCGCAGCCCTCACCACCTTCGTGAGCCTGGCCGGCCGCTACGTGGTGCTGATGCCCAACAACCCGCGCGGCGGCGGCGTCTCGCGCCGCATCGAGGGCGAGGACCGTGCCGAGCTCAAGGAGGCGATGGATCAGCTCGAGTACCCCAAGGGCATGAGCATCATCGCGCGCACCGCCGGCATCGGCCGCTCGGCGCCCGAACTGCAGTGGGACCTGAACTACCTGCTCAAGCTCTGGACCGCCATCGACGGCGCGGCCAAGGGCGGCAAGGGCGCCTTCCTGATCTATCAGGAATCGTCGCTGGTCATCCGCGCCATCCGCGACTACTTCAACAACGACATCGGTGACATCCTCATCGACACCGACGACATCTACGAGCAGGCGCACCAGTTCATGGCGCACGTCATGCCCGAGCATGCCTCCAAGGTCAAGCGCTACCGCGACGACGCGGCGCTCTTCAGCCGCTTCCAGATCGAGCACCAGATCGAGTCGGCCTACGCCCGCACCGTGACCCTGCCCTCGGGCGGCGCCATCGTGATCGATCACACCGAAGCGCTGGTCTCCGTGGACGTGAACTCGGCCCGCGCCATCAAGGGCGGCGACATCGAGGAAACCGCCACCCGCACCAACCTGGAAGCCGCCGACGAAGTCGCCCGCCAGATGCGCCTGCGCGACCTGGGCGGCCTGATCGTGATCGACTTCATCGACATGGAAGAGTCGAAGAACCGCCGCGAAGTGGAAAACCGCCTGCGCGACGCGCTGCGCCAGGACCGCGCCCGCGTGCAGTTCGGCACCATCAGCAAGTTCGGCCTGATGGAAATGAGCCGCCAGCGCCTCAAGCCCGCGCTGTCGGAAGGCTCGTCCATCCCCTGCCCGCGCTGCGGCGGCTCCGGCCACATCCGCGACACGGAAAGCTCCGCCCTGCAGATCCTGCGGATCATCCAGGAAGAGTCCATGAAGGACAACACGGCCGCCGTGCACTGCCAGGTGCCCGTGGAAGTGGCATCGTTCCTGCTGAACGAAAAGCGCACCGAGATCGCCAAGATCGAACTCAAGCAGCGCGTGGCCGTCCTGATGGTGCCCAACAAGACGCTGGAAACGCCGAACTACAAGCTCGAGCGCCTCAAGCACGACGACCCGCGCCTGGACCATATCGAAGCCAGCTACAAGCTCGCCGAGGAAGTCGAGGACCCGACCGCCGTCACGCGCCGCTCGCAGGAACCCACGAACCGCCAGACCCCGGTGATCAAGGGCGTGCTGCCCGACGCGCCCGCTCCGGTGGCCGAACCCCGCCCCGAAGGCGCCACCCGCGCACCGCGCAACGGCGCTGCAGCCCCTGCGCAGCCTGCCGCCGCAGCCCGCCCGGCCCAGGCACCGGCCGCACCCGTGCGCCCGGCGCCGGTGCAGGAGCAAGGCTTCCTCGCCTGGCTCAAGAGCCTGTTCGGCTTCGGCCCGGCGCCTGCGCCGGTCGCAGCCCCCGCCCCGGCACCCGCTGCCTCGCCCGAAGCCGGTAACGGCCAACGTGGCGAAGCCCGCCGCGATGGCCGCGGCCGCCGCAACGAAGGCCGCGATGGCCGTCCAGGCCAGCGCGACCCCGCCGGCAACGGCAACGGCAACGGCACCGGCGAAGGCCGCGGCCGCCGCAACGAAGGCCGTGACGGCCGCTCCGCCGAGGGCCGTGAAGGTCGTGAAGCCCGCGAGGGACGCGAGAGCCGCCCGCCCCGCGACGGCATGGAAGGCCGCGAGGGCCGCGAAAGCCGCAATGGCCGCGAAGGCCGTGAGAGCCGTGGCGACCGCCCCGAAGGCGACGCCCGCCGCGAGGGCCGTGAAGGCCGAGGCGGCCGCGAACGCGGCGAACGCGGTGAACCGCGCAGCGCATCGGCTGCCCTGTCAGCCGACGGCATGCCCGCAGCAGCGGTGGCCGCTGCCGCTGGCGTAGCACTGGACGACGTGACCGGCGAAGCCCGCACCGAGCGCGCGCCGCGCAATGGCGAACGCAACGGCGAGCGCGGCCCACGCGGCGAGCGTGGCGGCGAAGGCCGTGAACGCGGCGAGCGCGGCAGCCGAGGCGAACGCGGTGGACGCGGCGAGCGCGCACCACGCCAAGGCGACGCTGCAGCCCCCGCTGCAGGCGACTTCGTAGAAGCCGCATCGCCCTTGGCTGCCCTGCCCGATCTGGACCTGAACAGTCCCGACTCCACAACGGCAGCCCCCAGCGCCGGCCCCGCCAACGGCGGCGAGGAAGGCCGCCAGCGCCGCTCCCGCGACCGCTACGGCCGTGACCGCCGCGATCGAGCCGACCGAGCCGACCGAGGCGACCGCGCCCCGCGCGACGCCGAGGCCGCAGCCGGCGAAGGCCCGCAGGCACCGGTAGAAGCCGCCGCAGCGCAAGCCTTCGATGCACCCGCCGCAGCCGCACAGCCGCAGGCAGGCGCCGACGCCGCGCAGGACGCACCGCGCCGCAGCTACTTCAATGCAGCGGCCGCTGCAGCTGCACCGGCAGCGCAGGCCACAGCAGAAGTGGCAGCGCCTGCTCCAGTAGCCGAAGCTCAGCCGTCCGAGCCCGCAGCCGCTCCGGTTGCCGCCGCTCCTGTGGCAGCTGCGCCAGTCGCGACAGCTCCGGTCGCACCGGCGCCTGCACCGGCTCCGGCCGTGGCGGCAGCGCCAGCACCGGTTGCCGCAGCACCGGCTCCCGCAGCCGCTGCTCCGGCCGCGAGCTCGATGCCCCGCGTGCAGACCTTCGAGCTGCCCGTGCAGGAGCTGATCTCGGTGGCCCAAGGCTCCGGCCTGGAATGGGTCAATTCCGACGCCGAGAAGATCGCTGCCGCACAGGCCGCCATCGCCGCCGAACCCCGCCCGGTGCATGTGCCGCGCGAACGCCCCCCCGTGGTGGTGCTGGACGAAGGCCCACTGGTGCTGGTGGAAACCCGCCGCGACCTGCGCGACCTGACGCTGCCGTTCGAGCAGCAACAGCAAGCGCCGCATCAGCCCTCCACCACGGCGTGATGCCGCGGTAGTGGCCGCGCAGGCGGCCAGCAGCCGGGGGCAAGCCCCCCCGCCCTGCTGGCCGGCCCGCGCTTGAGGCACACTGCCTCCTCGTTCCCTTTCTGCGGCCCTTCACGGGCCGCAGCCCATTGTGCGGGGCGCCTCCATCGCCCGCCCCCACCACTCACTCACGACAGGCCCGCACCGCCATGCTGTTTCTGCTGTCCCCCGCCAAATTGCTGGATTACGACACGCCGCTGCCCGACGGCCTGCCGCACACGCAGCCGCAGTTCGTGGGCGACTCCACCCGGCTGATCGAGGTGCTGCGCGAACAATCGCCGCAGCAGATCGCATCGCTCATGCACATCAGCGATGCGCTGGCCGCGCTGAACGTGGGCCGCTATGCCGCCTGGGAGCCGAAGTTCACGGCCGCCAATTCGCGCCAGGCCGTGATGGCCTTCAATGGCGACGTCTATGAAGGCCTGCAGGCGCAAAGCCTCACGCCCGACGAGCTGGACTGGGCGCAGCAGCACCTGGGCATCCTGAGCGGCCTCTACGGCGTGCTGCGCCCACTGGACCGCATGCAGCCCTACCGGCTGGAGATGGGCACGCGCCTGGCCACCGACGCCGGCGCCAACCTCTACCAGTTCTGGGGCTCGCGCATCGCCGAGCACCTCAACACCCGGCTGCAGGCCGACGCCACGCCGGTGGTGGTCAACCTGGCGTCGCAGGAATACTTCAAGTCGGTGGACCGCAAGGTGCTCAAGGCCCGCGTGATCGAATGCGTGTTCGAGGACTGGAAAGGCGGCGCCTACAAGATCATCAGCTTCCACGCCAAGCGCGCGCGCGGGCTGATGGCGCGCCACGCCATCCAGCACCGTGTGGCAACCCCGCGCCAGCTCGAGGGTTTTGATGCGGAGGGCTATGCTTTTGCCCCTGCCGTGTCCACGCCCGACCGCCTGGTGTTCCGCCGCAAGACCACCGGCTGAGCGCCGGGGCACGAGCCGCCTCCGATCCACGCCAACGCACGCACGACGACCGCCATGTCTTCCCACTCCCGTTCTGCCTCTGCCACCACCGTGCGCCAGCCCGTCACGCCCGAACTGCGCGCCTGGATCATCGAACAGGCCGAGGCCGGTTTCACCGGCCCGGTGGTGCTGCAATCCATGCTGGACGCAGGCTGGGACGAGGCCGTCGCCGTGCACGCCATGGAAACGGCGCTGGCCGATGAGATGAGAAAGAAGACGCAGCTTCCCCCCGCCACGGCAACAGCGCCGAGCACCGCGCAACGCCCCCACCCCATCCCCGAGCCCGACCTGAGCCAGTCGCCCGCCCGCATCGACGTGGGCGACCGCGAGGTCGAGGTGCTGATGTCGCTGCACGCGCCGCGGGTCGTGCTGTTCGGCAACCTGCTCTCGCCCGAGGAATGCGATGCGCTCATCGCCGCCGCCGAGCCGCGCATGGCGCGCTCGCTGACCGTGGCGACGCGCACCGGCGGCGAAGAGGTCAACGACGACCGCACCAGCGACGGCATGTTCTTCCAGCGGGGCGAGAACGACGTCGTCGCGCGGCTGGAGGCCCGCATCGCGCAGCTGGTGCGCTGGCCTGTCGAGAACGGCGAAGGCCTGCAGGTGCTGCACTACCGCCCGGGCGCCGAGTACAAGCCGCACTACGATTATTTCGACCCCGAAGAGCCCGGCACGCCCACCATCCTGCGGCGCGGCGGCCAGCGCGTGGCCACGCTGGTGATCTACCTGAACGACCCCGAGCAAGGCGGCGGCACCACCTTCCCCGACGTACAGCTGGAAGTGGCCCCGCGCCGCGGCAATGCCGTGTTCTTCAGCTACGACCGGCCCCACCCCGCCACCCGCAGCCTGCATGGCGGCGCGCCCGTCATCCGCGGCGAGAAATGGATCGCCACCAAGTGGCTGCGCGAGCGGGAATTCCACTGAAGCCTTGCGGCCTGCGGCTCCCCCAGCCATGGACCCGCATCAAAACAGCCTGCAGCCCGCCAAGAACCTGCGCATTCCGCTATCAAATTGATACCAAGCCCCACCCCACCGCAGACGGTCGCCCAGGCGCTCGCCCAAGCCCAGGCACAAGGTCTGGCCCGCATCGACGCGCAACTGCTGCTGCTGCACACGCTGGGCCGCCCGCACGGCGACCGCGCCTGGCTGCTGGCGCACGACACCGATCCGCTCGGCTCCGCAGCCCAGGAGGGCTTCGAACGCCTGTGCCGCCGCCGCGCGGCCGGCGAGCCCGTGGCCTACCTCACCGGCACCAAGGAGTTCTACGGCCTGCCCCTGCAGGTGGACGCGCGCGTGCTCGACCCGCGCCCCGATACCGAAACCCTGGTGGACTGGGCGCTCGAAGCGATCGCCCTGCTGCCCGCCCCCCGTGTAGTGGACCTGGGCACCGGCAGCGGCGCCATCGCCCTGGCCCTGCAGCGGCAGCGCCCCACGGCACAGGTGACGGCGGTGGACGCCAGCGCCGATGCGCTGGACGTGGCCCGGGGCAACGCCCAGCGCCTGGGCCTGCCCGTGCAGATGCGCCAAGGCCACTGGCTGGACGGCATCGAGGGCCCCTTCGATCTGATCGTGAGCAACCCGCCCTACATCGCCGAGGGCGATCCGCACCTGGCCGCCCTCACGCACGAGCCCGCCCAGGCCCTGGCCAGCGGCGCCGACGGCCTGGACGACATCCGCACCATCGTGCAGCAGGCCCCGGCCCGGCTCGCCGCGGGCGGCTGGCTGCTGCTGGAGCACGGCTGGGACCAGGCCGCAGCCGTGCAGGCGCTGCTGCGCACGGCCGGCTTCGCGCAGGTGCAAAGCCGCGCTGACCTGGCGGGCGTGGCGCGCTGCACGGGCGCCATGCGCCCCCAGTGACAAGACGCCCCGGCCGTGCGCCGCACGCCGCGCCGCAGACAGTGAAATAATCACGCATTCGCTGCGGCGCCCTGGCCACAGCCCATTCCTTCAGGAGATTCCCCCATGAGCGACGCACAGCAACGCATCGACGCCCTCGTCAAATCCAACGACATCCTGCTGTTCATGAAGGGCAGCGCCAGCTTCCCGATGTGCGGCTTCTCCGGCCGTGCCATCCAGATCCTGAAGGCCTGCGGCGTGGACCCCAAGAGCGTGGCCACCGTGAACGTGCTGGAAGATCCGGAAATCCGCCAGGGCATCAAGGAATACAGCAACTGGCCCACCATCCCGCAGCTCTACGTCAAGGGCGAATTCATCGGCGGATCGGACATCATGATGGAGATGTACGAGTCGGGCGAACTCAAGCAGGTGCTCGGTACGCCCCAATAAGGCGCACGTCGCCCGGCTTGCCAGCCAGCCGCCTCCGGGCGGCTTTTTCATGCCCGGCCGACAGGGCAGGCAATGCGGTCAACACCGATAGGTTGACCGGGTTTATCCAGCGTTCACTGCCGGCATGTTGTGTGCTTGAATGACTCCGTGTCTTCTTCAACCGGGAGCAGCGCGACATGAGCACCAGCAGCAGTAACTCTTCCTCGCACAGCCTCGTCCCGCAGCCTTCGGCACTGAGCCTGCCGGTGGCCCGGGTCCGCAACGTGTTCCAGCCCGGCGACGTGGAGCGGCGCCTGAGGCGCCTGAACGATGCCGGCAACCAGCGCGACCACGACGGCCTGCGCGCCGTCTATGAACGCATGCTCGAGCGCGGGCCCGAACGCTTCCAGGTCAAACCGGCGGGCGTGCCCGACATGGCCGGCCTCTACGAGCAGCTGCCCAACTTCACCGAGGTGCTGGACGACGTCAAGCGCCACGTCGCCCTGGCGCAGGACTGCAGCGACGGCCTGGAAGTGACGCCCATGTTGCTGCTGGGCGTGCCCGGCATCGGCAAGACGCACTTCGCCCGCCAGTTGGCCCAGCTGCTGGGCACGGGCATGAACCTGGTGCCGATGAGCTCCATGACCGCGGGCTGGCTGCTCTCGGGCTCGTCCTCGCAATGGAAGGGCGCACGTCCCGGCAAGGTATTCGAGGCGCTGGTGGAAGGCGAATACGCCAACCCCGTCATCGTCATCGACGAGATCGACAAGGCCGCGGGCGACGCGCAGTACGACCCCCTGGGCGCGCTCTACAGCCTGCTGGAGCACGACACGGCGCAGAGCTTCACCGACGAATTCGCCGAGGTCGCCATCGACGCCAGCCAGGTCATCTGGATCACCACGGCCAACGACGAGCGCTGCATCCCCGACCCCATCCTCAACCGCATGAACGTGTTCGAGGTGCCCGCGCCCACGCCCGAACAGGCCCGCTCCATCGCCCGGCAGCTCTACCAGGAGATCCGCGCCAGCCACGACTGGGGCCGCCTGCTGGACCCCGAGCCCGAAGCGGACGTGCTGGACGCCCTCGCCCACATGCCGCCGCGCGAGATGCGGCGCGCCTGGATGACCGCCTTCGGCAATGCCCGCCTGGCCCGGCGCGGCGCCGTGGAGGTAGCGGACCTGCCTCCGGGCACGGCACGCAAGACGCGTATCGGCTTCGTGCAGTAGCCAGCCGCCCTGCGCAGCGAGCGGACTGCCCGCTGCGCACCGCTACACTCGGGCTCGCCGTGCGACACCGCACGCAGCCCGCCCGCTTTACATGAATTTTTCCCAAAGCCTCTTCGTCATCGGTTTGCTGATCGTCGCCAGCGCGTTCTTTTCGCTGGCAGAAATCTCCCTCGCGGCATCGCGCCGCCTGCGGTTGCGGCAGATGGCGGATGAGGGCGATCCCCGCGCAGAACGGGTCATGCGGATCCAGGAGCAGCCAGGCGACTACTTCACCGTGGTGCAGGTCGGACAGAACGCCGTCGCCATCCTGGGCGGTATCGTGGGTGAAGGCGCACTGAGCCCGCATTTCACCAGCCTGCTGGGGATCTGGCTGGACGATGCGCAGGCGCAGACGCTGGGCTTTCTGGCCTCTTTCACCATCATCACCTCGCTCTTCATCCTGTTCGCCGACTTGTTCCCCAAACGGCTGGGCATGGCCAACCCCGAAATGCTCGCACTGCGCGTGGCGCGGCCCATGAAGGTGCTGATGGCCATTCTGCAGCCGCTGGTCTGGCTGTACAGCCGCAGCGCCGACCTGCTCTTTCGCGTGCTGGGCCTGTCGTCGCTGCGGGACGACCGCGTTACGGCGGACGACATCCTGGCCATGATGGAAGCCGGCGCGCGCTCCGGCGTGCTGGCAGCGCGTGAGCAGCAGGTGATCGAGAACGTGATCGAACTCGACACCCGCACGGTCTCCAGCGCCATGTCGCAACGCGACCGCATCGCCTACTTCCTGCGTGACGACCCCGACACCGTGATCCGTGCGCGCATCGCGGAAGAACCGTTCTCGACCTATCCGGTGTGCGATGGCGACATCGACCACGTGGTGGGCTATGTCGATGCCAAGGATCTCTTCCAGCGCGTGTTGAACAACCAGCCCATCTCGCTGGCCGACGAGGGCCTGGTGCGCAAGGTGCTCATCGTGCCTGACCGTCTCTCGCTGGGCGAGGTGCTCGAGCAGTTCCGCCAGGTGCATGAGGACTTCGCGGTCATCGTGAACGAATACAGCCTGGTGGTGGGCGTGGTCACGCTCAACGACGTGATGAGCACCGTCATGGGCGACCTCATCAGCCCTACCGACGAAGAACAGATCGTGCGGCGCGACGAAAACTCCTGGCTCATCGACGGCGTGACGCCCGTCGAGGACGTGCTGCGCGCCCTGAACCTCGACAGCCTCCCCCATGCGGGCGAATACGAGACGCTCGCCGGCTTCCTGATGGTCATGCTGCGCCGGGTGCCCCGCCGCACGGACAGCGTGAATTGGGACGGATACAAGTTCGAGGTGCTGGACGTGGACAGCTATCGCATCGACCAGGTGATGGTCTCGCGGCTGGTGGACGGCGCCCCCGCGCCTGGCAACGCACCCTGAGCCTGGGAAGCCGCCGCACAACGGTGCGGCACGCCTCGCAGCTCACGCCGCCGAGGCGCCGCCGTGGGCCAGGCGCTCCTGGAAGAACCAGTTGCGCTGCGCCGAGAACACCGCATTCGGATACGCAGGCTTGCCCCGGCTGCCGTTGTAGCGGCCCAGCGTCATGTAGAGATCGCCCTGCTCGCGGTCCAGGTAGTGGCGCAGGATGACGCAGCCGAAGCGCAGATTGGTCTGCATCTGGAACAGCTTGCTCGCATCCCCATCGCCGATCACGCGGGTCCAGAACGGCATGACCTGCATGTAGCCACGGGCACCGACGCTGGAGACGGCGAATTTGCGGAACGCGCTCTCGACCTGGATCAGCCCCAGCACCAGGGAAACATCGAGCCCCGCGCGCTTGGACTCGTACCAGACGGTCTGCAGGAAATCCCGGCGGACCTGCCCATCAGGCTTGCGCACGCGCAGACGGTCGCTCATGGCGGCCATCCAGCGCAGGTAGCCGAGCCGGGCCTCGGTGGAGGCGAAGGTGGGCTCCAGCGGCTCCTGGGAGGCAACCGCGAAGCTGAGTGCCGAGCGCACGGAGTCCGCCAGCGGCTCTTCGATCTGCCCGCCGGCATGGGCCGCCTGCGGCAGGCCCAGCCAGATGGCCGGCCCGGCAGCGGATACGGATGCCATGCGCAGCAGCTTGCGGCGGCTCACGCCCGCCTCAGCGGGCTCCGGCCCCACACATCGAGGGGCCAGCGGGCTCATACCGCCACTCGCCCCTTCACGTGGGCCAGGATGTCGGCCACGGCCACCTTGGTCGCAGCAGCGTCACGGCGCTGCTGGTATTCGACCACGCCTTCCTTCAGGCTCTTGTCGCCGATGGTCACGCGATGCGGCACGCCGATCAATTCCCAGTCGGCGAACATGGCGCCGGGGCGCTCGCCACGGTCGTCCAGGATCACGTCCACACCAGCAGCCAGCAGGTCGGCATAGATCTGCTCGGCCGTGGCCTTCACCGCCTCGCTGCGGTCCATGCCCACCGGGCAGACCACCACGGTGAACGGCGCGATCGCATCGGGCCAGATGATGCCGCGCTCGTCATGGTTCTGCTCAATAGCGGCCGCGGGCAGGCGCGTGATGCCGATGCCGTAGCAGCCCATCTCGAAGAAGGCGGGCTTGCCGTCTTCGCCGAGAAAGGTGGCGTTCATCGCGCGGCTGTACTTGGTGCCCAGATAGAACACGTGACCCACTTCGATGCCGCGCTCGATGGCCAGCTCGCCCTTGCCGTCCGGCGATGGATCGCCCGCGACAACGTTGCGCAGGTCGGCCACCAACTCGGGCTCGGGCAGGTCGCGACCCCAGTTCACGCCGGTGATGTGGAAATCAGGCTGGTTCGCGCCGCAGATCCAGTCGGCCATCACGGCCACTTCGCGGTCCACCACCAGCTTGACGGGCTGCTTGAGCTCCAGCGGGCCCAGGTAGCCGGGCTTGCAGCCGAAGTGGGCTTCGATTTCGGACAGGGTGGCGAAACGGAAGCCCGCCTCCAGCCCCGGCACCTTGGACACCTTGATCTCGTTCATGTCATGGTCGCCGCGCAGCAGCAGCAGCCACACCTGACTCTTGACGATCTCGCCCTCGGCATTGGTCTCGTCGGTGGCCAGCACCAGCGACTTGACCGTGCTCTGGAGCGGCACGCCCAGCAGCGCGGCCACATCGGCGCAGGTGCTCTTACCCGGCGTAGGGGTCAGCGTGCGCGGCTGCGTGGCGCCGGGGCGCGGGCCGGCAGGCGGCAGGGCCTCGGCCTTTTCCATGTTGGCGGCGTAGTCGCTGGTCGGGCAATAGACGATGGCGTCCTCGCCCGTCGCCGCGATCACCTGGAACTCCTCGCTCAGGTCGCCGCCGATGGCGCCGCTGTCCGCCGCCACGGCGCGGTAGGTCAGGCCGAAGCGGTCGAAGATGCGGCGGTAGGCCTGGGCCATGACCTGGTAGCTGGCCTTGGCGCCGGCCATGTCGCGGTCGAAGCTGTAGGCGTCCTTCATGGTGAATTCGCGACCCCGCATCAGGCCAAAGCGCGGGCGCCGTTCATCGCGGAACTTGGTCTGGATCTGGTAGAGGTTCTTGGGCAGCTGCTTGTAGCTGCGCAGTTCCTGCCGGGCGATGTCAGTGACCACTTCCTCGCTGGTCGGCTGGATCACGAAGTCACGCCCATGGCGGTCCTTGATGCGCAGCAACTCAGGGCCCATCTTGTCGAAGCGGCCGGTCTCCTGCCAAAGCTCGGCCGGTTGCACCACAGGCATGGTGCATTCCACGGCACCGGCTCGGTTCATCTCTTCACGCACGATGGCCTCCACCTTGCGCACCACGCGCAGGCCCATGGGCATGTAGTTGTAGATGCCGGCCCCCAGCTTCTTGATGAGGCCTGCGCGCATCATGAGCTTGTGGCTCATCACCTCGGCGTCCGCAGGTGCTTCTTTGAGGGTGGAAACGAAAAATTGGGAAGCTTTCATCGGGCGATTTCAGGCAGCCGGGACCACTCCGCTTGTCGCTCGTAAAGCGACGTGCATAATGGACACAGTTTAAAAATTTGGGGTTAGATTATGCTTGACCGGGACGGCTTTAGGCCGAACGTCGGCATCATCCTGCTCAACCAGAAAAACCAGGTATTTTGGGGCAAGCGCATTCGCACCCACAGCTGGCAGTTCCCGCAAGGGGGCATCGACAGGGGCGAAACGCCCGAGCAGGCGATGTTCCGGGAACTGCACGAAGAGGTGGGTTTGCAGCCGAATCACGTTCGCGTGGTCGCCCGAACCCGGGACTGGTTGCGCTACGAGGTGCCTGACCGGTATATACGGCGCGATGCGCGCGGCCATTACAAGGGCCAAAAGCAGATCTGGTATTTGCTGCAGCTCGTCGGCCACGACTGGGATCTGAATCTGCGCGCCACCAATCATCCGGAATTCGATGCCTGGCGTTGGAACGATTACTGGGTGCCGCTGGACGTGGTGGTCGAATTCAAGCGGGGCGTCTATGAAATGGCGCTGACCGAATTGGCTCGCTTCCTGCCACGCCAGGAACAGCGCAATCGCTACTTGCGTAGCGGCATGCGATCCCGCGATGGTGCGGATGCCGGCAACACCGGCGGCGCCATGCATCGTGCAGGCTCACTGCTGCTGAGTCCCGGCGTTGAGTTGCCACCCGGTGCCAGCTTCGATCCGGACCCGCAGGGCGAACACACCTGAACTGCCATCTGCCTCAGCGACGAGGCAGGCACTTTCGACACCAGCCCGAACGCACCGCAAGGCATCCCGTTCGGGCAACTTTCTTCAGACAGCCATCACTCCCAAGAGCCCGCCAAGGGCTCTTTTCCTTTCAGCCCTGCAGGGCTGCGGCCGCCACGGCAGCCTGGGGCTTCGCTCTGCCGGTCAGCACCAGGTTATCCCGGTGCATCATTTCCGGCTCGGCGATGTAGCCCAGCAGGCGCTCGATTTCCGCCGAAGGCTTACGGCAGAGCAAGCGCGCCTCAGCGCTTGCGTAGTTGGCGAGGCCGCGTGCGATCTCCAGCCCTTCCATATCGCGCACGGCGATCACGTCTCCCCGGGAGAACTCCCCCTCCACCGCCACCATTCCGATCGGCAACAAGCTCTTTCCCTCGTCGCGCACCTTGGCGGCCGCGCCCGCATCGACGGACACCGAGCCGCGTAGCTGCAGGTGATCGGCCATCCATTGCTTGCGTGCCTGCTGCTTGGCCGTCTGAGCGACCAGCAGCGTGCCGATGGCCTCGCCCTGCGCCAGCCGTATGAGCACATCCGGCTCGCGCCCCCAGGCGATCACGGTCGAAGCCCCCGAGCCGGCCGCCCGCTTGGCCGCCAGGATCTTGGTGATCATGCCGCCCTTGCCGATACTCGAACCCGCTCCGCCAGCCATCGCCTCCAGCGCCACATCGCCCGCGCGGGCTTCGTGCACGAACTGCGCAGCCGGGTCGCGGCGCGGATCGGCGGTGTAGAGGCCCTTCTGGTCGGTCAGGATGACGAGCGCATCCGCTTCCACCAGATTGGCCACCAGCGCACCCAGCGTATCGTTGTCACCGAACTTGATCTCGTCGGTGACGACGGTGTCGTTTTCGTTGATGACGGGCACTACGCCCAGGCGCAGCAGCGTCAGCAGCGTGGAACGCGCGTTGAGGTAGCGCTCCCGATGGGCCAGATCGCCATGGGTCAGCAGCACCTGCGCGCTGCCCATGCCTTGCTCGCGCAGCTTGGTTTCGTACATCTGCGCCAGTCCCATCTGGCCAACGGCGGCTGCCGCCTGCAGTTCGTGGATCTCGCTCGGGCGGGCGGTCCAGCCCAGTCGCTTCATGCCTTCGGCAATGGCGCCGCTGGAGACCATCACCACCTCGCGGCGCGTGGCGCCGTCGCCCCGCACCAGCGCGGCGAGCTGCCGGCTCCACTCGCCAATCGCCTGCTCGTCGAGCCCCCGGCCCTCGTCGGTCACCAGGCTGGAACCCACCTTGACCACAATCCGGCGGGCATCACGCAATACATTGGGCAGCATTTTCAGGGTCATCCAGGCATGTGGCGCTTGCTGGACAAGCGCATATAGCTACTATTTCAATAGCAAAACTCAAGAGCATGGCGAAGGGATCACCCTCCGCCGCCCGCCCTACTCGGGCACGTCGCCCGCAAACCGGGGGTCGATCTCGACCGGCGCCATCAGCGCCTGCTGCTCGGCTCGCACATGCTTGTAGATGGCGTGGATCAGGGCCTCACAACCTTCGCGGGTCAGCGCGGAGATCTCGAACACAGGCCCCTTCCACTTGAAGCGCTTGACGAAATCCTTGACCCGCGCGGCACGGTCTTGCTCCGGCACCATGTCGAGCTTGTTGAGCACCAACCAGCGCGGCTTGGCGTGCAGCTCGGCATCGTACTTGCGCAGCTCTTCCACGATGGCCTTGGCCTGCGCCACCGGGTCCACCGAGTCATCGAAAGGTGCCATGTCGATGACATGCAGCAGCAGGCGGGTGCGCTGCAGATGGCGCAGGAACTGATGGCCCAGTCCGGCACCTTCGGAGGCACCTTCGATCAGACCGGGAATGTCGGCGATGACAAAGCTCTGCTCGGGGCCCACGCGCACCACGCCCAGATTGGGGTGCAGGGTCGTGAACGGGTAGTCGGCGATCTTCGGGCGGGCATTCGACACGGCCGAAATGAGGGTGGACTTGCCGGCATTGGGCATGCCCAGCAGACCCACGTCCGCCAGCACCTTCAGTTCGAGCTTCAAACTCTTGCGCTCGCCAGGCCAGCCGGGCGTCTTCTGGCGCGGAGCGCGGTTGATGGCGCTCTTGAACCGCATGTTGCCAAAACCGCCGTCACCGCCCTTGGCAATGGTGATCACGTCGCCTGGATTGAGCAACTCATAGAGCACTTCGCCCGTTTCGGCATCGGAAATGATGGTGCCCACCGGCATCTTGAGCGTGATGTCGTCGCCCGCGGCGCCGAACATGTCCGAGCCCATGCCGTGCTCTCCGCGCTTGGCTTCATGCCGGCGCGAATAGCGAAAATCCACCAAAGTATTGAGGTTGGGATCGGCGACCGCGAAGACGTGGCCGCCCCGTCCGCCATCGCCACCATTCGGCCCTCCGAATTCCTTGTACTTCTCGTGGCGGAACGAGACACAGCCATTGCCGCCGTCTCCGGCGGCAATGTCGATAAAGGCTTCGTCAACGAACTTCATGGCATCCAGTTTACAAAAGGCGCCTTCGGGCAGTCACATGCCGAAAACGCAAGAGCCCCGCAGCGCGGGGCATCGAGGAACGCTGGCGCATGACACCCCAGCATTCCCGAAAACGACAAAGCCCCGACCTGCGGGGCTTTGTACAGCGTCAGATGACTTGCGCTCAGGCGGCAGTCACGTTGACCGTGTGCTTGGACATCGCACCCTTCGTGCCGAAGGAAACGTGGCCGTCCACCAGGGCGAACAGCGTGTGGTCCTTGCCCACGCCGACGTTCGTGCCGGGGTGGAAGCGCGTGCCGCGCTGGCGCACGATGATGGAGCCAGCGCTGATCAGTTCACCGCCGAAAGCCTTCACACCGAGCATCTTGGGCTTGGAATCGCGCCCGTTTCGCGTAGAGCCGCCGCCTTTTTTCTGTGCCATGAGATCAGCTCCTGTTAACCGGCGATCGCACCGATTTGCAGTTCGGTGAACTGCTGGCGATGGCCTTGGCGTTTCTGATAGTGCTTGCGACGGCGCATCTTGAAGATGTGCACCTTGTCGTGCTTGCCGTGGGCGACGACCGTAGCCGTCACCGTAGCGCCGGACACCAGGGGCGTGCCAACCTTGAGTTCAGCGCCGTTGCCGACTGCCAGAACCTGGTCGATCACGATCTCC
Organism: Paracidovorax sp.; assembly: GCF_057642795.1. Classification (NCBI taxonomy): domain Bacteria; kingdom Pseudomonadati; phylum Pseudomonadota; class Betaproteobacteria; order Burkholderiales; family Comamonadaceae; genus Paracidovorax; species Paracidovorax sp. Next base: position 163,651 of record NZ_JBXYZY010000027.1, read on the forward strand.
TGGCCTACGTCCGCAGCAATCTGTTCTACTTTAATTTTTTCGCCAGCAGCAACGCGATATTGCTTGCCACCGGTTTTTATGACCGCGTACATGTAAACCTCTTGAGTGTGAGTCCCGCAAACGAATTTTTGCAGAGCCGGCGAATGTAGCACGAACCGTAAGACCAGGCAAGCCCCACCCCAGCCACCGACCCGACGCCTTCGCGGAACCCCGCCCAGCACTCTGTGCCCCCGCCTGCACGACACCCAGCCGCCTCAGCACCGACGGGGCCTCCTGCTCTTTCTATAATCGCCGCTTACATCCAGAACCCATCGAACGCTTTGGCCGCCAACTCACACAGCACCGCATCCGCCCTTGCACTCATTGCCGACGACATGTCGCAAGTGGACGAAGTGATTGCCCAAAGGCTCGACTCCTCTGTCCCCCTGGTGGGCCAGGTCGCCCGGTACATCATCTCCGCCGGGGGCAAACGACTCAGGCCGGCGCTGCTGCTGCTGGCCTGCGGCGCGCTCGGCTACACAGGAGCGCAGCGCTTCAATATCGCTGCGGTGATCGAGTTCATCCACACGGCGACGCTGCTGCACGACGACGTGGTGGACGAATCCACGCTGCGTCGCGGCCGCCCCACCGCCAACGAGAGCTTCGGCAACCCGGCCAGCGTGCTCGTGGGCGACTTCCTGCATTCGCGCGCCTTCCAGATGATGGTGGACGCTGACGACATGCGCATCATGCAGATCCTGTCCGAGGCCACCAACATCATCGCGGAGGGCGAAGTGCTGCAGCTGATGAACACGCATGACGCCTCCTTGAGCGAAGCAGGCTATCTGCAGGTCATCCGCTCCAAGACCGCCAAGCTCTTCGAGGCCAGTACGCGGCTGGCGGCCGTGCTCTCGCAAAGCACACCGGAGATCGAAGCGGCGTGTGCCGACTACGGGCAAGCCCTGGGTACGGCCTTTCAGGTGATCGACGACGTTCTCGACTACGACGGCGATGCCGGCGAAATGGGCAAGAATCTGGGCGACGACCTGCGCGAAGGCAAGGTGACGCTGCCGCTGATCATCGCCATGCAGCGCGGCTCTGAAGACCAGCGCGAATTGATCCGCCAGGCCATCGAGGCCGGCGCCACCGACGAACTCTCCAAAGTCATCGACATCGTGCGGCAAACCGGCGCGCTCGAAGCCACCAGGCAGGCAGCCGCAGAGCAGGCCCAGCAGGCCATTGACGCGGCAAGACGCCTGCCTGCCAATAACCACTCTGAAGCGCTGCTACAATTGGCGTCTCAGCTACTTGAGCGCCGCGTCTGATACGCACGCTCCAGACCATCGGGGTGTAGCTTAGCCTGGTAGAGCGCTACGTTCGGGACGTAGAGGCCGGAGGTTCGAATCCTCTCACCCCGACCAGACAAAAAACGGAAAAGCCCAAGTGAATCAGGCACTTGGGCTTTTTTGCTTTGGATCGTCATGAATGACGATTCAGAGTAAATCTCGCCCCTCGATGGCCCAAGAATGGCCCAGCAAGTCGATGTGGTTTTGACTGGCAACCCGTCCCGCGCGTAGCGCAAGCCAAGCTTACGACTTGACGCTGCTGGGAATTTCCCCATACTGTCATTCACGGGTGAGCACACAGTGGACCTGCCAGACACCCTCGTAAAAACTGTGTGGGCTACGGTCACGGGCAGGTGCGGTTCGGGCGAACGAGAGATAGCCGAACCAAGAGAGCAACTCAACGCTCGGCGTGTACCCGCCGGGGTGTAGATGCAGGTGCGCAAGCGCAACCGACACCTGTCATCAAGCCCAAGTGAAACAAGCCCCGTGAGGTGCGGCGAATCAACTTCAAGTCCCAGTACTTGATGCGCCTCCACCAACAGCATCGGCTCTCGCAAGCGCGCTTGCTTGTGAGACCCCTATGCCGAGATCATTTCCGGTCGCCCGTACTGGCGACTCATCACGCCCCGCAAGGTCAAAAAGCGCAACCAAGCCGGTCGCGCAAGCTGTGGCAGAGGGATTCGCCCCCGTCTGCATCGCTCCGTCGTTGCCGCCTGTGGCCCCGCCTGCCGATCTGCCACGGATTCTGTTCATCGAGCAACTTGCCTCCCTCATCGGCAAGACAGAAACGACCATCAGGACGTGCGCTACCAACGCCAAGTACGCGCACCTGATCCCCCGGCCATTCAAGCTTCCGAATAGCCGCCGTCTGTGCTGGTACGAGCGCGATGTTCTTCAGTGGATCGAGTCCACCCGCCCCGCCGAGCCACCACCGCCGCGCCGCCCCCGTGGCCGCCCAACGAAAGCCGAGCAGATGTCGCGGGCTCGATGGGCGCAAAACAACACAGCGCAGCCGTCAGCCAAGGGAGGTGAGCAATGAGCTCCCTTGACGGCTCCCCTATCGACGGCGACGCGGCCCTCCGTGCCGAGTATGTCGCTGCGTTGATCGCACGCGGCGTCTCCAGGGAAGATGCTCAGGCGCTTGCGGCTAGAACGCAGTACTTGCCGCAAGCGGCTCGGGCGGCAAAGCCCTCGCCGCGAGCAGATGGCCTTCTGTTATCAGATACGCCACCAAAGGCGCTCAGCGCTCGTGACGCCAAGCTGCTTGAAGCAGGGGTCTCCATCGCGCAAGACCCACCAGATTGGAATGAGTTGATCTTCCATCACTCCATCCTTTGTCAGACCGGCCTGCCGCGTCGGAAAGTGAAGGAGCGGGAGTTCCAGCGTCGTGTCGGTTCGGCATGGCTGCACGTGCAGGCAGGCATCCTCAGCATTGCCGGCGTCCCGGTTCCTCAGCCCATCCCGTACGGCGCTACCCCGCGCCTTGCTTTGGCATGTATCGCCACGTTGGCCCTGCGAAGCAGTTCACCGGCCATCGAAATTGGTCGTACGCCCGCTGACTTCATGCGCTTGATTGGCCTCGCTGACACGCAAGGGGGGCGCTACAAGACTCTGCGCTGCCAGCTCAACGCCATGGCTGCCTGTCGGCTTCAGATGGGCTTCGCCGACCATACCTTCAACAGCATGGCCGTGAAGCAGTACGAAGCTTGGCTGCCGCGTTCTGCCGGTGAACTCAACAAGTGGCCCAATGTTCTTGTTCTCACCGACGACTTCTACAAAGAGTTGCGCGCACACGGCGTTCCACTGGATCGTCGTGCGCTTCACGCTTTGACCGGGTCCGCCCTGTGCATCGACATCTACACATGGCTGGCCTACCGGCTTCACCTCATCAAGGGGCCACCCGTGACCGTCCCGTGGGCGGCGCTGCGCCTGCAATTCGGGCAAGAGTACTGCGGCGTTCGTGCCGAGGACGATTTCCGCACGAGTTTCTTGCTTGCCCTACCCAAAGTGCTGGCGGAATACCCGCAAGCGAAAGTTACCCGATACCCAGGCGGGCTGGAGCTGCACGCCTCGCCTCCGCCCGTGCAACCACGAGTCTTTGCGGTGAATACGCCCCGCCGTCCGCGATGCGAGAGGAGCGGTGCATGAGCAAGCTCATACAAAGCCTAAAAGCCAAGATGCTTCAAAGCACCAACCTTCTACAGCAGCTTGCGTCCGACCGCTCGCGCAATGCCGGTCGCTCGCCCGACACGGAGCACGACTACCTGCGGCTCGGGCAATCGTTGCTCACCCGAGCCAAGGTGGCGCAGGACGGGTTGATTGGCGTGGTGTCTAACACCCGACGCCCCTCCACGTTTCAGAAGCGCATGTCCGCCCTGCGGTTCACCCTGCAGCAAAGGCAGCTGGAACTGCTGGGCAGCATCATCGAACCCGTTTCGGATGAGCAGGCACAAAGACACATCGCTGCGTTCGACGAACAAATCGCGTGCGTGCAGGCCCTGCTCGAACTTAGGCGAAGAGGCCTGGGCGGTTTGCGAGCGCTACGCAACAGCAAACGGCGAGCCCTCCGCGGGCTTCCCCCTGACTGGCGCGTCCAACTCTGCATGCGCGGCCGTGCGGGACGGTACGGCGCTGCATTGTTGGTCGCAGCGCTGACGGGATGCCGCCCCGGCGAACTGGAGAGAGGTGTCAAGGTTTGGCAAACGCAGGATGCAGCGACGCAGGAGATCGAGATCCACTTTGAGGTCGCTGGTGCGAAGGTCAAACGGGAACAAGGGCAGCCGCATCGCCGCCTGACGTACGCGGCGGGAGACACGCATCCGTTGTTGTCGATGATCAAGGCGCTGTTGCCCGGCACGGCCGAGACCCCTGTCGTCGTTCAGGTCGCGAGCGCCATGAACTTCTCTGCAGAGGTACAGCGCTTAGCTGGCTGCTTGTGGCCTTCGCACCCGGACACCGTGACGGCGTATTGCCTCAGGCACCAGTGGGGGGCGGATGCCAAGCGGAGCGGAGACGCAGACGCGGTCAGCCGGGGGCTGGGCCACCTATCCCGAAAAACTCAGAGGGTCTACGGCACCGCATCACAAGGCAAACCGGCGCATCGGCTGAAGCCACTGCGTATCGAGGCAGAGAGACCGGTCAAAGGCACAGCGCCTGAAGTGGCGCCTACCGATCCCGACGAACCGGAGTCCGCAAGCTGATCCGACAGGGCCAATTGGGGTAAACATCGAGTTATTGGGGCAATGAAGATCAAACATACCCCAATTTGCAGTAGTATTACCCCATTCTTCCTTGTCCGGATGCTGCTGCATGCAATCACTCTCGCCAGACTACCTCGCCAAGCTGCGCTTCGACGCGCAGCAGCTGGCGACCCTGCGCGCCCTGGGTGAGTTCAGGGGCAAGCAGCAGCTCTTCGTGGCGCAGTCGCCGGAGGTCTTGAGCGACCTGCGGCAAGTGGCAGTGGTCGAGTCCACCGAGTCGTCGAACCGCCTGGAAGGCGTGGTCGTCGCCGCGCACCGGCTCAAGTCATTGGTGCTCAAAAATGCCACGCCGCAAAGCCGTTCAGAGCAAGAGGTGGCAGGCTACCGCGACGCCCTCGGTCTGATCCATGAGAGCGGCGAGCAGATGCCGTTTTCCGAAGGCACGGTCCTGCAGCTGCACGGCATGCTGTACCGCTACATGCCCCAACCAGGCGGGCACTGGAAGGCCACCAACAACGACATCGTCGAGCGCCACCGCGATAGCAGCTCACGCATCCGCTTTCGTCCGGTTGCCGCGCACCTCACGCCCATCGCGATGGCGGACCTGATCGCGCGCTACCGCTTGGCCTTGGATCAGCACTTGGCCGACCCTTTGGTGCTAGTGCCGCTGGCCGTCCTCGACTTCCTGTGCATCCACCCCTTCCCGGATGGCAACGGCCGCATGGCACGTCTGCTCACCCTGCAGCTGCTCTATCACTTCGACTATGCGGTGGGCCGCTTCATCAGCCTGGAGCGCATCTTCGAAGAATCGAAGGAGAGCTACTACGAAACGCTGGAGGCCAGCTCCCAGGGCTGGCACGAGGCCGCACACGACATCGCCCCGTGGCTCGATTACTTCTGGGGCGCTCTCCTGCGTGCCTACAAGGAATTTGAAGAGCGCGTGGGCACCATTGAGCGCGGCCGGGGCGCCAAGGGCGACCGCGTTCGCTCTGAAATTCTCAAACGCCAACTGCCGTTCTCGATCTCGGAGATTGAGGAGGCCTGCCCCGGCATCAGCCGCGACATGGTGCGCGTGATCCTTCGCGCCATGAAGGCCGAGGGGGTGATCGCCCCAACGGGAAAGGGACGCGGCGCGAAATGGCTACAGATCGACGCTGCAGCCAAAGCAAATACTGGAGATGTGACATGAAAAAGAAGATCGCTTGCGTCGATCTGTTCTGCGGTGCAGGCGGACTGACCCATGGCTTCATCCTGGAGGGCGTGCCCGTCGTAGCCGGCATTGACCTTGATCCCGCCTGCAGCTTTCCGTACGCAGCAAACAATTGTGGCGCCCGATTCCTAGAGAGAGATATCAGCAAGGTCACGACGGCTGAACTGGAGGAACTGTTCGGTGACGCGGAGGTGACGATCCTGGCTGGTTGCGCACCTTGTCAGCCCTTTTCGACCTATGCCCAGCGTTACGAGTTGGATGGGAAGGACGGAAAGTGGGGCTTGCTCTATCAGTTCGCGCGCCTCGCTCAAGGCGCCATGCCCGACGTCATCACGATGGAAAACGTGCCAACTGTCGCCAAGCACGAGGTGTTTCACGACTTCGTAGATTCGCTAGAGCGACTCGGCTACACGGTCTGGTACGACGTCGTCGATAGCTCCCGCTATGGCGTCCCACAAATGCGTCGACGCATGGTTCTGCTCGCATCCAAGCACGGCGACATCCAGATGATCGCGCCGACACACAAGAAGCCGAAAACCGTGAAGCAGGCCATCGGCCATTTGCGGCCTCTCAGCGCGGGGGAGTCTGCTCCACGAGACAAATTGCACGTCACATCGACCCTGTCTGAGAAAAACCTCAAACGCATCAAAGTCTCCAAACCCGGCGGCACTTGGCGTGACTGGCCCAAGGACTTGATTGCCGAGTGCCACCGCGCCGAAAGCGGACGCACCTATCCGGGCGTTTACGGACGCATGGAATGGGACAAACCTGCCCCGACGATGACGACCCAGTGCTACGGGTTCGGCAACGGTCGTTTCGGCCATCCCGAGCAGGATCGAGCCATCTCCCTGCGGGAAGCGGCGATCTTGCAGAGCTTTCCGCGCGACTACGCGTTCATCCCGCAGGACGGTGAGGTGAGTTTCAAGGTGCTCGGGCGGTTGATCGGCAATGCTGTCCCCGTCGATCTCGGCCGCGCCATCGCCCGCAGCATCAATCAACACCTCGCGTCGGTAGGTGCTCAGTGACGGCGACCTGACGCCAGTTCGAGCAACAGCCAAATCGAATAAAACAACTCACAGGGATGAAAAAAATGGGAGCGCAAGAAACTCTACGACCTCATTCGTACCGCGCTCACCCAGAGCCAGGACAGCTCGTCGAAGTGCGTCGCCGTCAGTGGGTGGTTGCCGACGTAGATGCAGCCGGACTCGATACCGGTACACCTCAACACTGCCTGACGTTGTCGTCGATCGACGAGGACGGCCTCGGCGAAGAACTGCAAGTCGTCTGGGAGATCGAGCCGGGCGCGCAGGTCATCGAGCGGGCTGGCCTACCTTCGGTCACGGGGCAGGACGACTCAGACACGCTCGACGCGTTCCTTGATGCCGTGCGATGGGGTGCCGCCACCAATGCCGATCGTGGATTTCTCCAAGCCCCGTTCCGTAGCGGCGTGAGCATTGAGGACTTCCAGCTCGACCCGCTGGTGCGCGCCATCGACATGGCTCGCGTCAATCTGCTCATCGCCGACGATGTCGGCCTCGGCAAGACCATCGAAGCCGGTCTGGTCATTCAGGAATTGCTGCTGCGGCATCGCGCACGCACCGTTTTGATCGTCTGCCCCGCGTCGCTTCAGGAGAAGTGGCGCGTCGAGATGCTGGAGAAGTTCGGCCTCGACTTCCGCGTGGTCGACACCGACTACATCAAGCAGTTGCGGCGCGAGCGCGGCATTCACGCCAACCCGTGGACGTCGCATCCGCGCCTCATCACGTCGATGGACTGGGCCAAGGGCGGCGAAGGCCTGCGCGCGATGCGCGACGTCATTCCACCGCACGTCGGCCACCCCCGCAAGTTCGACCTGCTGGTCGTGGATGAGGCGCACAACGTCGCGCCCGCCGCAGGCGCTCACTACGCGCTGGAGAGCCAGCGCACCCGCTTCGTCCGCGCCATCGGCCCTCACTTCCAGCACCGGCTGTTCCTGACTGCGACGCCGCACAACGGCTACACCGAGTCGTTCACCTCGCTGCTGGAATTGCTCGACGACCAACGCTTCGCTCGCAACATCCTCCCCGACGAGAAGCGCCTGAGTCAGGTGATGATCCGTCGCCTGAAGAGCGATCTGGTCGATGCGCAGGGCAACCCTTTGTATGCCCGCCGTACCTTGCAGGCGCTCGAAGTCCCGTACACGGCGGAAGAGCGCGAGATTCATCGCAAGCTGGACGACTACTGTGCCAGCCGCGAGAAGGACGCGGGGAAAGCTGGCAACGGTTTCGGTACCGCCTTCGTGAACCGCCTCCTCAAGAAGCGCCTACTCTCGTCGCCAGCGGCATTCGCTTCCACGATCGAGAAGCACGTCGCGTCGCTGTCCGAAGCCCGGCCCGCGAAGCCGGACACGATGGCCGAGCGCATTCTGTATAAGGCCATTCTGAAAGCCGACGAGGACTACGCCGACGATCGGGAGGTCGAGAACGCCCAAGCCGAAGCCGTCGAGGAAGCGACACGCAGTGCCTCGCCACTAACGGCGGAGCAGCGTGGGATGTTGGACGACCTGAGGGCATGGGCGCAACGCGCCCGGAATCAGGCCGACTCGAAGGCCAAGGCCATCCTCGACTGGCTCACGACCAACCTCAAGCCGGACGGTCAGTGGAACGACCGCCGGGTGATCCTGTTCACCGAGTACCGCACCACGCACCAGTGGATACATCAAATCCTCGCCAGTCACGGTTTCGGCGGTGAACGCCTCGCCCAGCTCCATGGGGGACTCTCGCAAGAAGAGCGGGAGCCGATCAAGGCGGCGTTCCAAGCCTCGCCGCAAGATTCTCCCGTTCGCATCCTGCTCGCCACCGACGCAGCGTCGGAAGGCATCGACCTGCAGAACCACTGCAATCGGCTCATCCACCTGGAGATTCCCTACAACCCCAACGTGATGGAGCAGCGCAACGGGCGTATCGACCGCCACGGTCAGCGCGAAAAGGAAGTGCTGATCTGGCACCCGGTCGATGGCGGCGACGCGGGTCGTGCGTCGGTCGGCGGCCATGGCGAGGACATCCTGCGCGCCTTGCGAAAGCTGGATTCGATGCGTGCCGACATGGGCAGCGTCAATCCGGTCATCGCGCCGCAGATGTCCGGCCTCATCGAAGGCTCGCTAAAAGACTTGGATACCCGCCTCGCCGAAGCGCGGATCGCCCGAGCCAAGAACTTCGTTCGCGCCGAACGCGAGTTGAAAGAGCGCGTCGCCAAGCTGCACGAGCGTTTGCTCACCACCCAGCAGGACTTCCACCTCACGCCCGACCACGTCTCAATGGCCGTGACGACCGGCCTCGCGCTGGCGGGTTGCCCGCCGCTGGAACCCGCCGAACTTGATGGCGCACCATCGGGCAGCGTCTTTCGGATGCCCGCGCTGTCCGGCTCCTGGTCTCGATGCCTGGAGGGGCTGCGCCACCCGCACACCCAACGGATACGGCCCATCACATTCGACCACGCCGTCGCCAGTGGTCGTGACGACGTCGTGCTCGTCCATTTGAACCATCGCCTGGTGCAGATGTGCCTGCGCCTGCTGCGTGCGGAGATATGGGCGCAGGACGACGTAAAGAAGTTGCATCGTGTCACCGTCCGCACGGTGCCTGACGCGCAGATCGACGGCCCTGCCGTGGTCGTCGTATCGCGGCTGGTCGTCACCGGCGGCAACCACCATCGGCTGCACGAAGAGCTGACGGTGTCCGGCGGCTACCTGCGAGACCAAGCTTTCCGGCGCGAAGAAGGCGTCACCCGTGTCCAGCAATGGCTTGATGAGGCCAAGCCCATCACGGCAGCACCGTCCTTGTTCGATGTACTTCGCACCCGCTTCGACCGCCAGCAGGAAGCCATCCTGAAAGCGGTCGATGCCCGTTCGAAGGAACGCCTTCGATTCCTGACCAACACGCTCCAGGCCCGTAAGCAGCAGGACATCGACGACATCGGTACCGTACTGGACGAACTGGAGAAGGCCATCCAGTCCGAATTGAAGAAGGAGCAGCAGCCTGAACAGCTCTCGCTCTTCACCGAGGACGAGCGCACACAGCTCCGGCGCGACATCGCGGCACTGGAAGCGCGCCTCGCCCGCATTCCCGATGAGCGCCAGATGGAGATACAGGCCATCGAAGCCCGCTACGCCAAGCTCGACGACCGCACCTTCCCGGTTGCGGTGATCTTTGTCGTGCCTGAATTCGCGACAGGGGGCGCGAAATGATGTCGTGGCAGGAATATCAAGAGGCCGTCGCTTTGTTCTATGAGCAAGTCGACGGCTTTGGTGACGTCAAAAGAAACGTCATGGTTCCGGACAAGATCACTGGCCAACCACGCCAAATCGACCTACTCATTGAGATTGAGGCGAAGGGCCATCCACTAAAAATGGTCGTCGATGCCAAGTTCCATTCCGCTCCCGTGAATGTGCGAGAGGTCGAGTCGATCATCGCGCTTGCTGATGCAGTTGGCGCAAACAAAGCGATTCTCGTCGTGGCAAACGGATGGACTGAGCCCGCCAAGAAGAAGGCAGACCATGCTGGATGCGGCCTCGAACTGTTGTCGCTGGAAGAGGCTCTTGATTTGATCGTTCCTGACAAGTGGAAGATGTGCCCGTCCTGCAATGCAGACTGCATTGTTCTTGATCAAGAAGGCGCGGTCACTTTCAACGACGGTGGATGGTTCTGGTGGTTAGCCGGTCAATGTCGAGGATGCATGTGCGCGCGCATCCACTGCCAAGACTGTGGGACGAAAGCCTACGTCGAACGTCTTGACTCTGTCATTTGTGGTTGTGGACATCGCTGGTCGAACACGGATGGCGGCGTGACCATATCGTTTTTCGAGGAAGAGCCTGAATGGTGACACCGACCCAACACCACGAATGGCTCTCGCTGATCGAGATTTCCGGCCCGTTCCTCGCCGTTCCCGTCCTGAAGGAGGTCTTCCCGCAGGGGTTGGAAGAACTTGATGCAGCCAAGCGCAAGCGACTGCGCCAAGCCTACGACGAATGGCACGAAGCTCAGGAGACGGACGATCCGCGCTTTGCCGATCTGCATACGGCATGGATCGAAGAAGTCCTGTCGCGCGGACTGGAGCTCGACGAGGACGGTCGTGGCGATGTGCTGAAGGGTAAGGACTGGTGCGCCACCCATTCGAACGTCAGCTTGCCCGAGCATGGAGTCAGCCTGTCGCCTGATTTCGCAGTCGTTGGCACCGATGACAAGCTGCTGATGCTCGTCCACGCCCACGGGCCGGACGTCGACCTCGATGCCACCTCGAAGCTGGACGGCTGGGCCAGCACACCGGCGGAACGCATGGTGACGCTCTGCCGTGCCATGGGCTGCCGTCTCGGTCTCGTCACCAACGGCGAACGCTGGATGCTGGTCGATTCCCCGGTGGGGGCGGTCACCACCTTTGCCAGCTGGTATGCACGCATCTGGGGCCAGGAACCCGTCACCCTCCAAGCCTTCGTCCACCTCTTGAGCATCCGGCGTTTCTTCGTGGACGAGTCTGAACGTCTGCCCGCGCTGTTCGATCGCTCGCTGAAGTTCCAGGACGAAGTGACCGACGCCTTGGGCGAGCAGGTACGGCGTGCCGTCGAAGTGTTGATCCAGGCGCTCGACAAGGCCGACCAAGACCGCAGCCGCGAGTTACTCCGCGGCGTGAAGGAAGCCGAACTCTACGAGGCCGCGCTGACGGTGATGATGCGGCTGGTCTTCCTGCTTTCCGCCGAGGAACGTGGCCTGCTGCTCTTGGGCGACGAACGCTACGAAGCCAACTACGCGATCTCGACCTTGCGGATGCAATTGCGCGCCGAATCGGACGAGATTCTGGAGCGCCGTTTGGACGCATGGTCGCGCCTGCTGGCCGTGTTCCGTGCCGTGTATGGCGGCATTGAGCACGAAAACCTGCGTCTGCCCGCGCTGGGTGGCTCGCTGTTCGATCCGGATCGTTTCCCCTTCCTTGAAGGTCGGCCCAAAGGTTCCGCCTGGCGCACAGACGTCGCCAAGCCGCTGCCCATCGACAACCGCACCGTCTTGCTACTGCTCGAAGCCATCCAGCAATTTCAGGGGCGCACGCTGTCATATCGGGCGCTGGACGTGGAGCAGATCGGCTACGTCTATGAGGGCCTGCTGGAACGCACCGTCAAGCGCACCGCCGAGGTCACTCTGGAACTCGACGCCACCAAGAGCGCCCAGTCGCCTTGGGTCACGCTGGCCGAACTCGAATCGGCGCGGCTGGACGGTGCAGAGCGACTCGCCGAACTGCTTCAGGAGCGTTCCGGCAGTTCCGCCAGTCGGGTGCGCAACGACCTGAACCGTGCCGTGGACGATGCGCTCGCCGATCGCGTACTGACGGCCTGCCACGGCAACACGGCGCTGCGCGACCGCATCAAACCCTTCGGCCATCTGGTACGCACCGACCCTTGGGGCTATCCGCTGGTCTATCCGGCCGGTGCCTTCATCGTCACCACCGGCTCCGATCGGCGTGAGACCGGCACCCACTACACGCCGAAGTCGCTTACCGAGGCCATCGTCTCCGAGACGCTCACGCCCATCGTCTACGTCGGCCCTGCACAGGGCACGCCGCGCGCCGACTGGGTGCTGAAATCGCCCGCTGAATTGCTCGACCTGAAGATCTGCGACCCGGCCATGGGGTCGGGCGCATTCCTCGTGCAAGCTTGCCGCTGGTTGGCCGACCGGCTGGTGGAGGCATGGGTGCAGGCCGAGGCACAGGGCCACACGGTTGGCGTCGATGGGCGGGTAATGGATGCCGACGCCAGCATTGAGGCGCTGCCGCGCGAGACCGAGGCGCGCACCATCATCGCCCGTCGCCTCATTGCCGAACGCTGCCTCTATGGCGTCGACTTGAACCCACTGGCAGTCGAACTGGCCAAGCTCTCCATCTGGCTGGTGACGCTGGCCAAGGGTCGCCCCTTCGGCTTCCTCGACCACAGTTTGCGCTGCGGCGACAGTTTGTTGGGAATCCATCGGCTGGATCAACTCACCCAGCTCTCGATGAATCCCCGGGGCCAAGGCCAACTGCGATTATTCGGCCAGAACATCGAACGAGCCGTGCTTGAGGCCATGGAACTGCGGCAACGATTGCGCGAGATGCCCATCCGGGACATCCGCGACGTGGAAGCAATGGGGTATTTAGACGCCGACGCGCGCCGTAGGCTCGAAGTGCCGGAATGCATTGCCGATGCGTTCATCGGGGAGGTGTTCGCAGCGGGCGGCAGTGGCTCGGGGCTTGAGAACACCCTGGCGTCGCTGACCGTCCAAGCCGGACAGGCCATCGACGGCGACCGCGACGTGCTCGCCTTGATGCGGCGGAGGTCGGTCGTTGCGCTCTCGACCGATCTGCCCGCCGACAAGCCAGCGCGACGACCTTTCCATTGGCCATTGGAATTTCCAGAGGTGTTCCGCGCACACGGTGGCGGTTTTGATGCTGTAGTAGGAAACCCCCCATTTCTTGGTGGTCGCAGAATAACCTATCGACATTCCAAATCATTGCTCGCTTATTTGAAGTCATGGCTCTATGGAGCTGCGGGAACGACCGATCTGTGCGTGTACTTCTTGCTGCGCGCGTCAATGGTGTCAGACCATCGCGGTTTCATTGGACTTGTCTTGAGTGACATAGTTTCCCAAGGCGAATCCAGGATTAATGGTTTGGAGCGTCTGCTATCGGACGGGGTGGCTATTTACAGATGCGTTGCTTCCATGAACTGGCCTGGGCAGGCTGGCGTGAAGATTGCCCTTGTCCACATATCGAAGGGAGCATGGGATGCTCCCGTCATAATTGGGGCAACAACATTTGATGGAGCAGTGAATTCATACCTGCAACTTTCCGATGGCGGCACAGAGTCATCGCCGCTTCAATTGGCGAGTAATGAGGGCATCTGCTTTTCTGGTCACTACCTGATGGGTCAGGGATTCGTGCTGGACGCCGTCGAGCGAAATAGGCTATTGCATGAAAACAAAAACAATGAAGAAGTGATATTCCCGTATATCCGAGGCGACGACATCAATAATGAGCCGAGTCAGTCGTCCGGGTGCTACGCAATTAACTTCTCAATGCGCGAACTCTCAGAGTGCGAGAGCAGTTATCCTGAATGCATGCGCTTGGTCCGAGAACTTGTGAAACCAGAACGGGATATCGTCAAAAGGAAGGCCAATCGAGAGCGATGGTGGAGATACGCGGAAGCACGACCTGGACTTGAAGAGAGATTGTCAAATCTCGATAGTGTGATAGTTCAGCCTTTTACGGCAAAGTACATATTCCCGACATTTGTTCCATCAAGAAGTGTTTTTGCTCACCCCTTAGTCGTAATCGTCAGGCCATCCTTTGGCGTCTATGGATGCCTCCAATCATCCATTCACGAAAAATGGGTTTGGCAAAATTGTTCAACAAGCTTGGAATTGCTTCGATATACGGCGAGCACTGTACTGTCTACTTTTCCATTCCCGAGCCAGCTGGAGGCGGTCAGCAAAATTGGTGAAGAGTATTACCTACATAGGCAGTCTTTGATTGCAGGGTACCAGATCGGATTGACGAAAATCTACAACCGATTCCACGACGCTACCGATAAGTCCTCCGATATAAATAGGCTGCGGGACTTGCACCGTCAACTCGATATTGCGGTGGCAACTGCCTATGGATGGAACGACACTGTACTTGACCATGCTTTTCATGAGACGAAGCAAGGATTACGATTCACTGTCAGTGAATCTGCACGAATAGAGGTGTTGCGACGGCTGTCGGAACTGAACCGTCAGCGTTACGAAGACGAAGTCGCCCAAGGGCTGCACGGCACCGCCACGCCACGCGCTTCGCCCCATGCTCAGCGTGATAGTCGCGGAACCGCTGCCGCTCCGGCTCAGTCATCACTCGACTTCGAGATGAGGGATGCGGTCACTACCGAGGATGCAACGCCAAGAACGGCGATCCTCGGCTTTCTGAGCGGACACAACGGCTGGCACGCCAAGGCTGATGTCCTTGCCGTCACCGGCATCACGGACGGCCAGTGGAACGCTGCGATCGCTGACCTGATCTCGGGCGGCAGAGTCGAACGCCAAGGAGAGAAGCGCGGCGCACGCTATCGAATCCAGCCTGGCCACCAGGACGACCATCACGAGGGGATGTCATGACTCGAACCCAAGTCACGCCGACGTTCGAGTTGACCGCCGCTGCAAATAGATCACATCGCATACGGAGAACCCGTCTATGACGAAACCAAGCACTGACACAGCTCAGGCCAGCCCGACGAAGCAGTTCTTCGTGTCGATGCTCACGCGCGACATCAGTCTCGCCGATGCAATTCTCGACCTGCTCGACAACTGCCTTGATGGCGCTATGCGGCTGGCCAACGGAAATAGCGTCGATTACGCCAAGCATTTCGTGAACATCGAAATCGCCGAAGACCACTTCTCTATCGCCGACAACTGTGGCGGCATCCCGCGCGATGTCGCCAAGAACTACGCGTTCAAGATGGGACGAGAACCCGATGACGACCGCGATTCGGATGCCGAAACCATCGGCATGTACGGCGTCGGCATGAAGCGTGCGATCTTCAAGATGGGGCGCAACGCGTTGGTGCGGACTCGGCATGGCGAGGACACGTTCGAGGTGCCGATCACATCGGAATGGCTGGATGCCAAGAACTGGGAACCGCTTCCCATTAATGAGCCGACCGAAGCAAAGGAGCGGCTCGACGAGCCCGGCACCACGATTTACGTCACCGACCTGTACGAAGGCGTCTCGCGGCACTTCGCCAATGGAGCCTTCGAGAACGAGGTGCGCACCGCGATAGCGGAGCACTTCACCATGTTCATCCAATGGGGCTTAAGGGTCAAACTCAACGGAACACCCGTGGAGTCCGTCCGTGTCGAGGTGCTCGTTTCGACAGACGAGAAGAGTCCTGCCCCTTACATCTACCAGAAGACGATAGACGGCGTGCTCGTCTCGATCACCGTCGGCCTCAATACGGGGAAGAGCCTTGGAGATGATGATGAGGATGACGCGGGATTTGAACGTGACCGTTCGTCTGCCACTGCGGGCTGGACGGTGCTCTGCAACGACCGTGCGGTCATCGTTGGAGACAAAGGCCGTCTGACGGGCTGGGGCGACGGCATTCCGCTGTACCATCCGCAGTTCGCCATCATCACCGGCATCATCGAGTTCCGTTCCAAACACGCCGACAAACTGCCGGTCACGACGACGAAGCGCGCACTCGATACCTCGTCGAACGTTTGGCTGGAATCCCTCGTCAAGATGAAAGAGGGTATGCGCATCTGGATTTCGTACACGAACCAGTGGAAGAACCATCCGCGCGCCGATCAGTCGAGTCATTGGGAATCCGCCAGGCCAATGCCGTTGAGCCGGGCCATCGAGGTCGTTGCCACTCGCAGCGCCACGAGAAAGATTGCTGATGCGATCGAATTCAACCCACAGAAAGCAAAGGTCTTGCCGGAGCCAGAGGACAAGAAGCCCTCCTCCCGGAAGATCGTCTTCTCGCGCCCTGCCGAGGAAGTGCGACTCGTCTCGAAGCTGCTGTTCGATGACCCGGATGAAAAGCCCGGCATCGTCGGCGACAAGTGCTTCGAGATGCAGCTCACGAAGGCCAAGAAGCAGGGGAACTGAACGATGAGTGCTGGTTCGTCGCTGCCGTACCGGTTACGGCCCAACAAAGCAGTGGATCGGGAGCTGTTCTTGTCGCTGTTGATGCGATTGGCTCCCAAATTCGCGCTCGAAAAATATCACTACGTCGGTCTTGGTGGCCCCTTTCTCGAAGACTTCCGGATGATCCACGGTCGGCTCGGCATCGCAAAGATGACCTGCATCGAGACGGAAGAACAGGTGCACAAGCGCCAGCTCTTCAATCGCCCTGTCGCGTCCATCGATTGCGTCCACAAAAGCCTTGAGGACTACCTCGACGAAACCGATTTCGATGATCCCGCCATCATCTGGTTCGACTACACGGAGCCAAAGGGCATCACGACGCAAATCGAACGATTCGCGCGCACCATTGGTGTAGTGCCGATCGGCAGTGTGTTGCGCGTCACTCTTAATGCCAACCCCGCATCGCTGGGAAAGCCGGAGCCCAAGGACATCTCCGTCGAGGCTGATGGCGAAGCCTCCGCAGATCGAGATAAGAAGCCGACGATCCAAGAATGGCGACTCGCGCGCTTTAAGGAGCGCCTCGGATCGCTCTTCCCGAGCGGTTTGACTGCCGACGGAATGAACTTCAAGACCTTTGGCACGAGCCTGCTTCGCGCACTCAAGCTGGCGGTCGAAAAGGAGGTGCTCAGTTTTCGGGATCGCCGGATCGTCTGGGCGCTCGCCACGCACTACGCCGATGGCCAGGCGATGGTGACCGCCGCGCTCGTCATCTGCAAGAACGACGACAAGACCGTGGAGGAGTTGGTGAGGGGTTGGGAGTTCTACGCGACGGCTGATGCCCCGCATCGCCTCGATCTGCCCGCACTTTCGACTCTAGAGCGGCTGACGATGGAGTCGAACGTCGATGCCAAGACCAAGATGGGTTTCGAGTTGCCAAAGTCGGACATGGGCGAGAACCCGTTCGAGGTATTCAAGAAGTTCTACCGCATCTATCCGCATTTCTCGCGGGTCGAACTTTAATCCGTGGATTCGAGCTTCAAGAACATGACGACAATCCCAACCGCATGGGTCGCCATCGACCACGATCTCGGCACCGATCCCAGGCTCGCGCCCTACACGCTGGTCTTGAAGGGTGATCGCTCCCTGTATCAGGGCATCGCCGAGGACGATTGGGTTCTTGTGCTAAACCCCGCCGGGGATATCGTCCGTGCCGGGCGCACCCTGCGGGTCCGCTCCCATCTCGAAAACACCACGCTGTACTTCGACCGGCTTTCCGTCACCGACGATCAGGTGCCGGCCGCCAGCGTCTCGCTGGCCCCACCGTCGTCGGGAAGCGTCGGTCGCCTCCGGTGGGAAGAATTTGTCTTGGCACTGACCAAGGCGCTGCACCAGACCATCGACGGCGTGTCGGTGGTCGAGGATCGGGCCTACATCCGCGAGCTGCTTCAACTGGCCGTAGTGGACGATCTGCTCGGCCCGGCGGGCGGCCCCCACGAGCGCATCGTGGATATGGGTGTGCGCGATCGTTATCTGGTCGGCAAGCTGGCACCGCGTGAGGATGCCCAGTGCGGCATCGAAGGGCTGGAAGGCCCGCTGGCCGAGGACGAGGTCGAGGAACCCACCGATCCCATCGTGCCCGGCCAGCACGAACCCGGTGCCGAGTTTGGGACGGCGACCGGGCGGGTGGAGCCTGAGTCCGACTCCGCCGACGAGATCGATGCCGCTAGCAATCAGTCCCTGGTGCCGAGTAGCTTCGGCATGACCTTCTGCGTCGATGGCGACGTCGAGCGCATCGAGATAGAGGCGCGCTGGGGCAGCTACGAGCGAGTTCCAAACGATGAGCACGAGCTGACGCGCCCCAACGGACAGAAGGCCAAGGTCTGGCAACGCATCCCCTGTGGCGGGAAGCTGGTGCTGCCGCTCACCGAAGGCGTGATCCCTCATCAGGCACCGGACGCGAATCGTCCGGCGGTGCGGATACAGGGGGCAATCCGTGCCAAGAACGCCAACGGGGACCGTTTGGTGACGCTGTTCCTGATCAACGCTCAGGAGGAGCCTGACACCAACCGCGATACCGCGTGGCTGTTCCAGCCAGAACTGAGCGTGCGCGCGGAGGCGGAGGCTTCAACTCGCGCCATCTTCCGCCGCCGCCCCGTGTTTGATGCCGACGGCATGGATGCCGAGCGCGAATCGCTGGAAATGATCTACCGCAACCGCGTGGAGTTCGCGGTCGGACATGGCGTAGCCGTTCATGCCGAGACGGCGGACGACGTGACCCTGGCCACCGAAGTGCGCACCACCGTGCTGCCGCAGTACGAAGTGCAGGTCACGGAGACGCCGGGACTCGATGCCGCAGACCGCCCGGCGATGAAGGAGATGGTGGCGAGCGGTCTGCTCGACATGCAGCGCCTCGCCACATTGGGCGTCGATGAGTTGGTCGCCGCCCTGAACGTACTGACGAACGACTACACCGCGTGGATCACCGAGCAGCGCGTCCGCATCGGCGAGGACGTGGTCGGGTATGACACTTCGGCTGCACAGGCGCTGGATCGATGTCGGGAGATCCAGAAGCGTCTACAGCAGGGCATCGACACGCTGAAGAACGACGGAAAGGCACTGGCGGCTTTCCGCTTCGCCAACAAGGCGATGGCGATCCAGCGTGTGCGCAGCCAGTACGCACTCGAAGTACGGCGAGGCCGGGACGTCTTCGTAGATCAGTTCGACCTGCCGAAGAACCGCAGCTGGCGTCCTTTCCAGTTGGCGTTCCTGCTGCTGTCGATTCCGTCGCTGGCCGATCCCACACATGCGGATCGCGTGCAGCCGATGGAATCCCATGCCGATCTGCTGTGGTTCCCCACCGGCGGTGGAAAGACAGAAGCCTATTTGGGCGTGGCGGCGTTCACGATGGCGATCCGGCGCTTGCAAGGCAAGCTCGGCGGCTACGATGCCTCACGCGGTCTGGCCGTGATCATGCGCTACACCCTGCGTCTGCTGACCCTGCAGCAGTTCCAGCGTGCCACTGCGCTTATCTGCGCGATGGAGGTATTGCGGCGTGAGGCGTTGGCTGGTGGCGATTCGTCATTGGGCCACGAACCCTTCACCATCGGCCTCTGGGTCGGCAACAAGGTGACGCCGGGCACGACCGAGGACAGCCATCGCGCCATCGAGGACATCCGCAATCCCGGCAGGAACCACGCCGGGGCAACATCTCCCGCGCAACTGACCAGTTGTCCGTGGTGCGGCTCCGACATCGCACCGGGACGCGAAGTGGATGTGGACAAGGAGCGAGGGCGCACCCTGGTCTACTGCGGCGACAAGAAGGGCCGCTGCGAGTTCTCTCGAGGCAAATCGGGCAAGCTGTCGCATCCTGGTATCCCGGTGCTGACGGTGGACGAAGAGATCTACCACCGCCCGCCGACGATGATGATCGCCACCGTGGACAAGTTCGCCATGATGGCGTGGCGCGGTCAGGTGCGCACGCTGTTCGGTCGGGTGAACCAGGAATGCGAGCGTCACGGCTTGCTCTGGCCCGGCTGCGAATGCAATACCGGGCACCGGGCGACCAAGGGTCTACCTGCTGCTGCAGTGAAACCCGTCAACCCCATTCGACCGCCCGACCTGATCATCCAAGACGAGTTCCACCTCATCAGCGGGCCGCTGGGCACGATGGTCGGTTTGTACGAATCCGCCGTCGATGAACTGTGCGGGTGGACGCTCGATGGAAAGACGGTCAAACCGAAGATCGTCGCGTCCACGGCGACGGTGCGCAAGGCCAAGGAACAGGTGAACAACGTGTTCATGCGGCGCGTGTCGGTGTTCCCACCGCATGGCTTGGACGTGGAGGACAACTACTTCTCGGTGCAGCGTCCGATCGAAGAGCGACCCGGACGGCGCTATCTGGGCGTGTGTTCTCCGGGCAGTTCGCGGCCTGCGATGCTGATCCGCGTCTATACCGCCTTTCTCACCGCAGCCCAAGCCCTGTTCGACCGCTTCGGTGAGCCTGCCGATCCGTACATGACGGCGGTCGGCTATTTCAATTCACTGCGTGAATTGGGCGGGATGCGGCGCTTGGCAGAGGATGACGTGCAGACGCGTTCCTACCGTGTTCAGATGAGCATGGTCGAACGGCCCGCGCTCGCCCAGCGCAGCGTCAACAACATCCGCGAGCTGACCTCTCGCGTCTCCAGTCAGGACATCCCGAAGTACCTCGACGATCTGGAGGTCAAGTTCAAGGCTACGTTCGACGCGTCCACCGGGAAGTACGTGACGAAATGGAACGAGGGCGACACCCGCGCGATCGACGTGGTGCTGGCGACCAACATGCTGTCGGTTGGCGTGGACGTGAACCGACTGGGCCTGATGGCGGTGAACGGCCAGCCCAAGGGCACGGCGGAGTACATCCAGGCCACCAGCCGGGTGGGCCGTTCTTTCCCGGGCTTGGTCTGCACCGTGCTCACATGGGCGCGTCCGCGCGACCTCTCGCACTACGAGACCTTCGAGCACTACCACGCGACCTTCTACAAGCATGTGGAAGCGCAGTCGGTGACGCCGTTCTCGCCGCGCGCAATGGATCGCGGCTTGACCGGCGCACTCCTCTCATTGATGCGGCTGGAGAACGACGCCTTCAGCCCGAACGTGGGCGCGGGCGAGTTGGACAAATCCGACAAGCCCGAGATCACCGAAGCCATCGACGTGCTGGTGAGGCGGGCTTGGAACGTCAGCGAGACGACCACCATCAAGAGTCTGGCCGAGCGCGAACTGAAAGAGCGCGCGGACGAATGGGCGAAGGAAGTGAGCGTCCCCGGTCGCACGCTGGCCTATGAAAAGCGAGGGGCGCAGGCAGCGACGATGGTCGGCCTAGTCAAGTCGCCGGGCATCCATGCATGGGACAACTGGACGGTTCCGATGTCGATGCGCGAGGTGGAGCCGGGCGTGCGCCTGATCATGAACACGGGGCACATTTCGGACGACCACGGGTGGAAGCCGCGTCCGGTGCCGAAGGACGAGGACTGACCATGACCACCAATAAAACACCCGTCGGGGAAGTCCGCCCCAGCCAACTACTCTGGACATACGGGCCGGGCGCGCTGATCGACCTGCCGAGCCTCTCGGTGGTGACACTGGGCATCGACCAGTGGGAGAAAGATCGCTGCCAGCCCATCGGCGAGCCACGTCTACTCGCAGCCGTCCGCAAGGTTCTCGGGTCGCAGGTGGAGAACCTGCGTGTACCGCCGTTCCAGAAGAGCGAACTCGTCGATCCGTGGTCGGCGGAGGCGAACATTGGTGTTCCAGTCCGCCCGTTTCCGCGCTGGATGCGCTGCGTGAAGTGCGGTCTGCTGTCGCCTTTCGACGCGGGGCTGTTCGAGATCAAGGAAAACCGCTTCCGTCCGGAACGAACCCGGTTCGTCCACAAGGGATGCCGTGGCTCCAAGGGCGACCAGCCTGCGAAGGACGCCGATGCCGTTCCGGCGCGTTTCCTCTTGGCTTGTCGCGACGGCCACCTTGACGATTTCCCTTGGCATTACTTCGTCCACGGTGGCAACAGTTCGTGCAAGGGAACGCTGCGCTTCTTCGAGAGCGGGGCTTCGTTGCAGACCGAGAACCTGTGGGTGAAGTGTGATGCCTGCGGCGCATCGCGCAGCATGGCACACGCCTTCGGCAAGGCCGGAAAGGAAAACCTGCCGAGTTGCCGAGGCCGACATCCCCACCTCGATCATTTCGACGAAGAGTGCGACGAGGAAGCCCGGGCAGTCCTGCTGGGTTCGACGAACAGTTGGTTCCCGATCACCCTGTCGGCGCTCGCCATCCCGCAGGCCAAAGACCCGCTCGGCCAACTGATTCAGGATGGATGGGAGTTCTTCGACGATCTGGATTCGGAAGCCGCCGTCGCGGTGACGGTGAAGACCTTGAAGAAGACCGGGGCCTTGCCGGGTATCGACAAGTACCCGGCATCGGACGTCTGGGCGGCCATCGAAGCCCATCGCAACGGCGGCGGTCAGGACACCGTTGGTGAAGCCGACATCAAGGGGCCGGAGTGGGAGGTGCTGACGGCGGCCAATCCGCCTGCCGACTACCCGCACTTCATGAGCAAGAAGGTGGCCACGCCGCCCGGCTTCGAGAATCGAATCGGCAGAGTGCTGCTGTTGGAAAGGCTGCGCGAGGTCAACGCCTTGTTGGGCTTCACTCGCGTGGAAGCGCCCGAGCAATCGAGCGCCCCCAACGAGCGACCACAGATGGCAGGTCTTGCGCGCCGCAAGCCGGATTGGGTTCCCGCGAATCAGGTTCACGGCGAAGGAATTTTCATCCAATTCGACGAACAGGCGCTGAAAACGTGGGAGGCGCAAGGCGGCGTCAAGCGCGTAGACGGAATGCTCGAAGGCGGTCATCGTGGATGGCGAAATTCGCGCCACCTCGACCCGAACGAGGGCTACCCCGGCATCCGGTACGCCATGCTCCACACGCTCTCGCACCTGCTCATCCGCGAGCTGGCGCTGGAATGCGGCTACAACGCAGCGAGCATCCGCGAACGAATCTACGCCGACGTGTCGAGCACGAGTCCCCAAGCGGGCATCCTTATCTACACGGCGGCCGCCGACTCCGATGGGACGCTGGGCGGTCTCGTCGATCTCGGCAAGCCGGAAAACCTCGGGCGACTGCTCCGGCAGGCGTTGAACCGATCGAAGATCTGCTCGTCCGATCCGCTCTGCTCCGAGCACGATCCGGCGAAAGACCGTTCGCTCCATGCGGCGGCCTGCCATGCGTGTAGCCTAGTCGCCGAGACCTCCTGCGAACGCGGCAATCGTTACCTCGACAGGTCATTGCTGGTGCAGACCCTCGACCGAGGGGATGCCGCCTTCTTCGCAGGCCTGTGACATGGAAAGACTGCTGGAAGCTGTCACAGCCGTGGTCTGTCTCGTTTCGCCCGAGAAGGTTCGAGCGCTAGCGGGTCGGATTCGGAAAGCCGAGGACGTGAAGACGAACGTCGCCCTGTCGGATGTCGTTGGCACGGCCACAGCCGGAGCCGTCGTCGAACGGCTCGTCGATGCGTGGCGGGCCACGTCGGTCGGTTCCGACGAGTTGGCATCGATGCTGCTCGCTGCAGGCCATGCCTTCGAGAACGTATCGAAGCACCAGTCCACGGAACTCGTGTGGACGGGGCCGACGACGCCCTTCGTCTCCGCCCGTAGAACGGAACAGGCGCTATTGCAAGTCATCGGCGCGGCCAAGAAAAACCTGTTCGTCACCTGCTTCGTGGCCTACGACGTCTCGACCATCGTGAAGGCGTTGAACGATGCCAGCGCACGCGGTGTGAGCATCTCCATGCTGCTCGAATCGTCGCAGGATCATGGAGGCAGCATCTCGTTCGACGTGATCGGCAAGATGCGGACGCTGGTTCCCTCGACGAAGCTCTACGCTTGGCGCGAGCGATCGGCCCCGTTCGCAGACGGGCGGGTTCACGCCAAGGTCGCGGTCGCCGACGACGACTTGTGTTTCATCACCAGCGCCAATCTGACCGGCTACGCGATGGAACAGAACATGGAAGCCGGGGTGCTCCTCTGGGGCGGGCAAATCCCGAGGCTGTTGCACGATCATTTGCAGGCACTGATCGACACGAAGACTGTCTCGCTTGCGTGACAAGTGCGGTTTCAATAAGTTGGTCGAACTTGCTTCTCCCTGTATGTTCGACCAAGTGTTGACACAATGTCCAGCGTAGTGCCAACACATTGCGTACGCATTGCTCGGCTGACTGTTCGCACAGAGCTAGCACAGTGCCCCCACCTGTTTCACACATAGTAGGCACCTAGCTTCGCGCAAGCTTGGCGCCGTCTGTCACACATTCATGCTGGACGCACGGTCGAAACAGGTTGTCCCCACCGCGTTCGGCACATTCTTTGAGCTAGCTTCTTTAAGCTCAAAGAATGTGGCCGCTGAGTACCAAGCCGACAGGTTTGGTGGGAAGCGGCAGATGGGGACAGACCGCCAGCTGCTGCGTCCACGACAACTCCTAGGCTGAACCCTCGTTGCGGCCAGGTGCCGCGTTGGCTCCGCCGAGCACCAGCAGGTCGATCTTGAAAGCCAGCATTGCGGGACTGATCCCAGCCCGCATGGCCTTGCGCAACGTGGCCTCCAAGATACGCCAGCCCAGCGAATCCCCTTCGGTGAGCGAAAAACCTTGCCCAGGGGGTGCCCCCAAGTGCTGCATGAACCCATGCGCCAGCTCTCCGCATGAGATCTCCTGCCCTCCTTGCTCGGAAAGGCTCAAGAGCGCGGAAGCCACCTCTCTCGGGTCTTGGGTCGGAATCCCTTCCAGCGCCACAGGCAGAGCGATCATGCGGTCAGGCCTGACCATCGCGGCCAAATCGTCCTGCGCAGTCGGCCCCGGCGTGAGAGACAGCCGAACCCATGCCTCGCCCCACTGCAGAAATCTTGTATGGGACATGCCCGGATGCTCATCGAGAAACAAGCATCGGGGCGCCACTGGTTCCTGAAGCAGGTTGAAAACGCTGCGCAGGTGCGCACAGTCACCTTGGTCGCTCCAGGTGTGAACCATGTCTGACCGAAGCTGCCCACCTTGGACACCCAGGTGGTAAAGCAACGCCGTCACGCGCGTCGCAGAGATGACCTGCGGTTTACCTTTCAGCCAAGCAGACAGGTTGGCCGCGCGGATGCCGGTGGCGTCGAACACTGCAGCCAGCGTGAGGCCTCGCAGACGCAAGAGCGCACCGGCCAGTATGGGGAGTTGCTCGCTGCTCAAGGCAGACATGTCGGCCTCCAAAAGAATCACAGTAAATCACTATAACCAAGAGCAACGCGGCACGCGAACACTGGATCATCGCGCCTTGTATTGTTATAGTAATTTATAGTTAATGAAAGGAGGCCACCATGACTCGTCCTAACAGCCGTCGCCCCATGAGCCGCGCCGCCTACCAAGCGAGCCTGGCGGTCTTGAAAGCCGAGCACCCTTGGCTGGCCAAGCAGGTGGTGGAGCCCGCCCCTGGCCACTTGGCGGTGCTGGCCCATTTCGTGGGCCAATGTGAGCTGCTGATGAAGCCGGCCGACTACCGCCACGTTCCGCTCTTTTGCGCCACCAACCAGCGCGACAAGCTCAGCTTGCGGGTGGAGCTGGTGGGCGCCAGCATCAACAGAGACAGGGCTTTGTTGGATCTGATCGAGGCCGCCCGATATGCAGCCCAGCAACATTGCCCGGTTTGCTCGGCGCCGGTGATTGGCGGCGATGCGAACGCAGGCCAGGGCGTGCGCTGCAAGCAGCACGAGGCCACCATCGGGCTCTTCGCCGAAGACCTCAAGCGTAATCACAAACTGGCGTTAGCTGCAGGACTGCTGCCGGCCGCCACCAAGACAGAGAAGTCGGTGCGCGGCGAGCCGCTCGATCCGTCCATCGACGAAGCCGTGCACGCGCTGGCGCAGTCGTTGCCCGACATGAAGCCACCGGCAGCGGCGCCGGATCAGCCCGTCCCGCAGGCAGCACCTCGGGCAACACCCCAAATCGCGTTCATGGACGCCGCAGGCCTACGCAGCTTTGTCGAGCGCCACCGGGCCAAGCCAGACGAGAAGGCCAAGCGGGCCCAGTACATCGCCGAGCGCATCCGGGCCGCTGGCCACGAACGGCGCAAGCTGGGTGAGCTGCCCGATGACTGGACAGAGCTGATCGAAGACTTCCAGCGTGACTTCCCCAACTTCGCTGAGTTGGCCGAGGTACTGCACGACCACTTCGCCCTGCATGCGATGGGCGATGGCCGTGTGGCATGGTCGCCTATCCTGCTAGTCGGCCCTGCCGGGATTGGCAAGACAGAGGCCGCCCGCTGGCTGGCTGCGCGGCTGAGCCTTCCCTTCCGTGTAATCGACATGGCCAGCACCCAGTCCAGCTCGCCGCTGGCCGGGTCGGAATCGTTCTGGTCGAACTCGGAGCCTGGCGTGGTGTTTGAGCTGTTGGCCTACCAGCCGCTGGCCAATCCGGTGATCGTGCTGGACGAGCTCGACAAGACCGACCAGCAACGTCAGTACGACCCGCTGGCGGCGCTCTACACCCTGCTGGAACCTCGCAGCGCGCGCGACTTCATCGACCTCTCGATCCGCGATTTCGCCATCAATGCCAGCCACGTGAACTGGATCGCCACAGCCAACAGCATCGAAAGCATCCCGGCGCCGCTGCTGTCGCGCATGACGGTGCTTCAGGTGCAGGCCCCAAATGCAGAACAGGTGGCTCACATCGCACAACAAATGTACGGTCGCATGCGGGCAGAAAGCCCCTGGGGATCGGTCTTTGCGCCGAAGCTGGATGAACAGGTGGTGGAGGAGCTGAAGCGCCTGCCGCCGAGAAGCTTGGGGTTGGCACTGAAGCGTGCCCTGGGGCGGGCAGCACGGCAAGAGCGAGATCACATTCGGGTGTGCGACCTGCCGGACCTGTCTGCCGCAACTCGCAAACCGATGGGGTTCACGGCATGAGACCGCTCCAAGGCGCACGCACCGTACGGGTGTAAGCGTTTCAGCGCACCCGCCCTGTGTGGCCAACAACGCTGGCAGGCAGTGTGCCGGTTGAGCATGGGCGCAACTCAGAGCGCTGCATACGAGTGGCGCTGATGGCGCGGCGCAGCCCATCCTTCAAGGAGTGGGCGGATCGGGACGCAGCCGCCGCAAGAAGACCAAAACAGAAAATTTCTTCAGCGGTCGCGCGGGATACCAACTGCCGCAAGAAATCTAACCTTTCGACTGTTGCCGATGTGCGCAACGTCACCATTGAAAGGTTTCCATGTCCAAGTCCTCTGCCAAGTCCACCCCGATGACCAGCCAGGCAGCCGCTCGCATCCAATCCTCCACCGCAAAGGCCAACGGCGGACAAGTGCCAGCTGGTAGCTTCGCTGCGCGGGCACAGAGCGCCGCTGCCACGAATCAAAGCGGCGCCAAGGGCTCGAAGTAACCGGAGCTGAGCCTGGCGCCAGCGATGGCGCCAGGCCTGAAGTTGAACATGAGATACAGCAATGACAAGACGGTCTCCGCCCTGGTGCGGACACTGGTCCGCTCAGGTTGGCAGTACGTGAACGGCAAAACACATGGCAAGCTAGTCGCGCCGAATGGCCGCAGGCTTGCGGTGCCGGGAACTCCGAGCGACTGGCGGGCCAACCTGAATTTCCGCAGGGACATTCGCCGCATCGCCGCGATCAAGTGACCATGACAAGACAACAACCCCCGTACCCCAGATTCGGCGAATGCATCTCGGCCTTGGCCGGAGCAATTGACGCCAACAAGACCGGCAGCGACGTTGGACGCTTGGCCCGAGAGGGCGATTTCGACTGGGAGCGACTGGATACGGTCATCGCCGAACTACTCGTTGACAGCATTGCAACAGTCGTCGGAGAGCCAACCCGCCAAATCTTTGAGCGCTGGGTTGCCGCCGTTCGGTCTGCCTACACGACGCTTGTTCTGGACGTGTCACTGGATGCCCTGGGACGCAACGATGTCCTTCCAGTATTGGTCGAGCACTTCTTTGCTCCGTCCGGCGGACAACTGCTGCGGCAAATCAGCGCCGACATCCCGGGCCCTGATTTGCAGCTCTTGCTCGCGGACAACCTGCAACCACTGCAGGTGACGCTCGAATGGCTGGACAGCGCCGTCGGAGGCCCCGTAGAGAAACTGCTGTATCCAGGAAGCACTGGATCGGCTCGGGTCGAGCAGGAAAAGGTCCGAAAGTGGCGTACCGGCACCGACATTCCATCAGCGCAAAGCATCAAGCTGTTCCACCAAAGGTTGATCGAATGCTGGAAGCCGATCCCTGCCTGCCCTGTTTGGCTGATGATTGCTTCTGCCCTGTCGAGGCTAGAAAAGCAATCGGCGGCACCGCTGCGATCGTTGTTGCACCTTTACGTACAAGGGACCACTCCGCCCAGGAGGCCCATAGAGAAGCAGCTATCCGAGTTGGTCGTCCGCGCCGGACACGCATGGCCCGAACTCGCTGAGCCTGGCCGACAGCTTTGGCACGACCTCCGCCGCACGTCGGCAAAGCAGCCCGGCGATCAAGAGCGCACATGGCAGCAAATCGAAGCACTGGAGCGGCTGGCCACAACCAGCGACCCAGAGGGACGCACCGCGTATCACTACAGCTGGATGAAAGGCCGCTGGCATGTGCTGTCCGGGCAGTATCAGGAAGCGCTTCCGCACTACAAGAAAGCGTTCGAACAGGCGTGCTACCGAGCAGGGCACCAAGTCAAGGACATCATTTCCGAAGCGTCATGCCTGTCGGCCTTTCTACCGAAGGAACGGGTGTTCCTGAAGCAGCTCAAGCACGTGGGCATCACACTCGGGCTGTACCGCAAGCCTGAAGCCGGATCGGTTCTCGAAGATTGGGAACTTGATCAGCTCGCACTGCAGATACCACTCGAATTTCCAGCATGCGGACGATTCGCGGAGTGCCAGCAAGATCTCGCAGATGAGCCCATTCAAGGATGGCTCTTCATCGACCGAGACGCTATTGCCAAATTGAAACCCGACCTCAAGACACCGAGCCGCGTACGGGCCGTGCATTCTGCAGATGGGCAGGTTCGCCGCTGGCCACAGTTACGCCTGTTTGCTTCGTTTGGGCTTGTTGAGCAAGTCAAAGCTCTGCTCGACGCGGGCGCCTCTGTAGACGAACTGGACAGCTCCAATGCATCCGCACTGCTCTGTGCACTTCAGCACGCAGAACAGACCGGGAAGCGCGAGGTCCTGGACCTGCTTTTGGAAAGGCCCCATCAACGCTCCACGATCAATGCGGTTACCCGGCGAAAGCAACTAACGCCATTGATGTGCGCAATCGATCTGGGGCTGGCGGATGTCGTCAAGACCCTGATCATGCAAGGTGCAGATGTTGAGCAGCGCGCGTTGACCGACAGCCAATCACCGCTGTACTACCTGGTGAGTCGGTTGTCTGGCAAGGTGAACCCAACGCGGATGCTGGTCACCTTGACTGCGCGAATGATGCAGGAGCCAGACTTGGTGCTTCAGGACACGTTACGCCGATTCGGTGTTGGAGTCGCGGGCGCCTTCGGTTCGAGCACAGCCGCGCTGCGCTCGCATCAAGAACTGGCAGTTGCTGTGGCCAAGGCGCTGGTTGACCAGCACGTGTCAAGGCAATCCGTTCCCAAGTTGATGCGAATCGCAGCAACGCTCCTGGAAGCAGGAGCCAACCCGAACGCATCTCACAAATATCCGGTTCCTGGCCGAACGCCGCTGATGCTGGCGGCCGAACACGACTTGACCGAGCTGTTTGATTTAATGATCCAACGGGGTGGTGAGCCACTCAGGCCAGATGCACATGGGCAAGACAGTTGGCTGATCGCGCGAGCCTTTCAGTCGAGGAGGGTGCTGAACTACCTGAGCCGAAATCCCTGCTGACGGCAGGCCCTTCGCACTTGCACCTGTTGGCTCGGGACTGTGAGCGTCGGCTCATCAGGCGATTACGGTAATTACGATAGTTACCGTAATCGGTTGCTGCCGTCATCCCCGCTGGTGAGCCTGCCCACACGTATGGCAGAACCACGTGCGCTGCCACTGGCGCTTCGCCGCGCTGTAAGCCTTAGCCTGGGCATGCCAGCCCTTCATCAGCAGCCAGCCCAGCGCGATGACTCCAATCCCGACTGCCGCTTGCTTCCAGTTGTAGATGAGCAGCGCCAAGAAGGACATGCCGACCCGGCAACCCCGCTCGAAAAGGTCGCACACCGTAGCAGCGTGATAGACCGTCGCTCCACCCAGCCCAAACGCAATGATGAACGGCATCGGTGACGGGGGTGCAGGCGGGGCGCAATGCTGAGCCAACACCGTGGACTGCGAGCCCTGGCTGCTGCCTTGAACGAACTGCCCATCTGAAGTGACTGCCGTGTGCGTTGCGTGGAACTGTTGCGTGCCGCCTGCATGCACGACAGCCATCGGCTGAGTGTGCGTGCTGCCGCAGCTCGGGCATTGCATCGCCATGGTCAGCCCTCCGAGCCTTCGGTATTGACTGTGCAGGTCAGCGTGGCTTCGCCGCCCTCCATGCCCGCCGACAGCATGCCGACCTTGGTCAAACGGCCATAGGTCTTGCCGTCCTTGCCCAGCTTCAACGAGCCTGATTTCGCAAGCTGCTGGACCGTAAGGCCGGGCAAGTAGCTGCGGTAGGTTTGCTCACCCCCGTCACGTGACACTGCTACCTTGCGGACGCTGACCCCATAGACCTTGACGGGCTCGGTGAGCGTGACCGGCGTGACGCCTTGATCGGAATTCCATCCCGACTGCTTGAGCAGCGACTCAGCCAGTTCAAATCGTGGACCGATGGCCGTGCAGCTCAGCGCCTGTTCGAGCTGCGCCTTGGTCTTGGCGTCCACGGGCTGCGACGCTCCGTTGCTGGAGGCAGGCCGCACGGTTGGCTTGATGACCGCGTTGGCGTCATACCCTACCAACCAGAGATTGGTCGGTGCGCCCGGCTGCCAGCCGGTGTCTAGCACCAGTTGCTGGACAAACCCCTGAAAAGCGAGCTGCTGCCGCTCGCTGATCGGCTGCCGGTCGGGGATGGCCAGCATGGGCGGCTTGGGGCCAACGGTGCGGACATTGCCGCTGTGCTCGACAGCCATCTGCTGCATGAAGAGGTGCAAATTGGCGGCGTTGTTGACCGCGTACCCCACCGACTGCCCCCAGCACACAGAGAAGGCGGGCACCGCTTCGGACTTGGTCTTGCTCCACCAGATGGTGGCCGTACCGATCCAGCAGTCGTTGCGAGACCAGTCCGTGACCGTGACAGCCACGCGTGGGAAGTAGGTCTTGGACGTTCCGTCGTAGGGATGCTTCGCGAAGACACCCGCCAGCTTTGTCTCCGAGACGCGCGGTGCAGCAGGAGCGCTCGAAGGGATATCACTCTGCCTCCCTGCACCGGAAGTCGGTGCAGGAGCCCGTGCGGCGTCAGCGGCTGGGGCGGCCTCAGGAGTGCTGGCCGATGCCCTGGCTGCGTTCCTGGGCTGCAGGCCGAGCTTGTCGCGCAACGACACCGACACGCGAGTACTGCCATCCGGCTGTTCCGTCGTAGTGCAGCCGGCCAAGATCATGGCGGCGAAGAATAGGCAAATAGCGATCCTCATTCATCTTCTCCCATAGGCTACTTTCATCTGCCCATTAACGACTTAACGTCACTTATGGTTGACATTAAGTCTCTCATAGCTTGTAGCCTGTGCGGGCGTGAGTGGTCACGCTTGGCTGCATGACGAAGAACAAGGAAAAGCAGTCAGCTCGAATGGTTTTTGCGGCCAACCTGCGCCTGGCCCGCCGTCTGCGCGACGTTTCTCAGGAAGCCCTGGCACTTGATGCAGGGCTGTCACGGACGTACGTCAGCGAGGTAGAGCGCGGAGAGCGAAACGTGTCCATCGACAACATGGGGCTGCTGGCTGACGCCCTGCAGATCCCGCTCAAAGACCTTGTCGATCCGGAGCGATTCAAGGTCTTGGACTAAGGGTTGAGTCGCCGATTGCTCTGTGGTGGGATGGACCAAGTCCGCCACGACCGGTTTTCCACAGATTCGCGCAGCCCAACTGTAAGCGTCCGCCGAACTCATCTTGAAGTCGGCGAACAGGCCTAGGATGCTCGTGTCCACTAACGCATTGGTGGACACGTGCACACTATCCAAGACCAGCCTTCGGAGGGTTCTCCCCGACGTCGGCGATTCCACAGCGACGAGTTCAAGGCGGTTGCGGTGGCCGCGGCGGCGCAGCCCGGCGTGTCGCTGGCCGCAGTGGCCATGGCACACGGCATCAACGCGAACCTACTTCGACGCTGGGTGCGCGACGCCGAAGCGATAAGGGATCCAGCGTTGGACCGGCACTCCAAGGCCTTGCCGGCGGCCTCCACCGGTGCATCAGGCCCGGATTTCCTGCCGGTGCAGTTGCCGCCACTCTCCGCGGCCCCGCCTCAACCCCTCAGCGACATCCGTCTCGAGGTCCGCCGGGGCACCACCATAGTGGTCGTCACTTGGCCCGGCGGTCTTGCCGCCGAGTGTGGAAGCTGGCTGCGCGAGCTCTTGCGGTGATCCGCGTCGACGCCGTTTGGATGGCAGTCGAGCCGCTGGACATGCGTGCCGGGACCGAGGCCGCGCTCGGGCGCGTGGTGAAGGTCTTTGGCGAGGCGCGCCCCCACCACGCCTACCTGTTCGCCAACCGCCGGGCAAACCGGATGAAGGTGCTGGTGCATGACGGCATCGGAGTGTGGCTCGCTGCCCGGCGCCTCAACAGTGGAAGGTTCGTCTGGCCGAGGGACGGGGCCGGCAAGCTGACCCTCACGCGTGAGCAGTTCGACATGTTGGTGCTTGGTCTGCCGTGGCAGCGCATCGGCGAGGCCGCGATCATCACGGTGTTGTAGAGCAGATCAATTGCGGCATACGCCGATGGCGCACGGCCTCCGCCCTCGGCACGATCACAACTCGTGATCGCCGACGAGCAACTCGATACCCTCGATCCCGAGCAACTGCGCCAGGCACTGCGCGCAGCACGGGCGGAGATGGCGCTCAAGGACCAGCTGCTCGCCAAGCGAGAGCACGAGGTTGCGTTCAAGCAGGCCGTCATCGACAAGCTCACGCACGAGAACGCAGTGCTCAAGCGACTGAAGTTCGCCGCCAAGAGCGAGGCCTACACCGCTGAGCAGAAGAGCCTGCTCGAAGAGACGCTGGACATGGACTTGGCGGCCGTGGCCGCCGAGATCGACGCGCTGCAGCCGTTGAGCCAGCAGGCTGAAGACAAGAAGCGTCCCAAGCGCCAGCCACTGCCGGCGAATCTGCCGCGGCGCGAAATTCGCCATGAGCCCGAGGACACTACGTGCGGCTGCGGAGCGCCGATGAAGAGCATTGGCGAGGACGTCGCGGAGAAGCTCGACTACCAGCCGGGCGTATTCACCGTCGAGCGGCATGTTCGCGGCAAGTGGGTCTGCGCCTGCTGTGAGAAGTTGGTGCAGGCGCCGGTGGCGCCGCACGTCATCGACAAGGGCATTCCCACCGCCGGGCTGCTGGCCCAGGTGCTTGTAGCGAAGTTCCTGGACCATCTTCCTCTCTACAGGCAAGAGTTCATCTTCCAGCGCGCGGGGATGGCGATTGTGCGCTCCACCCTGGCGCAGTGGGTCGGCGAATGTGGAGTCCAACTGCAGCCGTTGGTCGACGCCCTGTCGGCAGAGCTGCTGCGTCACCCCGTGCTGCACGCCGACGAGACGCCGGTGGCGATGCTCAAGCCAGGAAACAAGAAGACCCACAAGGCCTACATCTGGACGTACTGCACGACCCGCTACAACCCAACGAAGGCGGTGGTGTTCAACTTTGCCGAAACGCGCAGCGGCGAGAACGTGCGCGAGTTCCTCGGTCTGCAGAGCCACACGCCCTGGAAGGGAAAGCTCGTCACCGACGGCTTCAGCGGCTACAAGGCGAGCTTCGATCTCGGGGTAACCGAGGTCGGATGCGCAGCGCACGCTCGGCGCAAGTTCCACGAACTGTGGGCGAATCACGGCAGCCAAGTCGGCGAGCGCGCGTTGAAAATCTTCCAGCTACTGTTCAAGATTGAAGAAGAGATCGCCGCGCTCACGCCTGAGGAGCGACGACGAATCCGACAGCGCAAGTCACGACGCGTGGCGCGACTCCTTCACCGCTGGCTGCTCGCCCAGAGGCAACAGATCCCGAACGGATCGGCCACGGCCAAAGCGATCGACTACACCGCTCAAGCGGTGGGAGGCCCTGACGCGTTACCTCGAGGACGGCGCCCTGCCGATCTCAAACAACTGGGTCGAGAACCAGATCCGCCCGATCGCCTTGGGAAGGTCGAACTGGCTGTTCGCGGGAAGCCTGCGAGCAGGCAAGCGAGCGGCTGCCATCATGAGCCTGGTGCACTCGGCGCGCATCAACGGGCACGATCCCTTCGCGTATCTGAAGGACATCCTCGAGCGGCTGCCGACGCATCCAGCCAGCCAAATCGACGAGCTGCTTCCTCACCGTTGGAATCCGCCGGCAGCCGCGCTCTAATCCGCCTCGCCGTCGTTAGGACGGGTTCACCGGACGGTTCCCGACGATCTCTTGCCGCATCGCTGGAAACGAGCCGCTTGAGTAGCACTACAGCGCCTCGGAACCGCACCGGCGCACAGGACACGGGCCACTCTCGCAGCAGTGCAACCGCCGCTTCAGGCTAGAAGCGGCCATAGGCGGCCGCGGCTTCTGCATCAGGTGCTGACAGCGTCGGTGAACGTCAGACGGTTGCCGAACGGGTCCTTCACGGTGACGTCCTTGGAACCCCAGGGCGTCTCCTCCAACTCGGGACGGGCATTGCCGTAGCGCCGTCCGGCCAGTTCCATATGGAGCGCTTCAATATCGCTTGTCTCGATACGCATCGCGGCGCCAGGACAGGCGTCGCCGTGGTGCTCGGAGAGATGAAGCACGCAGGCATCACGGGAAACCTGGAGATAGAGCGGAAGTCCCGGTTCAAAGCGGTGCTCCCAGTCGACTTGGAAGCCAAGGAACTGCACGTAGAACTCCCGCGCCTTGTCTTCGTCGAAGATGCGCAGGATCGGGGTGGTCGAAGAGAGTCTCATGAGCGCAAGCATCACGTAGATTGCGCTCGCCGACAATCGGGCAAGGGAGGGGGTCAAATCCCGCTCCCGCTGCCCAGCAGCTGTTCGAGTTGTCAAGGTGGGTTCGCAGGACGCTTACCACCTTCTGGCGGATTCTGCCAGTGCTGCACTGCGACGACTGAATGCCTTTCCAAGTCCAGCTCACAGATGAGCCAGGAGCCCTCTCGCATGCTTATTCGCTCGAACCCGGCAGCATGCCTAGTCAGGACCAACGATTGGCCATCCTCAGCGCGAAGCTTGGCGAGGCGTGAGAAGGGGTGCGCTTCGACGATGAGGGCGCGAACCGCTGCAGCCATGCTTGCTCCCGCCACAAGGATGCGCGTACAGCGCCGACAGTGCATCCGGAAGGTAGTGATCTGGGACGCGCGATGCCCTGCCGGCCACGCCGTTTGCGGGCAGCTTCTACAGCCAGGCGGCGCTAGCCCTGCTGGGCCTGCCCTTGCTCATGGGGCTGCGTCTGCCACCTCCGCAGGCCAAGAGCGCTGTGGCTGCGATGCCCGCCCGCTGGCAGAAATCGCGCGCTCACCCCCAGTTCATCGTGGTCTGCGCGGCCGGCATGGTCAGCTATGGGCTGATGGCTTTCTGATGACGGCCGCCCCCATGGCGATGGTGGGATGCGGCCACAGCGTGGGCGAGGCGGCCATGGGCATACAGTGGCATGTGCTGGCCATGTTTGTGCCCAGTTTCTTCACGGGCAAGCTGATTGCACGTTTTTGGCAAGCGCCCCATCGC
Organism: Paracidovorax sp.; assembly: GCF_057642795.1. Classification (NCBI taxonomy): domain Bacteria; kingdom Pseudomonadati; phylum Pseudomonadota; class Betaproteobacteria; order Burkholderiales; family Comamonadaceae; genus Paracidovorax; species Paracidovorax sp. The sequence goes on from NZ_JBXYZY010000027.1 coordinate 199,347, forward strand.
GGCTCTGGGCATGCTGATGATTGCCACGGCCAGCATGCTTGCCTTGCTGGGTCTGGAGCTGTTTCACTTTCTGGGGCTCGCTGATTTGCTGGGCGTGGGCTGGAACTTCGGCTTTATCGGCGCCACGGCCTTGCTGACCGAGTGCTTCCGCCCCGCCGAGCGGGCCAAGGTGCAGGCTGCGGCTGCGCTCCCAGCCAGAGCACGGCCGCCCAGGTCAACAGAGCCATGGTGGCCAGCCAGGACAGTTGCGACAGGCCAGCTTGCAAAGGCGCACCCAGCTGATTGAAGCGCAGCGAGGCCTCTATGCCCGCCGTACTGGGCGACAGCCAGCGCAGCCACTGCAGCGGCTCGGGCAAGGCCTCGACGGGCCAGGTGAAGCCTCCCAGAAACGCCAGTGGAATCGAGGAAAACAGCACCACTTGCAGGGCCCGCTCGCGATCGGCCAGCCACCAGCCCAGCAGGCAGGCGCAGCCCACGACGGCCGGCACAAAGCAGGCCAGCAGCGCCAGCGCGCCCCAGGGGTTGCCGCCGTGCGGAAAGTCCTGCCAGATGAAGATCCAGCCGAAATAGAACAGCCCGGCCAGCCAGCCCGGTACGCACAGTGCCAAAAGCCGCGCCAGCCATTGGCGCGAGCCAACGCGGTCGGCACCTTGCTCGCGCCAGGTACCGACCAGCAGCGCGCTGCCCATCAGCAGCGTCTGCTGCAGGATGAGCACGGACACGGCCGCCACCACGAAGCTGCCATAGCCTTCGGTGGGGTTGAACAGGGCCACGGCCTGGGCGTTCACGGGCGAGCGGCTCACGGCCGCCTGCGGTGCGCTCTGCCCACCGGCCTGCAGACGCTTGATCTCCACGCCGGCCGAGACGGTGCCGAAAGCCTCGGCAAAACCGTATTGCACCTGCTTGCTGACCAAGGGATAGGCGCCATTGGCGTAGACCGGAATCACCACATTCGCGCGGCGCAGCACATCGCGCTTGAGATCGCGCGGCAGCAGCGCATAGCCCATGACCTCGCCGCGCAGCACGGCCGCGCGCGCTTCGCCTTCATCGGCCGTGACCAGCTGCGGATGGATGCGCGGGCTGGCCTGGGCAAAGCGCAACATCTGCCGGGCCAGGCCCGAGTTGTCCTGCACGACCACGGCCACGGGCACGCGCTGCACCACTTCGGAACTGTAGAACCAGGGGTAGAAAAAGCCGTAGAGCACGGGCGCCCCCAGCAGCAGCAGGACCGCACCCTTGTCGCGCAGCATCGCAACCAGGCTGTCCAGCCACAGGCGCAGAAAACCGGTTTGGGCGTCCATGGCTCAGCGCCCTCCCCATTTGTCGGGCCGCCTCAGGCCGCGCAGCAGGCCGGCCGAGGCCAACGCCAGCAGTACCAGCGCCGCCAGCAGCAGTCCGCAGACCACGGGCAGGGTCTGGGCCACGGGCGCGCCCATCTGCCACTGCTCCATCTGCAGCCGCGCGTAATGCGTATACGGCATGGCCAGGGCCCAGCCGCGCGCGCTGCCCGTCATGGCCAGCAGCGGAAAGCCCACGCCGCTGAATGCGAAGGCCGGGGCCGACAGCAGGCCCGTGCCCGATAGCGCCGTGCGCAGCGAAAGCGTGACGCCCGCCAGCGCGGCCCCCGCCGCCAGGCTCAGCACCACCAGGGCCGCCAGCCCCACGCCAATCCATGCCATGCTGCCGGCCACGCTCCAGCCACGCAGTTGCGCCAAAAACAGCAAAGCCGCCATGCCGCTGCCCCAGAGCAGCACGGCCGGCAGCAGCAGCTTGCCCAACAGGGCCGCCGCCACTCTGGCCAGACTCGCGGACTGTCCATCCGGGCTCAGCCACTCACCCAAGGTGTGCTCGCGCAGCTCGCGGCCCACGGACCAGGCACCGGCCGTCATGGCCAGGATATGGATCAGCGCGGGCACCAGCGTGGCGGCCAGGAACTGCTCGTAATTGGTGGAGACATTGAACAGCGCCACCAGCTGGGTCTTGATGGGCTCCATTTGCACGCGCAGCGCCTGGTGGGGCGAGCCGCGCTTGGCCGCAGCCTGCATTTCAACACCGGCCGACAGCGTGCCCACCACCTGGCGCACATCGCGCTGCAGCAGGCTCGATGCGGTGGCCAGTTGTGCGTTGTGCAGCAGCGTGATGGCGCCGCCCGCACCATGCTTCACGTCACGCGCCAGGTCTGGCGGAATATGCACCACGCCATAGACGTCCATGCGCTGCAGCGCATCGGCGGCCTCGCCACGGTTGAGCACGATCTGGCGCACTTCCAGCCCCGGTGTGGCTGCCAGCATGCGCACCAGCTGGCGAGACAGCGAGGAAGGATCTTCGTTCCAGACGGCGATAGGCAGCCGGTAAGGCTGGCCGGCCGAAAAAATCCAGCACATCAGGCCCAGGGCCAGCATGGGCAGCCAGCTGACCATGGCCCAGTCCCAGGGGCTGGCCCGCAGCCGCCCCCATTCGCGGCGCAGGCTGGCGGCAAAGGGACTCACGCACCACCCTCGACAATGACGCTCATGCCGGGGCGCACGCCCTCGATAGGCTTGGCTGGCCGCGCCCGCACTTCGAAGGTACGCGCATCGAAGCCCTGGCTGCCGCGCGTGGTGCGCCAGGTGGCGAAGTCGGGCAGCACGCCGAGGAAGTACACCTCGAACTCGGCCTCACGGTTGTCCAGCGCCGGCAGCCGGCCCGTGAAGCGGCTCTTCATCGCAAAGCGCTGCAGCTGGTCCTCGCGCACATTGAGCACCACCCATTGGTCGTTCAGGTCCACCACGGTGACCACCGAAACGCCCTGGGGCGACAGTTCACCCTGCTTGGCCAGCACATTCGCCACCTCGCCACCCACGGGGCTGCGCAGCTGGGTCTCGGCTTCGGCGGCCTTGACCTCGGCCACCACGCCATCGACCTGGCGCACCTGGGCGGCAGCGGCGGTCCTGTCCTCCGCGCGCGCACCGCTGGCCGCCATGTCGTACTGTGCCTTGGCAGCCCGGGCCTGGGCATCCGAGGCGCGCCAGTTGGTCTGGGCCTCGTCGCGCTTCTGGGCCGAAACCAGCCCTTGATTAAACAGGCTTTGCACGCGGTCGTACGAGGTCCTGGCCAGCTCGGCCGCTGCCTGGGCGCGCTGCCAGCTCAGGCCGGCCATCTGCACCTCCTCGGGCCGGGCACCGTTGCTGGCCTTGGCGGCCACGGCCTGGGCCGCATCCCGGGCCGCCTGGGCCTGGGCCAGCTTGGCCTGCACCTCGGGACTGTCCATTTCCACCAGCAGGTCGCCGGGCTGGATGATCTGACCCTCGCTCACATACACCTTGGAGATGCGGGCCGTGACCTTGGGCGCGATATCGGCCTCACGCGCCTCCATCTGGCCCTGGAAATACGGGGCCGCAGGCTGGGCAGCGCGCCAGAAGCCCCAGATGATGAAGATCAGCACGGCGGCCATGGCGATCAGCGCGGCCACAGGCAGGCGCCTGGCCTGCTTCGGCACTTCAGGGCTGGAGGGTGACGGGGTCGGTACGGGTGTATTCATGGAGCGTCTGCTTTGATCTGGATATCGGCACGGGCCATGTAGCGGGTGAAGTCGTCGGTCTGTCCCGTGCTTTCAAGCAAGGCGGCCAGGGCCTGCACATACTGGTTGGCGGCGGCGGCGCGTTCGGTCTGCACCTTGGCCAGGTTGAGCTGGGCGTCGATCAGCTCCAGCGCCGTGCTGGTGCCCTCCTTGAGGCCGGCCGCGCGCAAGCGCAGCAGCTCGCGCGCCAGATCCTCCTGGGCCTGGCCGGACAGATACTGGGTGCGCGACTGCTCCACGGCCAGCCAGTTCTTCTCGACCAGCAGCGCGATGTCGGAGCGCACCTGAGCGTCGGTGAGTTCGGCCTGCTCCACCTTGCGCTGGCCGGCGGCCGAGAGCTTGTCGCGGTCAATGCTGTCCCACAGCGTCCAGCGCACGGCCACGCCGGCCACCCAGTTGGGCTTGCCCGAGGTATTGACTTCACGCATGCCGAAGGCCAGCACCTGCGGCTTGCGCAGCGCTTCGCTGGCATCGTGCAGCGACTCGGCCTGGCGGCGCTTGGCCGCCACCTTGCTCAGGCCCGGGTGGTGGCTCTGAGCCGCGTCCAGAAACTGCTGCAGCGGCGGCAAGGCCTCGCTGCTGACGAACAAGGGGGAGCTGGGGCGCACACCGCCCACCCCACTTGCTACGTGCACGGTACGCAGCAAGGCGCTGCGTGCCAGGCGCGCATCGTCGTCGGCCTTGCGCGCCTGCTGCTGGGCATCGGCCAGGGCCGCGCTGGCCTGCAGCCGCTCGACCTGGGCGATCACGCCGGCCTTGAGCATGCGCTGGGCCGCGTCGTCGTGGGCGCGCACGCCCTCCAGCGCGCGGCGGCGCAGGGCCGCGGCGCGCTCGGCCAGCTGGGCCGTGAAGTAGCGCTGCACCAGCAAGGTGTTGAGCTGGTCGGCGCTGGTGGCGGCATCGGCCAGCGCTTCATCGGTCATGGCGTCAAGTTCGCCGCGCACCGCATCGCCCAGACCGCCCATGTAGATGGGCCACACGGCCGAGAGGCTGGCCGAGGCCACATTGCTCTTGCGCTGCAGGTCGTAATTGGCCGGCAGGCTGGGCAACTGCCCCACGGCGCCGCCCAGCTGCGGCGGCAGGTGCGAGATGCCATTGCCCAGGGCGCGGCGCGCCGGGTCGGGGTCCAGGTCGACATTGGCCGAATAGCGGTAGCCCATGCCGGTGATGGCCACCGACGGGCCGCCCAGCCCCTGCATGCCCTCGCGGCGCAGGCGGGCGCTGTCCACGGCCTTGGCCGAGGCCGCCAGTTGATCCGAACGCTCCAGAAACGCCGCCCTGGCCTGCTCAAAACTCATGGCCTGAGCTGCGGCAGTCGTCTGCGCCCGAATCGGCAACGCCGCTGCCAGCAGCAGGCACAGGGTCACGGGATAGCAGCTGAACTTCATGAATGGCTCCAGGCTCTCTTGAATAGTGTAGAGAGAAAACAACAGGATGTCCTGCCTCTTCAGCTGGAAATCTCTCGGCAAGAGATCGATTTTCTCAGCGTCGGCCGGCCGCTACACGAGACAAATCATTACCGGTGGGCATGTGCGAGCGCAAGCCTACTGAGACAGCTCTTTTATAGCACCTAGACTGCGCCAGCGGCTCGTCGCCGGTTGCGGTTGCGCTGCCCCCAGGATCAGCAACGCGACGGTTCAGAGTCCGTGGGTTGAATCGTAATGGGTTCGATTGGTTGCGCAGTGGCGCCAGCTCGCTGGCGCCACTGCGCGGCGAACACCGCCGGCGGCAGGTACCCCAAGGTACTGTGAGGCCGGTGCTGGTGGCCAAGTACGCCGATCACCTGCCGCTGTACCGCCAGGAAGGAATCTTTGCTCGCGCCGGCCTTGCAATCCCGCGCTCGACCCTGGCGCAGTGGGTGGGCGCCTGCGGCGTGCAGCTGCAGCCGCTGGTTGACGCCATGAAGGCCGAGCTGCTCACGCAGCCCGTGCTGCATGCCGACGAAACGCCGGTGGCCATGCTCGATCCCGGCGCGGGCAAGACGCACCGGGCTTACCTGTGGACTTACTGCAGCACCGGCCTGCAGGCGGACAGGTTGGTGGTGTTCGACTTCGCCGAAAGCCGCGCCGGCCGGCACCCGGCCGAGTTCCTCGGGCACCCCGGTGAGGGCGCTTGGCGCGGCACGCTCGTGTGCGACGATTACTCGGGCTACAAAGCCTTGTTCGCCAGCGGCGTGACCGAGGCGGGCTGCCTGGCGCACGCGCGGCGCAAGTTCCATGAGCTCTGGGCCAATCACAAGAGCCCGGTGGGCGAGCAGGCATTGGCGCTGTTCGGCAAGCTCTACGACGTTGAGCGAGAGATCGCACACCATGACCCCGAAGAGCGCTGGCGAGTTCGGCAGGAAAAGGCCAAGCCAATTGCCGACGCGTTGCACATGTGGCTAACAGGCCAGCGACAGAAGGTGCCACCAGGATCCGCCACAGCCAAGGCGATCGATTACAGCCTGGGTCGATGGACCGCGCTGGTGCGCTACCTCGATGACGCACGCCTGCCCGCGGACAACAACTGGGTGGAGAACCAGATCCGTCCAATTGCGATCGGAAGATCCAATTGGCTGTTCGCGGGGAGCCTGCGTGCGGGCAAGCGCGCCGCGGCCGTCATGAGCCTGCTCCACTCGGCCAAGCTGAATGGCCACGACCCCTACGCCTACCTGCGCAACGTGCTGGACCGCCTGCCTACGCAACCGGCCAGCAGGATCGCCGAGCTGCTGCCGCACCGCTGGTCACCCAGCGCTTGACTTGCCATGAGACTGGCGATGCGGCAGTCAAGATGACTTCACCGCGCGCTTACGCCCAACTACCAGTAAAAGTATCTGAAGAGCTATCAGAACCCCTATCTGTATAGAACATAGAACAGGGGCGATCTATCGACCCTGACTGGGGCGATTTATCGAGGAACCGGCGTTACAGCAGGGGCGATCTATCGAGCGTTGCCGGGGCGATCTAACGTGGACAACCTTTGCTGTCCACGAGCTTGTCCACATCAGCCGAGCTTCTTGGCGAGATCCTCGGCCCTGGGGTGGTAGTACCGCTTGAGCATGCGCAGGTCTCGGTGGCCAGTCATCGCCGAGAGCTCCAGGACGTTCGTGAGCTTCTCAGCCAGCCGTGACGCAGCCTCGTGCCGCGTGTCATGAAAGTGAACATCCTCGAGGAACCCCGGGATGGGCCGGCGCTTGGCCTGCTTGCAGTCAGCACGGTACTGCTCTTGAGCACGCTCAATGGCCCGCGCAAAACCCTTTCTCAGTGCCAACGCCGTTGTCGGGAAGACGGCCCCTGTGCGCTGAACCTCTGCCTCTCCCTCAACATCCTCGTCGGCTTCTGGTGTTGGCAGCGCCTTGAGGATGGCCACAGCCCGTGTAGACAGGGGCACCGTTCGCGAGTCGCCGTTTTTGGTGTCGGGCAAGTGAGCGGTCTGGCGCTCCAGGTCCACATTTTCCCAAGTCAGCGAAAGCAACTCCCCCCTCCGCATGGCCGTTTCAATGGCGAGCTTCACAAGAGGCAACAGCCACGGGTTGCGAGCTCCTTTGCTGAACGTTCCATCGACGAGGCGCTCCCCACCAGTCAGCGCAGCCAGCAGGTAGGACTCTTCCTCAGACGAAAAGCGGCGATCCCGCGCGCGCGCTTTTTCGGGACGCTTGATGGACCGGATCGGGTTTTCGACGTGGATGTCCCACTCACGCCGAGCATGGTTGAATACGGTCGAGAGCACGTCGATTTCGCGGTTGACGGTCCCCCCGGTCACCTCCTTGAGTCGGCGGTCTCGCCATTTGGCGACCTCCGCGCTTGTGACGGCAGTCATCTTCAGGCCGACCAGCGCTTGGTCGCGCAGGAGCACATCGATCTTTACGGACTCGATGGCCGCCGACTTTTTAGAGGGGGTGACCTCGCGTCGATAGCGCTGAAGGACTGCGGCAAGCGTGGTTTTGTCTGCTTCCCGCCTGTCAATGAAGCCTGTGGTCTCCTGTTCGCTCTCGACCATGCGAACCCACTTCTCCGCGTCCTCCCGGTAGGTGAAGGTGCGCGACTGCTCCGGGAAGCCCTTGCGCCTGACCTTGGCCCGCCACTGGTACTCCCCGCGCTTTGTGATCTGCCCCATACGTCTCCCTGATGGCCCAATGGCCCAAGAATGGCCCAAATAATCAGGAAGCACCTTAAACCACCAGTAAAAACGGCACAAGGGCTATGCGTTCGGGACGTAGAGGCCGGAGGTTCGAATCCTCTCACCCCGACCAGACAAAACACGAAAGAGCCCAAGTGAACCAAGCACTTGGGCTCTTTTGCTTTGACTCGTCATGAATGCCGATACTGAGTCAATGGCGCCGCTTGAGGTTCGGTCTCAAAACCGAAGTGCGCCGTGCCGCCCTTCAGCATTGTTCTACGCGCATCCAATCGAGGTAACGCACAACCAAATAGAGCCGCGGGTGCCTGCCACACGCGATCCCGGCCATGGCACCCGCCGTCCCTGCGCACGAGTGGCGCACCCGGCCGTGAATGCCAGTGTCTTCGGTCACCCCGCAGGCTCTCTTTGGGTGCATGCGCCCAGCAGGTGCCCTTGCGTGGCGTCTTCTCGCTGGCTTCTCGCTCAATGCATGCCGGGTGCTCAGCGCTCGCCGGGCCAGGCCGGTGCGGTGCGGTGCGCTCCAGGAGTCGCTGTCATGAACCCCAAAGAGGATGCGACTGCTGAAGCCAGCAGCCGGCTTCAAGCGACCCACTCCACCAGCGCCCAGCCCGCTTCACCGTACTGCTGAAAGCCGGCCCCCTCAAAGCGCCACAGATGAAGCCAGCCGTTGTCCAGCAACTGCCGGACGACTTCATGCCTGCCGATCACGGCGTCGATGGCAGACTGCGGCGCATCGATGACCACGGTCAGCCGCAGGGGCTCGTGCATCCAGCGCTGGCCGTCATGCACTGACTGCCGCGACAGGCCAATTCGCAGGTCGCCGCCATTGCCCTCGAACACGCCCAGCGTGCCGCCCACGACGTTGTGCAGCAGCTTGTTGCCACTACCCAGTCGCTGCGGATCGCAGGTGGATGCGTGGTATTGCCAGTTGATCCAGTGCGTGACCAGCATGGGCGCGGTCATGAGCGTTTCCAGGAGGCTGCCGTCAGGGTCTTGGCCGGCGTCGTAGTCATGGAGGAAGCTGCGCCCGCCCAGCGACACGCCCTGGCTGCGCGACCGCGGCGCGATGACAAAGGCCGCGTTGTCCGCCAGCCCCCATTCGGGCCGCGTCTGCGCGCCGTCATTGGCGCGGCGGCGCAGTTGCGCCAGCAACGCAGTGTCAGGAGCGTCCCGATCCAGTTGCAAGCGGGGCGCGCGCTCGCGGCGCACCTGGTCGCCAGCCTCGCTCAAAACGGGCTGCAGACGCTCCCAGCGTTCGCGCGCTGGGGCCGGAAGCAGGTCCAGGTCGAAGCCTTCGATTTCATCGGTGGTGGTGTTGTGCAGCGCTGCCGCGAACACCGTGGATTGAGGGACGTGCAGCCCTTGCGCCTGCAGGCCCTGGCGCACTGCCGGGTCGTTGAGCAGGAGCGCCAGGCTGCGCGCATTGACTTCGCCGGTCTGGCCACAGCAGGCGCCGCAATCCAGCGCCGCCGCATGGGCGTTGTTGGCCGACTGGCTGCCGTGGCCGACGAGCAGCACCAGGGGCGCCATATACCGATCCAGGCCCATGGCATGCAGCAGCCGCGCAGCCAGCGCCACCTTGGAGCCCAAGTCCATGCCCATCAGCTGCGGACGACAGACCGGGCGGTAGCGGGCCGGCACGCCCTGCAGGTCGTCCCGCTCGCGCTCGCGCCCGCGGGGCAGCAGCCATTGCCCGAGCTTGCCCAGGTAACCCACGCCAGCCGCCTCGACGAAGGAGAAAGCGGCCCCCGGCCAGTGGCTGGCCGCCTGCCATTGATCAGCCAGGGCCAGGCGCGACTGGCGCGCACGGCCGGCATTCCGCTGCCGCACCGCGTCGCCGGCCTGCTGCGCCGGATCGGCGCTGACGATGCAGTCGCTCACCTGCATGGCAGGCGCCAGCAAGCCGGGCAACTGAGGACGGCGTAGATGGGTGGCCAGAGGCGTATAGGCGACGGGCAGGCCAAAGAAGCCCGCGACCCCGAGGGTCTGGATGCCACCAGGCCAGGCCGCTTCCAGCGCTCGCCGCAAGGGTTCGCTGCGCACGTCGATGCAGAACGCTGCCTGGACTTCGATCTGCGCAGACGCGCCGCCATCGTGCGGTAGGACAGGCCGGCCCAGCTGCTGCGCCAGCTCTCGCTGATACCCGATCTCCAGCGCTAGCTGCCACGCCTCGTCGACTAGCATGTCCCTCTCGGCCTCCTGCAGGACGAGGGGCGCCTGATTCCAAGCCTGCTGCAGCGCACCGAATGCCTCGCGAGCCGCCTCGTCCTCCTTGCATTCAAGCAGCACTACGCCCCAGGCCAGGCGAATGGCCAGAAGCTCGCGCAGATGGGCATCCTGACCACCGGACAGCCTGGCCTGCCAACCCAGGTACGCGCACCACGAGGCCCAGCCGTTAATGCTCAGCAGCACGGACTCCAGGTAGTCAGCCCACACCGCCGGGGGCAGACCCAGCCGGGCGATCACCCAGCGCTCGGCATCCTGCGCGGAGGCAGGCAAGGCACTCACGGCTCGGCCGAGCTGCGGCAAGCCCATCAACAGGCCGATGCCGTGGTCGTGCTGCAAGGTGTCGCGCCAGAAGGCATACAGCCCCTGCCTGCGTTCGGGCTGCCAGCTCGCCTGGTGTTCGTCAAAGTAGGCCGCGCAAGTCTGGCTGACCTGGTGCGTGACCGCCTGCCGCCAGGAGAGCTTCGCCCGGCGATCCGCATCACTGTCCAGCACGTCGATCAGCAAGGGCAGCTGCACCGGACGCAGCCCGGACTCCAACGCCTGCTGGCACCGCTCGGGCACGAGACCCGCCGCCTGCGCTGCGGGCAATTGCCGCAGCGCCAGGGCCAGGTCGGCTGCGCCGATGCGGCCTTCGCGCCAGGCCTGCAGTTGCCGGTCGCGCGGCGGGAAGACCTGGATTCCACCCAGCACGGCCATGCGGGCAGCCACCCGGCGCACTGGCATGCCGATGCGCGACCAATGTGGATTGACGGCAATGGCACGGTCCAGCGGCCAGGCAGGGGCGATCGCAAGGCAGGCCTGACTGCAGGCTTGCTCGATCCGGGCATGTAGCGCCTCACGGGCGCTGCTTTCAGCCGATGCGCTGACAGCCGCGGGTAGGTGGTCGATCGTCGAAAGGTCCGTCATGGGATGCACTCCATCATCTTGTGATTGCGGTCAGCGGGCGGCGCGGCGACCGCCGCGGCGCCAGGGCAAGGCGATGGCTGGCGAGCGCGCCAGCACCCAATGCGCAGGCCACAGGCGCAGCGCCAGGCGCGTGTAGGCCTCGTCCAGATAGAAGCCGGCATAGCTCCAGCGCCGCCAGCGCGCCAGCCACTGCGGCCGCTTCTGCAGCAGGACCTGGCAGAGATACAGGCAGGCCATGCCGGCCAGGGCCACCACGCCTAAGCGGGAGTCCGGGGCGTCGTGCAGGCCCAGGGGCAGCAGATGAGCGGCCATGGCCGCCAGAGTCAGGCCCACGGCAGCCAGCAGGCCGAACAGCCATTGCCCGCCGCGCGTAGGGCCGCCCGCATGGGCGGCCGGCAGCCACAGCAGGGGAGCCCATGCCAGGCCGAGCAAGGCGCTCCACCACCAGGGCCAAGCCGCCCCTCCTGCCAGCGCGACCAGGGAGCACACGACCGAAGTCGTCAGCACGGGTGCCAACACGACGCTGACGGCGCCCGGCACCGTAGCCTGGTGCAAGTCATGAAGGCGGGTCTGGCGCACCACGGAGGACGCCGACAGGAACGCATGCGCCTTGTAAAGCGAATGGCCGATCAGATGCAGCGCCGCCAGGCTGTAGAGCCCCAGGGCGCATTCCAGCAGCATGAAACCCATCTGCGCCACGGTAGACCAAGCCAGCCGCACCTTGATGCTGATGCGCGTGAGCATGACCATGCCCGCCAGCACCGCGGTGCCCAGCCCCAGCGCCATCAGCAGCAGCCGCGCGGCACCGGCCTGCTCCAGCAGCGGTGCGAAGCGGATCAGCACGAAGCCCCCCAGATTGACCACACCCGCATGGAGCAGCGCGGACACGGGCGTGGGCGCCTCCATCACCTGGATCAGCCAGCCATGCACCGGCAGCAAAGCCGTGCGCAGCGTGACGGCGACGACCAGCAAAAGCGCACTGGCCCACAGCGGCATGGACAGGCCGTGCTGCGCCAGGTGCGCCCAAAGGGCCGACAGCGACCCGCTGCCCACCGCCCACCAAGCCAACCCTGCGGCACTCAGCAGCAGCAGGTCGGCGAGCCGGTCGGCGATGCGCTTCTTGTGCGCCGCCAGCAGGGCGAAGGGACGATCCGGATAGAAGCAGAGCAACCGCTCCAGCGCCATGCCCACGGCCGCCCAGGCCGCGATGAGCAGCAGCCAGTGATCAGCGAGCAGCAGCAGATGGACACTCGCCAGCACCGTGGCGAGTGCGCGCAGGTAGCGCTGCTGGTTCGCCTCACCTTCCAGGTACCGGGCGGAAAACGCTGCGATGACCAGGCCGAGCAGTTGCACCAGTACGGCCAGCACCAGCGCCAGCGGGGCGGCCCTCACCAGAATGCCAACCGCCGGCATGCCCACCGCCCCCAAGGCCAGCGACAGCACCGCAGCAGCCAGCGCGCCGCACGACACCCCATGGAACACCTGCCACAGCCTTTGCATGGAGCAACAGTCCAGCCGCGTGAGCCCTGCCATCGCAGCCATCAGACCTGCCGGCGACAGTGCCACGACTAGGCACCCCACCTCAATCATCGTCATTTTGCAAACCTCTCAAATGCATGGTGGCGATGATGCGTTGCGGTCTTTGTTCTGTAAATTACATTGATTGGAATAAATCAATACACAAAACAGAACAATGCAACTGAACCAGCTCAACTTTCATCACCTCTTCTATTTCTGGCGAGTGGCCAAGCTGGGCCATCTGACGCGGGCAGCAGAGGAGTTGCACACCTCCCAGTCGGCGGTATCCGCCCAAATCCGGCAGTTGGAAGAACGGCTGGGCGAAAGCCTCTTTGCCCGAGAGGGCCGCCGACTCCTATTGACGGACACCGGCCAGCTGGTGCTGGCGTATGCAGACAACATCTTCGGCCTGGGACAGGAAATGCTGGGGCGTCTTCAGGGCCGCTCGGCGGGTGTCACACGGCTGCGCGTAGGCAGTGTGGCCACGATGTCGCGCAACTACCAGGAAAACTGGATCCGACCAGCCCTGGCTGACCCCGCGCTGGTGCTGACGCTGGAGTCCGGCCTGCTGGAAGGCCTGCTGGCCCGCTTGGTGCAGCACCAGCTAGACGTGGTGCTGGCCAATGAGACTGTCCCGGCGGACCCGGATCGGCCGCTGCACTGCCGCTTCCTGGGAAGCCAGTCGATTTCGCTGGTCGGCCCTGCCAGCCAGTGGGCATCCCGGAGCCTGCGCATTCCGGAAGATCTGGACGGAGCCGACATCGTACTGCCCGGCCCGCGCCATGCGCTGCGCGCCCAGTTCGACGCCCTCTGCGCCACGGCTGGCGTGGCCCCGCGGCTACGCGCTGAAGTGGACGACATGGCGATGCTGCGTTTGATCGCACGCGACAGCGGGTGGCTGACCGTGCTGCCTGAAGTGGTGGTGCAGGACGAACTCCAGTCCGGTCTGCTGGTCGTGGTTGGCCATTCGACCGCGCTGCAGGAACGCTTCTATGCCATCACAACGCCGCATCGGCATCGCATCGACATGCTCGAAGCACTGCTGGCGCGCGCGCCGACCGAGCAATAGGCACCCACGGGGCCTCCGGCGCTCGCCTTGGTGCAGCCATTTCAGTCATCGCCCCTGTGCCCTTTGCATTCGCAGGGCCGCCAGCGGATTCAGCCGCAATAGCCAACACGGCGCAGATAAAGCCCTGCCCCGCGTCGGCAACGGGTGCTTGTCCGGCCTACTTTTTGCATCAATACGTAACAATACAAACAATTGTGTCGTCAGCACCTTCCCATGAGCAGGCCCGCTATTTGCAAGGATGGCAACCGACGTGGCCCCATCGGGGACCAGAGAAGGTGCTGGCACGTGCATATAGGCGCAGCCAAGGTTCTGTGGACGATGGCTATCCGCCCAAGCAGGCTTTCGGAATCATTTTTAGGAGAACCCGCCCGTGATGAATTTCAACCACTGGACGCTGCGCACCCGGCTGCTGCTGCTGATCGTGTTGATCGTGCTGGTGGGCCTGACCGCCACCATCGGGATACTGGTGTCCCAGTCCGCGAAGGCGCTGAGCAGTCAAAGCACGCACTATGCCGAGGCCGCGGCGCGATTCCACGCAGCCCAGGCCCAGCGGGTGCTGGACGAAGCGATGACCGTCGCGAAAACCGTCGCCGCCGCCCTGCAGGAACTGAAGCAGCAGGGCCGCGCGGATCGCGCTGAAGCGAACGCCTTGCTCAAGGGCGTGCTGCAGGCCCATCCGTCCATCGTGGGCGTCTCCACCGGCTGGGAGCCCAACGCCTTCGACAACCGGGATGCCGAATATGTCGACAAGCCCGGCCATGACGCTACCGGGCGCTTCGTGACCTACTGGCAACAAAGCTCCGGCAAGCCCGAAATGGAGGTATTGACCGATTACGACAAGCCCGGCCCGGGCGATTACTACCTCCTCCCCAAGCAAAGCGGCAAGGAAGTGGTGATCGACCCTTATGAATATGAAGTGGGCGGCAAGAAAATACTCATGGCCACCATGTCTGCACCGATCTTCTTTGAGAACCGGTTCGTCGGAATGGCCAGTGTGGATATTGCGCTGGGCACGCTGCAGAACATGGTGAGCGCGGTCCACGTGCTGGAAGTGGGGACCGCCACGCTGACGTCCAACACGGGGATCATCGTGGGCGATGCTGACCAAGCCCTTGTCGGCAAGAAGCGCGCTGACGACGATAGCTGGCAAGCCACCGTCCAGACCATGCGAGACGGCCAGCTGCGCACCCGCGAACACGTCAACGCCCGGCTGGGCGGCGTGCTGGAGGTGCTGGTGCCGATCCAGATCGGCAACACCACCACCCCGTGGGTGTTCTCGGCCGAAGTGCCCCTTTCCTACGTCATGGCGCCGGTGCGCCGCCAGGTCATGACCGCCCTGGCGCTGGGGTTGGTCAGCATCGTGCTGGTCTCGGCCGTGCTGCTGGTCGCGCTCAACCGCATGGTGCTCAAGCCCTTGGGCGGCGAGCCCGAAGAAGCCGCCGCCATGCTCACCCGCGTAGCCGGTGGCGACCTGACCGGGCGCATCCAGGTGCGGCCCGGCGACGAAGCCAGCCTGATGGCGCGGCTGGCGCACATGCAGACCAGCCTGGTGCGCATGGTCCAGCAGGTGCGCAGCGGAGCGCACGGGGTGGCCACCGCCAGCGCGGAGATTGCCCAGGGCAACAACGACCTGTCCGCACGCACCGAAACCCAGGCCTCGTCGCTGCAGGAAACCGCCGCCTCCTCCGAAACCCTGGGCGAAAGCGCACAGCGCAACAACGAAACTGCGGTGGAAGCCAGCCGGGTGGCGCAGGAGGCCTCGCGCGTGGCCGGCGAAGGCGGTACCGCCATGGGGCGCGTAGTGCAGACCATGCGCGAGATCCAGGACAGCTCGCGCCAGATCAGCGACATCATCGGAGTGATCGACGGCATCGCGTTCCAGACCAACATCCTGGCGCTCAATGCTGCGGTAGAAGCGGC
This sequence comes from Paracidovorax sp., assembly GCF_057642795.1. Classification (NCBI taxonomy): domain Bacteria; kingdom Pseudomonadati; phylum Pseudomonadota; class Betaproteobacteria; order Burkholderiales; family Comamonadaceae; genus Paracidovorax; species Paracidovorax sp. The sequence continues at coordinate 214,667 of NZ_JBXYZY010000027.1, forward strand.
CCGTGCGGGCGAGCAGGGCCGAGGCTTCGCGGTGGTGGCGGGCGAAGTGCGCTCTCTGGCGCAGCGATCGGCGGAAGCGGCCAAGGAGATCAAGGGCCTGATCGGCCGCAGCGTGGACCGAGTCGATGCCGGCACGGCGCTGGTGGACGAGGCGGGCGACACGATGGCGCAGGTCGTGGGCGCGATCCAGCGGGTGGCTGCGCTGGTGCAAACCATCAGCGAGGCGAGCCTGGAGCAGACCACGGGTGTGTCGGAGGTGGGCGCGGCGTTGACTGCCATGGACACGACCACCCAGCAGAACGCGGCGCTGGTCGAGGAGATGGCGGCCGCGGCCAGCAGCCTGCAGCGCCAAGCAGAGGAACTGGTGAGCACCATGCGGATGTTCCAGTTGCAGAACGATCTCGCCGACCAACCGCCCGGCGCCCTGACACAGGCGAATACGGGCTCCATGCGGGCTCTGGGCAACACTGCTGGACAGCGCCACTGAGCCAGAAGCGCAGGAAAGGCCATCGTATTGCAGTGATACGATGGTTTACTTTCCACCCATAAGACTCTACTGGTTACATGGCTGACGCCGATTCCGCCCTCCAGGGAAACTCCAGCATCGCGTTGCCCGGCCTGGGGCGGGCACTCATTTCGGCGGGCCAGCTCAGCCAGAAGGCGGCTGAGGACATCTACCGCAAGTCCCAATCCAGCCGCACCAGCTTCATCGCGGAGTTGACGGGCTCAGGCTCGGTTTCGCCGCTGGATCTGGCCCACACCGTGTCGGCAGTGTTCGGCGCCCCTCTGCTCGACATCGACGCGATTGATCCGGCACGCCTTCCCCGCGACCTACTCGACGCCAAGATCTGCCAGGCCTACCGCGTCATCGTCCTGAGCAAGCGCAACAACCGGCTCATCGTTGCGACCGCGGACCCCACAGACCAGGAAGCGGCAGAAAAAATCAAGTTCACCACCCAGATGGGTGTGGATTGGATCATTGCCGAATACGACAAGCTGGTCCGGCTGATCGATGCGACCACCAAGTCCACCGCCGAGGCGATGGAAAGCATGGTGAGCGGGACGGATTTTGAATTTGACGACCTGTCTGTTCCTGAAAGCCCTGAACCCCAAGACACCGGCGTCAACGAGGTCGAAGACGCGCCCATCGTCAAGTTCCTGCACAAGATGCTGCTGGACGCATTCAACATGCGTGCGTCCGACCTGCATTTCGAGCCCTACGAGCACCATTACCGCGTGCGCTTTCGCATCGACGGCGAGCTGCGCGAGATCGCCTCCCCGCCGATCGCCATCAAGGACAAGCTGGCTTCGCGCATCAAGGTCATCTCTCGGCTGGACATTTCGGAAAAGCGCGTGCCCCAAGACGGGCGCATGAAGCTCAAGGTCGGCCCCGACCGGGTGATCGACTTCCGGGTGAGCACGCTGCCCACGCTGTTCGGCGAGAAGATCGTGATCCGTATCCTCGACCCCAGCAGCGCCAAACTGGGCATCGATGCGCTGGGGTACGAGCCGGAGGAAAAGGCCCGGCTGCTGCATGCCATCGGCCGCCCCTACGGCATGATCCTGGTCACCGGCCCCACCGGCTCGGGCAAGACCGTGTCGCTCTACACCTGCCTGAACCTGCTGAACAAGCCGGGCGTGAACATCGCCACGGCCGAAGACCCGTCGGAAATCAACCTGCCGGGCGTCAACCAGGTCAACGTGAACGAGAAGGCCGGGCTGACCTTCGCCACGGCGCTCAAATCGTTCCTGCGCCAGGATCCGGACATCATCATGGTGGGCGAAATCCGCGACCTCGAAACCGCCGACATCGCCATCAAGGCCGCACAGACGGGCCACCTGGTGCTGTCCACCCTGCACACCAACGATGCCCCCACCACGCTGACGCGCATGCGCAACATGGGCATCGCGCCGTTCAACATCGCCAGCAGCGTGATCCTCATCACGGCGCAACGTCTGGCGCGCCGCCTGTGCCCGCAATGCAAGGCGCCGGCCGACATCCCTCACCAGGCGCTGCTCGACGCAGGCTACACCGAGGAAGAGATTGACGGCACTTGGGTCACGTACAAGCCGGTGGGCTGCTCCGCCTGCAACAACGGCTACAAGGGCCGCCTCGGCATTTACCAGGTGATGCCCGTCTCGGAAGAGATCCAGCGCATCATCCTGCGCGACGGCAGCGCGCTGGAGATCGCCGAGCAGGCGCGGCGCGAAGGTGTGCGATCGCTGCGCACGTCGGGCCTGTACAAGGCGCGCATCGGATTGACCTCACTTGAGGAAGTCCTGGCCGTGACCAACGAATAACCCACAGGGGAGCGCACAACATGGCGACCGGGACATCGAGGGAGATCAAGGACTTCGTCTACGAGTGGGAAGGCAAGGACCGCAGCGGCAAGGTGGTGCGCGGCGAAGTCCGGGCGGTCGGAGAGAACCAGGTGCAAGCCACGCTGCGCCGCCAGGGCGTGCTGCCTACCAAGATCAAGAAGCGCCGGACCCGGTCCGGTAAAAAGATCAAGCCCAAGGACATCGCACTCTTCACGCGGCAGATGGCGACCATGATGAAGGCTGGCGTGCCGCTGCTGCAGTCCTTCGACATCGTGGGCCGCGGCAACACCAACCCGAGCGTCGGCAAACTGCTCAACGACATCCGCAGCGACGTCGAGACCGGCACCTCGCTGAACATGGCATTCCGCAAGCATCCCATGTATTTCGACAGCCTCTACTGCAACCTGGTGGAAGCAGGCGAGGCCGCCGGCATTCTGGAAGCGCTGCTGGACCGGCTCGCGCTCTATATGGAAAAGACTGAGGCGATCAAGTCCAAGATCCGCTCCGCACTGATGTATCCCATCTCGGTGATCATCGTCGCCTTCGTGGTGGTGACCATCATCATGATCTTCGTGATCCCGGCCTTCAAGGAAGTGTTCACGTCGTTCGGCGCCGACCTGCCCGCTCCCACGCTGCTGGTGATGGGCATCAGCGAGATCTTCGTGCAGTACTGGTGGCTGATCTTCGGTGTGATCGGCGGCGGCTTCTATTTCTTCATGCAGGCTTGGCGCCGCAACGAGAAGATGCAGAAGGTGATGGACCGCCTGCTCCTGCGGCTGCCGATCTTTGGCGTGCTGATCGACAAGTCCTGCGTCGCACGATGGACCCGCACCCTGTCCACCATGTTCGCGGCCGGCGTGCCGCTGGTGGAGGCGCTCGACTCCGTGGGTGGCGCCTCGGGCAATTCGGTCTATGCGGACGCCACTGACAAGATCCAGCAGGAAGTCTCCACCGGCACCAGCCTGACCGCTGCCATGACCAATACCAACGTGTTCCCTTCGATGGTGCTGCAGATGTGCGCCATCGGCGAGGAATCGGGCTCCATCGACCACATGCTGGGCAAGGCCGCCGACTTCTACGAAGCCGAGGTCGATGAGATGGTCGCCGGCCTCTCCAGCTTGATGGAACCCATCATCATCGTTTTCCTGGGCACCCTCATCGGCGGTATCGTCGTGTCGATGTACCTGCCCATCTTCAAGCTGGGTCAGGTGGTCTGATGTACGAGAGCGTCGTCGTCACGGCCGCGCTGGCGGGCGTGGTGGGCCTGATGGTGGGCAGCTTCCTCAACGTGGTGATCCACCGGCTGCCGCAGATGATGGAGCGGCAATGGGCCGCAGAGCACGCGCAGTACGCGCTGGACACCGCAGCCGCGACGGCCGCCGGCGATTCAGCGCAGCGCGGCGCGCAGGAGGCACATGCAGCGCCCGGCGAGCCCCCCTTCAACCTCGTCACGCCGCGCTCCCGCTGCCCGTCGTGCGGCCATGCCGTGCGCTGGTACGAGAACATTCCCGTGCTCAGCTACCTGTTCCTCAAGGGTCGCTGCTCGGCATGCGGCACCGGCATCGGGGTGCGCTATCCGCTGGTCGAACTGCTGACGGGCGTGCTCTTCGCCTTTTGCGGCTACCGTTGGGGCTTCACCGCAACGGCAGCGCTCTGGTGCGGCTTCTCTGCCGCCCTGGTCGCTCTGGCCTTCATCGACTGGGATACCACCCTGCTGCCCGACGGCATCACCCTGCCCCTGCTCTGGGCCGGACTCCTGGCCTCGGCGCTGGGCTGGATCTCAGTGCCACTGCCCTCGGCGGTTTGGGGTGCGGCCTGCGGCTATCTCTCGCTCTGGTCGGTGTACTGGGCCTTCAAGCTGGCCACGGGCAAGGAAGGCATGGGCTTCGGCGACTTCAAACTCTTCGCGGCCCTGGGCGCCTGGTTCGGCTGGGAGGCGCTGGTGCCGATGATCCTCGTGGCCTCCGTCATCGGGGCGCTGGTGGGCATCGGCATGAAGCTGGCCAGCAGCCTGCGCGAAGGCCTTTACGTTCCCTTCGGCCCGTTCCTGGCCGGTGCCGGCCTCACCGCCATGCTCGTCGGGCCGGCCAGGCTGATGCAGACCATCCTGCAGTGGCTGGGCCTGTGACGGGCGCCGGTGCTGTGCGCACTCCGCTGCAGGTCGGGCTCACCGGCGGCATCGGCAGCGGCAAGAGCACCCTGGGCGGCATGCTGCGCGACTGCGCCGCCGCACTGGTCGATGCCGATGCCTGCGCACGCGCCGTGACGGCGACCGGGGGCGCCGCCATCCCCGCCATCCGGGCAGCTTTCGGCGACGATTTCATCGATGCGCAGGGTGCGCTGGACCGCTCGCGCATGCGCGAATGCGTCTTCGCCGATGCGGGTGCCAAGCTGCGGCTCGAAGGCATCGTCCATCCGCTGGTCACCGACGCCATCGCCCAGGCCACGCGGAATGCGGCGGCCGAAGGCTATCGGCTGATCGTGCTCGACATTCCGCTGCTGGTGGAGTCGCGCGCCCGCTGGACGCGCCTGCTGGATGCCGTGATCGTGGTGGACTGCACGCCGGCCACGCAGATCGCGCGGGTGCAGGCCCGCAGCGGGCTGGCTGCCGAGGCGGTGCAGGCCATCATCGCCGCGCAGGCAACACGCGCCGAAAGATGCGCAGCTGCCGACATCGTCGTCTTCAACGAGGGCATCTCCCTGTTAGAACTGCATACAACCGCGCGGCGAATCGCTGCACGCTTCGGGCTATGATGCACCGGGCCGCACCTGTACCTGACTTTGGCTTCAGGCCTCAGCGCCCGCCCCTTCCCGAGCGCCCCAGGAACCCAGCAGCGTGATCCTTTACGAATATCCTTTCAACGAACGCCTGAGAACCTATCTGCGGCTCGAGCAGCTGTTCCGCCGCCTGGGCGAGCTGATTCCGCGAGCCCATCCGCTCGATCACCACTACGCGCTGGTGACCATCTTCGAGATCATGGACGTCGCTGCCCGCGCCGATCTCAAGTCCGACGTGCTCAAGGACCTCGAAAGGAACAAGCAGCAGCTCGACAGCTACCGCGGCAATCCCTCGATTTCCCAGGACGTGCTCGACGGCGTCATCGGCCAGATCGACCACTGTTTCGCCGCGCTGAACGCGCAGCACGGCAAGGCCGGCCACGCGCTTTCCGAGAACGACTGGCTGATGAGCATCCGCAGCCGCGTCGGCATTCCGGGCGGCACCTGCGGCTTCGACCTGCCGGCCTACTACGCCTGGCAGCACCATGCGCCGGAGCAGCGCCAGCAGGATCTGGAAGGCTGGACCTCGCACCTGGCGCCGCTGGCCGAATCCGTCTTCGTGCTGCTCAAGATGCTGCGCGATTCGGGCATGCCGCAGAGGGTGGCGGCCGACCACGGACAGTTCCAGCAGACCCTGCCGCAGGGGCGCACCTTCCAGCTGCTGCGGCTGCGCATCGACCCCGACCTGGGGCTCATCCCGGAGATCAGCGGCAACCGGCTGATCGTCTCCGTGCGCCTGATGCGCCCGGACGCCACCGGCAAGCTGCAGTCCTGCACCGACGACGCCGCGTTCGAACTCACGCTCTGCGCCTGAAGACAGCGCGTGCGCCGCGCTTCCGAGACAATACGCCCATGGCCCGACAACATCCCACGCCTGCGCAGCAGTAGGCTTCCGCTACCGCAAACCCGGCCGCCCGCTGGGTCACCTGCCCCCAGTGCGGCGGGCGCAGCCTCTACGGCAGCGCCAACCGCTTTCGCCCCTTCTGCGGCGAGCGCTGCAAGCAGATCGACCTGGGCGCCTGGGCCAGCGAAGAATTCCGCATGCCCACCGAAGCGCCGCCGGACGACGCGGCCTTCGGCGATCCACGCTTGATACCGTGATACGGCGGGGCCAATTGGCCTCCAGCGCAGGCGGATCAAGTGCCTTTCGCTATCATTTTTGATAACTCAGCGAGGCCGGATCGAAGGTCACGCCACGCTCTTCGGCCAGCCATGCGAGCACCGGAATCGCACCCGGCAACACCGGCGACACGGTGAGCGGCCAGTGTTGCCAGGCCATGGTCTGGCCTTCGCGCATCTCGAAGTCCCCCATCCATTCCCGCACCTTGCACCAGTGCAGCCGCACCAGCGCGTGCGGATAGTCGTGCTCGGTCACCTTCCAGACGTCGGCGCTGCCAATGGTCACGCCCAACTCCTCGATGAGTTCGCGGCGCAGCGCCTCTTCCACCGTCTCGCCAGCCTCGATCTTGCCGCCCGGGAACTCCCAGTAGCCGTCGTAGGGCTTGCCGGCGGGCCGGGTGGAGAGCAGCAGGGCGCCGTCGGCGCGGATCAGGATGCCCACGGCCACCTCGGTGTGCTTGCGCACGGGTTGCGTACCAGAGGTCTGCGCTTCAGGCATCGGCCAGCCTCCCGGCGAAGTCGCGTGCGAACTGGTAGGCCACGCGCCCACTGCGCGAACCGCGCTCCAGCGCCCACACCAGGGCCTCGGGCCGGGCCCGTTCGATATCGGTCGTCGCCACGCCCAGCGAGCCTAGCCACTGCGCCACGATGGCCAGGTATTCCTGCTGGCTGAACGGGTAGAAGCTGACCCAGAGCCCGAAACGCTCGGACAGCGAAATCTTCTCTTCCACCGCCTCGCCCGGATGCACCTCGCCGTCTTCGGTGTGGGTGTAGCCGAGGTTCTCCTTCATGTATTCGGGCAACAGGTGGCGACGGTTGCTGGTCGCGTAGATCAGCACGTTGGGTGTAGCGGCAGCGATGGTGCCGTCCAGGATGGACTTGAGCGCCTTGTAGCCGGCCTCACCCTCGTCGAAGCTCAGGTCGTCGCAATAGACGATGAACTTCTCTGGGCGACCCGAAACCACCTCGACGATGTCGGGCAGGTCGGTCAGGTCCGCCTTGTCCACCTCGATCAGGCGCAGGCCCTCGGGCGCATAGGTGTTCAGGCAGGCCTTGATGAGCGAGGACTTGCCCGTGCCGCGCGCACCGGTCAGCAGCACGTTGTTGGCCGGCTTGCCGTCCACGAACTGCTGGGTGTTGCGCTGGATCTTCTCTTTCTGCGCGTCGATTTCCTTCAGGTCGTCCAGTTGCAGGCCGGCGACATGGCGAACCGGCTCCAGCACGCCGTGGCCGCTGCTGCGCTTGCGGTAGCGCCAGGCGATGGTGCCCGGCGTCCACTCGGGCGCCGACAGCGGCTGTGGCAGCACCGCCTCGATGCGGGTGATCAGCTGCTCGGCACGTAGCAGCAGGTGTGCGAATGCTTCGTTCATGGAGTCCTTGGATGTGCAGGGGCCCGGCAACAGCGCTGCCTGCCCCTGCCCCGCTTCACGAGCGGTAGTCGGCGTTGATGGTGACGTAGTCGTGGCTCAGGTCGCAGGTCCACACGGTATCGGCGGCGTCGCCGCGGCCCAGCACCACGCGCACCGTGATCTCGCTTTGCTTCATCACGCGCTGGCCGTCTTCCTCGCGGTAGTCGGGGTTGCGGCCGCCCTGCACGGCCACGTGGACGTCGTCCAGGAAGAGATCGATGCCGGTCTGATCGAGGTCGTCGATGCCGGCATAGCCGACAGCCGCCAGGATGCGCCCCAGGTTCGGGTCGCTGGCAAAGAAAGCCGTCTTGACCAGGGGCGAATGGGCGATGGCATAGGCCACCTTGCGACATTCATCGCCATTGCGGCCGCCTTCGACGCGCACGGTGATGAACTTGGTCGCACCCTCGCCATCGCGCACGATGGCCTGGGCCAGCTGCTGCGCCACGGCCAGCAGGGCCTGCTTCAGGGCCGCGCCGTCGGCGCTATCCAGCGACGTCACAGGCGCATTGCCGGCCTTGTGCGTGGCCACGAGCATGAAGGAATCGTTGGTGGAGGTGTCGCCGTCGATGGTCACGCGGTTGAACGACTGGTCGGCCAGCTCGCGCACCAGCGGCTGCACCAATTCCGGCGCGATGGCCGCGTCGGTGGCCAGAAAGCCCAGCATGGTCGCCATGTTCGGGCGGATCATGCCGGCCCCCTTGGAGATGCCGGTGATGGTCACCGTCCGGCCGCCCAGCTGCAGCTGGCGGCTGAAGGCCTTGGGCAGCGTGTCGGTGGTCATGATGCCTTCGGCGGCGCGGCCCCAGTGGGCGGGCTGCGCATCGGCCAGGGCAGCGGGCAGCGCTGCGGCAATGCGCTCGGTCGGCAGCGGCTCCATGATGACGCCGGTGGAGAACGGCAGGATCTGCTCGGGCGAGAAGCCCAGCTGGCCGGCCAGCGCCGCGCAGGTGGAACGCGCGCGCTGCAGGCCGTCGGCGCCGGTGCCGGCATTGGCATTGCCGGTGTTGATGACCATGGCGCGGATCGCCTGGCTGCCCTGCAGATGCTCGCGGCAGACCTGCACGGGCGCGGCGCAGAAGCGGTTCTGCGTGAACACGCCGGCCACCGTGGCGCCTTCGTCCAGCAGGAAGACGGTCAGGTCCTTGCGGTGGGCCTTGCGCACGCCAGCTTCGGCAACGCCGATGCGCACGCCGGCGACGGGGTGCAGTTCAGAAGCCACGGGGGCGGAGAGATTCACGGGCATGGGAGGGGTTTCCTTGGCGAAGAAGCCGTCGATTATCAGAAAAATGAATGTCCGGAAACGACAACACGGGCCGTGGCCCGTGTCGTGTCTTGCGTCAATCGTTCAACACTGCCTTCCGATGACGCACCGGGGGCGAGGCCTCGGCTGCCAGCTCAGGCCAGCTTGCCATGGCATTGCTTGTACTTCTTGCCGCTGCCGCAGGGGCAGGGGTCGTTGCGGCCCACGCGCACGCCGCCCGCCTGGACATCGTCGTCCGGCCGCACGGTGTGCTCGTCCACCACGGTCTCGACTTCGCCGGTCTCAGTGGGGGCGGTGTAGGTCACGTTGGCGATGTTCTCGCCGCGGCTTTCCAGCGCTTCGGCCGCTTCGTCGAGCTGGGCGCTGGTCTGCACCTGCACCGTCATCAACACCTTGGTCACTTCGTTCTTGACCTGATCGATGAGCTGCCGGAAGAGTTCGAACGCCTCGCGCTTGTATTCCTGCTTGGGCTGCTTCTGCGCATAGCCGCGCAGGTGGATGCCCTGGCGCAGGTAGTCCAGCGCGCTCAGATGATCACGCCAGTTGGTGTCGAAGCTCTGCAAAAGCACCATGCGCTCGAACTGCGTGAAGTTGGCTTCGCCCACCACGGCGAGCTTGGCAGCGAAGGACTCGCGTGCAGCGCCCAGCACCTTTTCGAGGATCTCGTCGTCGGTGATGGCTTCAGCGCCCTCCACTTCCTGCTGCAGGGGCAGCGAGAGCTGCCAGTCATCGTTCAGCACCCGCTCGAGCGTCGGCAGGTCCCACTGCTCTTCCACCGACTCGGCCGGTACGTACTGCCGCACCAGGTCGGTCAGGCAGTCGTCGCGCATGGCCTCGATCAGGCCGGAGAGTTCCGCTGCATCCAGGATCTCGTTGCGCTGCTGGTAGATCACCTTGCGCTGATCGTTCGAAACATCGTCGTATTCCAGCAGCTGCTTGCGGATGTCGAAGTTGCGCGCTTCCACCTTGCGCTGCGCTGACTCGATGCTGCGCGTGACGATGCCGGCCTCGATGGCTTCGCCGTCGGGCATCTTCAGGCGGTCCATGATGGACTTGACCCGGTCGCCCGCGAAGATCCGCATCAGCGCATCGTCCAGGCTCAGGTAGAAACGGGACGAGCCCGGATCGCCTTGGCGGCCCGAACGGCCCCGCAGCTGGTTGTCGATACGGCGCGACTCATGGCGCTCGGTGGCGATAATGCGCAGGCCGCCCAGCTCGCGCACCTTCTCGTGGTCAAGCTTCCACTGCTCGCGCAGCTCGGCCACGCGGGCCTGCTTGGTGGCATCGTCCAGCGACTCGTCCTGCTCGATGGCAGCCAGGTCCTTTTCGATGTTGCCGCCCAGCACGATGTCGGTGCCGCGCCCCGCCATGTTGGTGGCGATGGTGATCATGCCGGCGCGGCCGGCCTGGGCCACGATGTCGGCCTCGCGGGCGTGCTGCTTGGCGTTCAGCACCTGGTGCGGCAGGCCTTCCTTGTTGAGCAGCTGGTCGATGATCTCGGAGTTCTCGATCGAGGTAGTGCCCACCAGCACGGGCTGGCCGCGCTCGTGGCATTCGCGGATGTCCTTGATGGCCGCTTCGTACTTCTCTCGGGTGGTCTTGTAGACGCGGTCGAGCTGGTCGTCACGCTTGCTCGGGCGGTTGGGCGGGATCACCACGGTTTCCAGGCCATAGATTTCCTGGAATTCGTAGGCCTCGGTGTCGGCCGTGCCCGTCATGCCCGCCAGCTTGCCGTAGAGACGGAAATAGTTTTGGAAGGTGATCGAGGCCAGCGTCTGGTTCTCGGCCTGGATCTCCACTTTTTCCTTGGCCTCCACGGCCTGGTGCAAGCCTTCGCTCCAGCGGCGGCCGGCCATGAGGCGGCCGGTGAACTCGTCCACGATGACGATCTCGCCGTTCTGCACGACGTAATGCTGGTCGCGGTGGTAGAGGTGGTTGGCCCGCAGCGCCGCATACAGGTGGTGCATCAGCGAGATGTTGGCCGGGTCGTAGAGCGACGCACCTTCGGCGATGAGGCCGCGGCTGGCCAGCAGGCGCTCGGCGGTTTCATGGCCCTGCTCGGTCAGGAAGACCTGGCGGCTCTTCTCGTCGATGGTGAAGTCGCCGGGCTTGGTGACGCCTTCGCCCGTGCGCGGATCGGCTTCGCCTTCCTGACGCACCAGCGCCGGCACCACGTCGTTCATCGCCAGGTACATCGGCGTGTGGTCTTCGGCCTGGCCACTGATGATGAGCGGGGTGCGGGCCTCGTCGATCAGGATGGAATCCACCTCGTCGACGATGGCGAAATTGAGCACCTTCTGCACACGGTCCTTGGCCTCGTAGACCATGTTGTCGCGCAGGTAATCGAAGCCGTATTCGTTGTTCGTGCCGTAAGTGATGTCAGCCGCGTAGGCCGCCTGCTTTTCCTCGCGCGGCATGTTCGGCAGGTTGATGCCCACCGTGAGGCCGAGGAAATTGTAGAGACGGCCCATCCATTGCGCGTCGCGGTTGGCGAGGTAGTCGTTCACCGTGACCACATGCACGCCCTTGCCCGAGAGGGCGTTCAGGTACACGGGCAGGGTGGCGGTCAGCGTTTTGCCTTCGCCGGTGCGCATTTCAGCGATCTTGCCAAAGTGCAGTGCCATGCCGCCCAGCATCTGGACGTCGAAATGGCGCATCTTCATGATGCGCTTGGAGCCCTCACGAACGACGGCGAAAGCCTCGGGCAGCAGGTCGTCGAGCGACTCGCCACGGGCGGCGCGCTCCTTGAATTCCTGCGTCTTCGCGCGCAGTGCATCGTCACTCAGCTTCTCGTACTCCGGCTCCATCGCATTGATGCGCGCGACCGTCTTGCGATATTGCTTGAGCAGCCGGTCGTTGCGGCTGCCGAATAATTTGGTGAGGAAGTTGGTGGCCATGCGAACAGGACCGCACTGCGCGCCGGGTTGGCGGCAGGGCGACCAGAATCCCTAAGAAGAAGTGAGTTCAGGTGAAGGCGCCGCCGAGGTTTGCAAGTACTTTCGCAACCGGGCGGCAGACATCCGGAGACCGATTTTACCTGCCAGGCGCAGGCCGGGCGCCCGGGCCGGCGCCAAGCTGCGCCGCAGCGACCGCCGTGCCCGCGCCAGGGCCGCCGGCAACGAGGAATTTCTGTGGATCCTGCGGCACGCCCTGCACCAGCACCTCAAAGTGCAGATGGGGGCCCGTCGAACGGCCACTGGTGCCCACACTGGCGATCTTCTGGCCCCGCTTGACCAGGTCACCCCGCTTCACCCACACCCTGGACGCATGGGCGTAGCGAGTGAGCAGCTGGTTGCCGTGGTCGATCTCGATCATGTTGCCGTAAGCCGGGTGGTATTCCTGCGTGACCACCACGCCGCCGGCGGCTGCCAGAATCGAGGTCCCGGTATCGGCAGGGAAATCGAGCCCCGTGTGCAGGGCGGATTGGCCGGTCAGCGGGTCGATGCGCCAGCCGAAAGGCGAGCCGGCCGGCCGGTCGGGCACCGGGGCCTGCGTGGGAATCATGCGTTTGAGCACCTGCTGCTCAAAGAGGCGCGACTCGACGACGGTCATGAGATCGACGCGCTGGTCCGTGAGCTTCGCCAGGTCGTCCAGCGTCTTTTGCAGCTCCATCATGCTCAGCGGACGGCCCGACACCAGGGCACCGCCCTGTCCTGCCGGCTTGGCAGTGCTCACCGGCGGCATGCCGGCCAGCCCCATCACGCGATCGCCCAGCGATTCCAGCTGCATGACACGCGCCTGCATCTCGCCCACTTTGCGAGCCATGGCGTCAAGATTGGCACGCATGAAGCGCTCCTGACCCATCGAGTCACCGCCAATGCCAACCTGCTGAGCCTGCGGGCCGCCGCCCGGCCAGGCCTCGCGCGCGCCGCGCACAAAGATCCAGTGGTACATCGCCGCAGCCAGGACCATCAGGATGAAAGCCGCAAGCAGCGCCGCCATGACCAGTTGCAGACCGGAGAGATGTATCGCGCGGCTGCGGGCCAGCCGGGCGTCCGTAATAATCACATGCACTCAGTAGCCTCCGCGCCTGCCGGCGCCATGCCATGTCCCGTCGTCACCACGCCATCACGCTGCAACAGGCCACTCAGGATTCACCCACGCTGGCAGCGCTGACGTCGCTCACACGGGACTCCAGCGCCAGGCTGCGGGCGATTGAAAAACTGATTCCACCGGGACTTCGACCCCACCTGCAGGCCGGCCCTATCGATGGGACGTCCTGGTGCCTGCTGGTTCGCGGCAATGCCGCGGCGGCGAAGGTGCGGCAATTGCTGCCGGCATTCGAGGCGCACCTGCGCACCAAGGGGTGGGAGGTTAACGCCATCCGCCTCAAAATTCAAACCTGAGCTCAGCAAGGTTCAGGTGCTTCGCGCCAAGGCGAACGGGGCGGAGACACAGGAAATTGGTGCCGATTGTCGGGATCGAACTGACGACCTACCGCTTACAAGGCGGTTGCTCTACCAACTGAGCTAAATCGGCGAAGGCTGCATTCTAGCCGCGCAAAAGATGCAGTCCGAAGAAGGGAAATGAAGGAGCAGCGGGCAAGCGAACGCCCCGCCCTCGCATCACTTGACGCGCTTGAGCGCCGGGCGCGATCCGCCGCCTGCGGGTGGCCGGGGAGGCTCGGCGCCTCCATGATCACCCTCGACGGCGGATTCGGGCGTCACGAGCTGAACCACCCGGTCCCCGGAGGGCTCGGCGGCATCAGTCGGTGAAGGCGATTCCGACGCGTTGGACAGTGCGGCAGCAGCAGATGGCCCATCCACCAAAGCATCGACCGGCGGCGGGAATGCCATGCCCTGCCCGTTCTCACGGGCATAGATGGCGATCACGCGCCCCACCGGCACCATGATGTCGCGGGGCTTGCCACCAAAGCGCGCCTTGAACTCGATGAAGTCGTTGCCGAGCTGCAGCGCGCTGGTGGCGTCGTAGCTGATGTTCAGCACGATCTCGCCATCCTTCACGTATTCGCGCGGCACCTGGACGGAGTCGTCCACGCGCACGGCGACATAGGGCGTAAAGCCATGGTCGGTACACCACTCATAGAGCGCCCGGATCAGGTACGGGCGCGTGGAAGTGGAGTCCTGGGCATTCATCATGTCTGCGAGATACGGGAAAAGTGGCTGGAGGCGCGAATTACTTGCGCATGACCTTTTCGGAGGGCGTGAGCGCTTCGATGTAGGCCGGACGCGAGAAGATGCGCTCGGCGTACTTCAGCAGCGGTGCCGCGTTCTTGGACAGGTCGATGCCGTAGTAGTCCAGGCGCCAGAGCAGAGGCGCGATGGCCACGTCCAGCATGGAGAAGTTCTCGCCCAGCATGTATTTGTTCTTCAGGAACACGGGCGCCAGTTGCGTCAGACGGTCGCGAATGTGGGCGCGGGCCTTTTCCAGCGCCTTCTCGTTACCCTTGGTGGCACGGGATTCGAGGCTGTTGACGTGAACGAAGAGTTCCTTTTCGAAGTTGAGCAGGAACAGGCGCACGCGGGCACGGTCCACCGGGTCGCCAGGCATCAGCTGGGGATGGGGGAAGCGCTCGTCGATGTACTCGTTGATGATGTTCGACTCGTACAGGATGAGATCGCGCTCGACCAGGATGGGCACCTGGCCGTAGGGGTTCATCACGCTGATGTCTTCGGGCTTGTTGTACAGGTCCACATCGCGGATTTCGAAGTCCATGCCCTTTTCGAACAGGACGAAACGGCAGCGATGGGAGAAGGGGCAGGTCGTACCCGAATAAAGCACCATCATGGTGAGAAGCTCCTAAAAATCAAAAGAGTGGGCGCTCTCGCGCCCACTCTGTAAAAGCGTGGCCGCGCCCTAAAGCGCGGCAAAGAGTCTAGCGGTTACTTGACGTCTTTCCAGAAGGCCGCATTGAGCCTCCAGGCGATGACCGTGAAAACACCCAGGAATATCAGAACCCAGACGCCCACGCGAACCCGCGTATTTTGCGCCGGCTCCCCCATCCACTGCAGATAGTTGACGAGATCACCCACGGCTTGGTCGTACTGCAGGGGCGACATGGTACCAGCCGTGATCTGCTCCCATCCTTTGAAGACCTGGATCGGGTGGCCGTGGCTTTGCTGTTCTTCGAAAATCGGGCGGCGATCGCCCTGCAATTGCCACAGCACATGGGGCATGCCCACGCTCGGGAACGCCAGATTGTTCCAGCCGGTCGCCTTGGTGTCGTCGCGGTAGAAAGTGCGCAGGAAGGTGTAGAGATAGTCCGCACCCGTGCCGCCGTGGCCAGCGCGCGAACGAGCAATCACGGTCAGATCGGGCGGGTTGCCGCCGAACCACTCCTTGGCCTGGCGCGGATCAATCGCGGACTTCATGGTCTCGCCCACCTTGTCGGTGGTGAACAGCAGGTTGTCCTTGATCTGCTGCTCGGTCAGGCCGATGTCCTGCAGGCGGTTGTAGCGCATGGAAGCTGCGGAATGGCAGTTCAGGCAGTAGTTGACGAACAGCTTCGCACCGTTTTGCAGCGATGCGGTGTCGTTGGTGCGGTTGGGCGCTTTGTCCCAGGCGATACCGCCTTCGGCCGCCTGCGCGCCCGTGAGCAGACCCAGTGCGGCGATCAGCGTGAGGATGATTTTTTTCATGGGGATGTTTCTTCGAGCAGGCTGCACACGCTCAATGCGGGGTGAAGGTCACCCGGTCAGGCACCGGCTTGGGCGTGCCCAGACGGCTCCACCACGGCATGAGAAGGAAGAAGCCGAAGTAGAACAGGGTTCCGACCTGAGACACGCGCTCGCCGATCGGCGAGGGCGGCTGCACACCCAGATAGGCCAGCACCACGAAGTTGACCACGAACACGGCATAGAGATACTTGTGCCAGTCCGGCCGGTAGCGGATGGACTTCACCGGGCTCATGTCCAGCCAGGGGAGGAAGAACAGGATGATCACGGCCCCACCCATCACCACCACGCCCCAGAACTTGGCGTCAATGGACAGCATGAGCGCCACCGCCACAGCCGCCACCAGCACCAGCGCGCCCTTGACGAAGCCGGCCAGCCGGCCACGGAGCACCGCCAGCCCCACGGCCAGCACCACGCAGGCGATGAGCGCATACATCATCTCGCTGGTGATGGCGCGCAGCATCGAATAGAACGGCGTGAAGTACCAGACCGGCGCGATGTGGGCCGGCGTCTTCAGCGGGTCGGCAGGAATGAAATTGTTGTATTCGAGGAAATAGCCACCGAACTCGGGCGCGAAGAAGATCACGGCCGAGAAGATGAACAGGAACACGCACACGCCGAAGATGTCGTGCACCGTGTAGTACGGATGGAAGGGGATGCCGTCCAGCGGGTGGCCATGCTCGTCCTTGGGGGCGCCGGGGCCCTTGATCTCGACGCCGTCGGGGTTGTTGGAGCCCACATCGTGCAGCGCCAGCAGGTGGGCCACCACCAGACCCAGCAGCACCAGCGGCACGGCGATCACGTGGAAGCTGAAGAAGCGGTTGAGCGTGGCGTCGCCCACCACATAGTCGCCACGGATCAGCAATGCGAGGTCGGGACCTACGAAGGGGATGGCGGCGAACAGGTTGACGATCACCTGCGCGCCCCAGTACGACATCTGCCCCCAGGGCAGCAGGTAGCCCATGAAGGCCTCGGCCATCAAGCACAGGAAGATGGCGCAACCAAAGATCCAGACCAGCTCGCGCGGCTTGCGGTAGGAACCGTAGAGCAAGCCGCGGAACATGTGCAGATAAACCACCACGAAGAACGCGGAAGCGCCTGTGGAATGCATGTAGCGGATCAACCAGCCCCAGGGCACGTCGCGCATGATGTACTCGACGGACTCGAACGCCTTGCTGGCGTCGGGCTTGTAGTGCATCACCAGGAAGATGCCGGTGACGATCTGGATCACCAACACCAGCAGGGCCAGCGAGCCGAAGATGTACCAGAAGTTGAAATTCTTCGGAGCGTAATACTCCGACATGTGCATCCGGTAGGCGTCAAAGGCCGTGGGGAAGCGGTTCTCGAGCCAGTTGACCGCCTTGGCGCCCGTGGAGGCGTTGGGCGAGATGTCTTTGAATTCGCGGTAAGCCATGGGTTGTTCCTCAGGCCTTCTTGTCTTCACCGATCAGGAGCTTGGTCTCCGACAGGTACATGTGGGGAGGAACCTCCAGGTTGTCGGGGGCCGGCTTGTTCTTGAAAACGCGGCCGGCCATGTCGAACGTGGAACCATGACAGGGGCAGAGGAAGCCGCCCTTCCAGTCGTCCGGCAGCGACGGCTGCGCCCCGGGTGTGAACTTGTCGGAGGGCGAGCAGCCCAGATGCGAGCAGATACCCACAGCGACCAACACCTCGGGTTTGATCGAACGGGCCTCGTTGCGCGCGTAGGGCGGCGTGAGCTCTGCCGGCTTGCGCTCGGACTTCGGGTCGGCGAGCTGTGGATCGAGCGAGGGCAGCGCAGCCAGCTGCTCTGGCGTGCGGCGCACGATCCAGACCGGCTTGCCGCGCCATTCCACGGTGATCTTCTCGCCGGGCTTCAATCCCGAGATATCCACCTCGACAGGGGCCCCTGCGGCCTTGGCTCGCTCCGAAGGCTGGAAGGTGCTCACGAACGGTACGGCTGTCGCCACGCCGCCCACCGCACCAGCGCAGCCGGACGCGATCAACCACGTCCGCTTGCTGGAGTCGATTGGAGTTTCACTCATGGGGTCCTCGATATACTTCGCCATTGGGGCTAACCTCGAAAATTCTAGCGGAGCGAATATGGTGATTCCATTGGGGGACACCCCGTTAGGGCAGCCGATACTTCAGTGTTTTCATCTATATCAAAGGAGTGGAGAAATGGGCATCGCACAAGAGTTCAAAGAGTTCGCCGTCAAAGGCAATGTGATAGACCTTGCCGTCGGCGTCATCATCGGCGGTGCATTCGGCAAGATCGTGGACTCGGTCGTGAGCGACCTGATCATGCCGGTGGTGGGGTTGGTATTTGGCCGGCTCGATTTTTCCAATCTATTCCTCGTGCTCGGCGCCGTTCCGCCCGGAACGGCCAATACGCTGGACGCGCTGAAAAAAGCGGGCGTTCCCGTGCTGGCCTACGGCAATTTCATTACGGTGGCTGTGAACTTCCTGATCCTGGCGTTCATCATTTTCATGATGGTCAAGCAGATCAACCGCCTCAAGCGCCAGGCCCCCGCGCCCGCACCGGCTGCGCCTGCCGCACCGCCTGAAGACATCGTGCTGCTGCGCGAAATCCGCGACAGCCTGAACCGGCCGCGCTAAGCACCAAGCGCACCTGCCAAGAAGACGGCCCGCTCGATGCGGGCCGTTTTTTTTTGGGGGGGGTGGCCCCACCCCTCAATCCGGCAGCGAAGACAGCTGCCGCGCCATGCGAACCGCCTCGATCAGGCTGGACGCATCGGCCACTCCCTGCCCCGCGATGTCGAAGGCCGTGCCGTGGTCCGGGCTGGTGCGCACCAGCGGCAGGCCGAGCGTCACGTTCACGCCCTTATCCACGCCCAGATACTTGACCGGGATCAGCCCCTGATCGTGGTACATGGCCAGCACTACGTCGAACTCCCCCTGGCGCTGTGGCGTGGTGCGCGCGCGCATGAAGACCGTGTCGGGCGCGAAGGGGCCGCGCGCATCAATGCCTTCAGCCAGCGCGGCGCGAATCGCCGGGGCGATGGTTTCGATCTCCTCGCGCCCGAAGAGCCCCCCCTCGCCCGCATGCGGATTGAGCCCCGCCACGCCGATGCGCGGCGCCCGGCCCAGGCTGCGCGAGAGAGCGGCGTGGGTGATGCGCAGCGCGGCCAGCACATTGCCCTGCGTGACGGCGGACAGCGCGTCGCGCAGCGACACGTGGATGCTGACGAGCACGGTGCGCAACTCGTCGCTGGCCAGCATCATGCGCACCGGCATCTCGGCCAGCGGCACACCGGCATGCCGCGCCGCCTCGGCCTGCAGCAGTTCGGTATGGCCGGGAAAGGCGATGCCGGCGGCGGAGAGCGCCTCCTTGTGCAGCGGCGCCGTGACCACGGCCGCCACCTCTTCCCGCAACGCGGCACGCGCCGCCCAGACCACGCAGTCGGCCGCGGCCTGCCCGGCTGCGGCGCTGATCCGGCCGAAGGCGGGCGGCTCCGTCGGCAGGCCCGGCAGCTGCAGCACCGGCACGCAGCGCGGCGGCACGGCGAGCGCATGCCCGGCCGCGGCGATGGCGGCGACGGGCAGCGCAGCATCGCCTGCGCGCTGGATACAGCCGCCGGCTCGCCGCTGCACAGCGACGTCCCCCACCACGAAACAGCCACGCAGCGCGTCGGGCGCATCGCGGAAGGCCCGGGCGATGATTTCGGGGCCGATGCCCGCGGCATCGCCCTGGGTGATGGCGATGGGCTGCAGGGCGGCTGGGGGTCGGGAAATCATGCGGGCCTCGGAAAGGAAGACGTCAAAACAGCTCTCAGCGCTTATTTGATCGGGGCATCAAGCTATCATTTAAATAGCAAAAACGCTTAGGCCGGGTTGTCGATATCGATGAACACATGCTCCAGCGAGAACTGCTCCGCCACCCGCGCTGCCACGGCCGGCGCGCCGTAGCGCTCGGTGGCATGGTGGCCGGCCGCGAGGAAGGCCACGCCCGTTTCGCGCGCGATGTGGGCCTGGGGTTCGGAAATCTCGCCGGTGATGAAAGCGTCAGCCCCCGTGGCGATGGCCGCCTCGAAATAGCTCTGCGCCCCGCCGGTGCACCAGGCCACCCGCGTGATCGGGCGCGGCTCGGCCTGCACCAGCGTCACCGGGCGGCCCAGCGCGGCCTCCACGTGGCGTGCCAGGGCTTGCGCGTCTGCGAAGCGAGCGGTGCCGGCCAGGCCCAGCTCCTGCTCGCCGAACCGGACATCCGACGAGAGGCCCAGCACGCGCCCGAGCTGCGTGTTATTGCCCAGCTCGGCATGGGCATCGAGCGGCAGGTGGTAGGCGAAGAGATTGATGTCGTGGGCCAGCAGGCGCTGCAGGCGCTGCTTCATCCAGCCGGTGACTCGGCCGTCCTGCCCACGCCAGAAGAGGCCGTGATGGACGAAGATGGCGTCAGCCCGCTGCTCGATGGCGGCGTCGATCAGTGCCAGGCTGGCCGTCACGCCGCTCACCAGGCGCTTGATCTGGGCCCGGCCCTCGACCTGCAGGCCGTTGGGGCCGTAGTCCTTGAAGCGCTCGGGCTGCAGCAGTGCGTCGAAGGCACGCTGCAGGTCCTGCCGGGCGACCCCCGGGTGAGGGCCGGTCGGCGAAGGGGAAAAGGCAGACTGGGTCATGGCCAGAATTGTGGCAGGCCCAGGCACCTTCTCAGGCGTTAGCGCCCGGGCTCAGGCCTTCGCAGGCTGCCAGCCGCGCGAGGCGAGCGGCACGAAGCCCAGCACGAAGCCCAGCACGCCCATGGCCGCCACGTAGTGGGCGTTGGCCAGCGCGTCGTGCTGCTGCCAGAGCGTGATCAGGATGGGCGTGATGCCGCCGAACACGGCATAGGCCATGTTGTAGGAGAAGGACAGGCCGGTGAAGCGCACCTCCGGCGGGAAGGCGCGCACGCCCACGATGGGCAGCAGCGAGATGGAGCCGACGAAGAAGCCGATCAGGCCGTAGTTGAAGACCAGCGACGCAGGCGTGCCCGGCAGCTGGGTGTAGAACCAGTAGCTGCTCAGCGCCAGGCCGCCCCAGCCCAGCAGCATGACCGGACGCGTGCCGAAGCGGTCTGTGGCCCAGCCGACGATGACGCAGCCGATGGTGAGCGTGAGCGTGGCGACGGCGTTGGCTTCCAGTGCCAGCGTGGCCGGTATCTGGAACACCTTCTGCAGGTAGGTGGGAGTGATCAGCACGACGACCACCACCGCAGTGGACAGCACCCAGGTCATCAGCGCCACCAGCACCATGGCGCCCTTGTGCTCGCGCAGCACGGTCTTGACGGGCAGCTCGCGCGCCACTGCACGGCGCGCGGCCAGTTCCTGGAACACGGGCGTTTCGTGCAGGAAGCGGCGCAGGTATACCGACACCAGGCCGAACACGCCGCCCAGGATGAACGGAATGCGCCAGGCGAATTCGCGCACCTCGGCCGGCGCATAGCTGCGGTTGATGGCGATCGCGACCAGCGAGCCCAGCAGGATGCCGCCCGTGATGCCGGCCGTGAGCGTGCCCACGCCCAGGCCGTAGCGGTTCTTGGGCACGTGCTCGGCCACGAACACCCAGGCGCCGGGCATTTCGCCGCCGATGGCAGCGCCCTGCAGCACGCGCATGGCCAGCAGCAGCAGCGGAGCCGCCACGCCGATGCTGGCGTAGGTGGGCAGCAGGCCGATGACCAGCGTGGGCACGGCCATCAGGAAGATGGACAGCGTGAACATGCGCTTGCGCCCCAGCTTGTCGCCGAAGTGCGCGATCACGATGCCGCCCAGCGGGCGCGCCAGGTAGCCCGCTGCAAAGATGCCGAAGGTCTGCAGCTGGCGCAGCCAGTCGGGCATGTCGGCGGGGAAGAACAGCCCGCTCAGCACCGCGGCGAAGAAGACGTAGATGACGAAGTCGTAGAACTCCAGCGTGCCGCCCAGGGCGGACAGGCCCAGGGTCTGGTAGTCCTTGCGGGTGAGCTGGCGGGCAGGAGCGGCATCCGCCAGGGACGGCGCCGGGGATTGAGAGGTCATGGACAAAACGTTCCTAAAAGCAGGCAGCCAGGGCTGCCAAAAACCAAGGGCGGCGCCAGCCACGCGCCATGGGATGGGGCGCGTGGCCGTCGTTCGGCAGGCTTTCCGGATGGGGGATGCTTGGCAGGCGCGCTCCGGGCGGATGACCGGGAGGCAAAAGGCGAACGAAAATGCAGGAGCCGTTACAGTGGGCAACATTCTAGAGGTTTACCCTTGGCACCCTTGTGTCGGTAAGTCGCAGGCCCTGCCTGTGCCTGGACGTGACCAGCGACGGAGGCGGCGCAGCGACAATGACGGCAGCGTGCGCCACTGCCCGGCCAGCGCCCTGCCCTCCCCATCCATTCACGCCGAGTTGCCCTCGCCGTTTTTTCTGCTCCAACATGAAGCGTATCTGGCTGCTGTTTTCCCAGACCGTGACGGTTCTCGTCGCGGCCTATTTCGTCGTCTCCACCCTGCAGCCCGGCTGGGTCCGCAGCGGCGCTACGCGCAGCAGTGCGGGCGTCTCGCTGGTGGAAGCGCCGGCAGCGCCAGAGGCGCCGGCGGCAGCGGGCGGCAGCTTCCGCGCCGCAGCGCGCAAGGCCGCGCCGGCGGTGGTGAGCATCAACACCAGCAAGGCCGTGCGCACGCCGCGCAGCAACGACCCGTGGTTCCAGTTCTTCTTCGGCGACCAGGGCGCGCAACAGGCCCAGACGGGCCTGGGCAGCGGCGTCATCATCAGCACCGACGGCTACATCCTGACCAACAACCATGTGGTCGAAGGCGCCGACGAGATCGAGGTGACGCTGACCGACAACCGCCGCGCCCGCGCCCGCGTGATCGGCACCGACCCGGACACCGATCTGGCCGTGCTGAAGATCGACCTGGACAAGCTGCCGATCATCGTGCTGGGCCAATCCGACCAGCTGGCCGTGGGCGACCAAGTACTGGCCATCGGCAATCCCTTCGGCGTGGGCCAAACGGTGACCAGCGGCATCGTGTCGGCCCTGGGCCGCAGCCAGCTGGGCATCAACATCTTCGAGAACTTCATCCAGACCGACGCGGCCATCAATCCAGGCAACTCGGGCGGTGCGCTGGTGGACGTGAACGGCAACCTGATGGGCATCAACACGGCGATTTATTCGCGCTCGGGCGGCAGCATGGGTATTGGCTTCGCCATCCCCGTTTCCACCGCCAAGATGGTGCTTGACGGCATCGTCAAGGACGGCCAGGTCACACGGGGCTGGATCGGCGTGGAGCCCAACGAGCTTTCCCCCGAACTCGCCGCCACCTTCGGCGTGAAGGCCACCGAGGGCGTCATCATCACCGGCGTGCTGCAGGGCGCCCCCGCAGCGCAGGCCGGCGTGCGTCCCGGCGACGTGATCGTGGAAGTGGACGGCAAGCCCACCCAGACCGTCTCGGCACTGCTGACCACCGTGGCCGCCCTGCGCCCCGGCACGGCGGCGCCCTTCGTGCTGCAGCGCGGCGATACGCGGCTGGAGATTCAGGTCGTGCCCGGCACCCGCCCGCGGCCGCAGCAGCGGCAACGCTGACGCCAGGCACCGGACCGGGCGCCGCTGCGGCACCCGCCGCCCCGCCGGCCCTGACCTGCCTGACCGTACCGCGCGGGCGCTATCAAAAAAATAGCCCCCAGCCCTTGCAGAACAAGGGCTGGGGGCTATTTTCGTTGAGGCACCTGCTACCAGCAGCCACCGAGGTTCAGGTCGTTTCCTGCGCGTCTTCCGGTGCGGCGGTGTGGCGGATGAAGATCTGCGCCGCCCAGATGCCCAGCTCGTACAACAGGCACATCGGCACGGCCAGCGACAGCTGCGAGACCACGTCGGGCGGCGTGACCACGGCCGCGACGATGAAGGCCAGCACGATGAAGTAGCCGCGGAAACCCTTGAGCTTTTCCACAGTCACGAAACCCATGCGCGCCAGCAGCACCACCACGATCGGCACCTCGAACGCCAGCCCGAAAGCCAGGAACATGGTGATGACGAAGCTCAGGTAGGCCTCGATGTCAGGCGCGGCGGTGATGCTCTTGGGCGCGAAGCTCTGGATGAAGCTGAACACCTGGCCGAACACGAAGAAGTAGCAGAACGCCACGCCGATGAAAAACAGCACCGTGCTGGAGATGACCAGCGGCAGCACCAGCTTCTTCTCGTGCGAATAAAGACCCGGCGCCACAAAGGCCCAGACCTGCCAGAGCACGAAGGGCAGCGCCAGCATGAAAGCCGCCATGAGCAGAATCTTCAGCGGCACCATGAAAGGCGAGATCACCGAGGTGGCGATCAGCGTGGCGCCGGCAGGCAGGTGCGCCACCAGGGGCGCGGCCAGCAGGTCGTAGAGCGGGCCCGGGCCTGGGTAGAAGAACAGCCCGGCCGCCATGACGCCGACGGCGATCAGCGCCTTGACGAGGCGGTCGCGCAGCTCCATGAGATGCTGCACGAACGGCTGCTCGGTGCCCGCGAGCTCGTCTTCTTTATTGGGAATATCGGACATGGTGGGGAAGGTTGCGGACTGGCTGCGTGCCCGCAGGGCAGGCCCGGACGGGCAACTGCACAGCGGCCGTCAATGGAATTTCTGCGGCCGGAAACGCGCCACGCGCGCTGCGCCCGACTGGGCCTTGGTTCGCACGCCGGCGCGTGCCTTGTACCACTGGGGCGTGGCACCGCGCTTGAGGCGCCAGTTCTTTCCGGGGTTCTTGTAGGCCGGCACCACGGGTGCGGCATCGAACCCGACGGCGGACGAAGAAGAATCGCCCGCGCCATGGATGGAGGACTCCCAGTCTTTCTGGAAGTCGCTCGCCTGGGTCTGCACCGATTGATGGACGTCGCGAGCAGCGCTCTCGACCGTGTCCTTCATCTTGCGCAGCTCGTCCAGCTCCATCGAGCGGTTGACCTCAGCCTTCACGTCGGAGACATAACGCTGCGCCTTGCCCAGCAACGTGCCCACGGTGCGCGCCACGCGGGGCAGCTTTTCGGGGCCGATGACGATGAGCGCGACGGCGCCGATCAGCGCCATTTTGGAGAGACCGATGTCAATCATGGAAGCGTTGGGAGGATGAAGCGCTGAGCCACTGCGGGCGGGCCGTCATCAGCTCTTTTGCTTGGCTTCGACGTCGATCGTGGTCTTGTCGGCCGCCGTGTGCGTGCCGACCTGGGTGGGCGGCGTGGCGGTGCTGGCGGCGGGAGGCGGCGCATCGGAAGCACCGTCCTTCATGCCGTCCTTGAAGCCCTTGACGGCGCCCCCGAGGTCGGAGCCCATGTTCTTGAGCTTCTTGGTGCCAAACACCATCACCACGATGAGCAGCACGATGAGCCAGTGCCAGATGGAAAACGAACCCATGGAAATCTCCTGATGAATTGCGGCCCATTTTAGACGGGGGACATGTCAGGCCGGCGATACCCCTTGCAGCCTGCTGGCTGCGTGCCGTGCGGTCAGTGAAACTGGCTGCGCAGCATGAATACGGTCACCCTTTGAGCCACGGGCGCGGACCGCCCATGACGTGGATGTGCAGGTGATGGATCTCCTGGCCACCTTCGTCGCCGGTATTCACCACGATGCGAAAGCCGCCTTGCGGATACGGGTTGCAACCCTGTTCCAGCGCCAGCCGTGGCGCCAGCGCCATCATGCGGCCCAGCACGCCGGCATGCGCGTCGGTCACCCCGGCCATGGAATGGACATGGGCCTTGGGCACCATGAGGAAATGCACCGGGGCCCAGGGATTGATGTCGTGGAAGGCGTAGATCTCGTCGTCCTCGTACACCTTGCGGGACGGGATCTGGCCGGCAATGATCTTGCAGAAAAGGCAGTCGGGGTCGTGCATGGAGGAAGGGAAGGAAATCGGTGCGTAAAGGCGGGCAAGGGGCAACGCGCCATCCGTCAGGCATTGTCCGCGATGTTGACAGTGGGGCGCACGCCGATGTCGGCGCCATGCGCGTGGAGCCAGCGCTGGCCCTCTTGGCGGCCGAGGGCGAACAGCTCGCGGATGAACGACAGGTCCGCCCGCGACTTGCTGGACGCGCCGAAGCCGGCCAGCAGCGCTCCGCCATCGATGCGGTGCATGCGCACGCTGCGGTAGCGGCGCTCGTCGAGCTTGCCTTCGGCCAGCAGGCGGCGCACGAACTCGATAGCGCGCATCTCGGACAACAGGCTGGCGTTGAAGGTGACCTCGTTCATGCGTTCCATGATCTCGGAGGCGTTGTCGGGTACGGTCGGGTGTTCGATGGGGTTGATCTGCACCAGCAGCACGTCGGCGCATTCGGTCTTGTAGATCAACGGATGCAGCGCCGGGTTCCCGGAAAAACCGCCATCCCAGTAGTGCTCGCCGTCGATCTCCACCGCCTTGAACAGCAGCGGCAGACAGGCCGAGGCCATCACCGCGTCGGCGCTCAGACGCTTGCCCGAGAAGATCTCGCCCCGGCCCGTGCGCACGTTGGTGGCGCACACGAAGACCTTGGGCGAAGGGGCGGTGCTGAGCACGTCGAAATCCACTTCGCGCTCAAGCAGCCGGCGCAGCGGGTTGATGCCCAGGGGGTTGGTCTGGTAGGGCGAGAGCCACTGCGTGAACATGCCCACAAGGGCATTGTTACCCGCCAGCGGAACACCCAGCATCATGCTGCCCAGCGTGCCCACGCCCTCCCACAGCCGGCCCAGCGTGGCGCGGGCCATGTCGCAGCCGATCTGATGCACCTCGCGCGGGTCGGCGCCTGCGTGCTGGTGCGCCGCCTGGGCGAAGCCATGGGCGAGCGCGACGGCGTTCATGGCGCCAGCGCTGGTACCGCTCAGGCCTTCAATGGCGAAGCGGCCGTCTTCGAGCAGCGCGTCCAGCACGCCCCAGGTGAGCGCGCCATGGGAGCCGCCGCCCTGCAGCGCAAGGTTGAGCCGCTGCGGCTGAAAGGTGGCGTCAGGCATCGACGGCCCGGTTTTCGCTCATGGCCAGCATGCCGCGCACGATGCGGTAGAGGAACCACACCGAGATCGCGGCCCAGGCGATCCAACCCGGAAGGATGAACAGCAGCCACAGCGGGAAGGTGAGGATGTAGAGCACGCCCGCCCAGAGCACGCTGCGGATGCGCCAGGAGAAATGGCTGGCCTGCCAGGTGCCTTCCGCGTCGCCGCGCTTGACCAGGTCGATCACCAGCGCGATCAGCAGCAGCGCGATGCTGGGCTGCGCACTGGGCAGCACCGCGGCCACGGCCACGAGCAGGTGCAGCACGTAGCTGACCCAGCCGATGGTCTTCAGCGATTCGGCGCGCCCGTTGGGCGTCACGTCGATGATGTCGTTGTCGCTCATGCTGCGGCTCCTCCTTCAAGGGTGGTTATCAGGTGCTCTCTCGGATGGCGCGGTGCTCGGCCTTGCGCAGCGCCTTTTCCTCGATGCCGCTGGTGCCCTCGCGGCGCTCGAGTTCGGCCACCACGTCGGCGGGCGTGAACCCGTAGTGCGCCAGCGCCACCATGGTGTGGAACCAGAGGTCGGCCACCTCATAGACGATCTTGCCGGCATCGCCGCCATGGTCGGCGTCCTTGGCGGCCATGACGACCTCGGTCGCCTCTTCGCCGATCTTCTTGAGGAAGGCATCCGGGCCCTTGTGCAGGAGGCGCGCGACGTAGCTCTTGTCGGGCTCGCCGCCGTGGGCCGGCTTGCGGCTTTCGATGACGGCAGCCAGGCGGGCGAGCGCGTCGTGCGAGGCCGGGGATGCGGGGGATGCAGATTCGTGGGCGGCCATGTCGGTCACTTGTAGATGGATTCGGGGTCTTTCAAGACCGGATCGACGGCGGTCCAGGCGCCGTCCTTGAGCACGCTGAAGAAGCAGCTGTGCCGGCCCGTGTGGCAGGCGATGCCGGGCTCGTGGCCCAGCTGCGTCACCTTGAGCAGCACCACGTCGTTATCGCAATCCAGGCGGATCTCGTGGACGGTCTGCACGTGGCCGGACTCTTCGCCCTTGAACCACAGCCGCTGGCGCGAGCGGCTGAAATACACGGCGCGGCCCAGCTCCGCCGTGCGCTGCAGCGCCTCGCGGTTCATCCACGCGAACATCAGCACGTCGCCGGTGGCGGACTCCTGCGCGATCACGGGCACCAGGCCCTGCGCATCCCACTTCACTTCATCTAGCCAGTTCATGGTGTCATTGTCTCTTGAATTGCTGCACTGCAGCATTTTTCATTTGCTACTTAAAAGATAGCATCTCGTGTAGATGAAATAACGGCTGGAAGCCTTTTTCATAGTCACATCAAGCGCTACGGGCATTACAGCCGTACCGGAATGCCGCGCTCGGCCATGCGCTCCTTGGCCTGGCCCACGGTGTATTCGCCGTAGTGGAAGATGCTGGCAGCCAGCACGGCATCGGCGCCGCCCTGCTGCACGCCGTCGGCCAGATGGTCCAGATTGCCCACACCGCCCGAGGCGATCACCGGCACGCCGACTGCGTCGCTCACGGCCCGGGTGAGCTGCAGGTCGAAGCCCGACTTGGTGCCGTCGCGGTCCATGCTGGTCAGCAGGATCTCGCCGGCGCCGCGCCGCGCCATCTCGGCGGCCCACTGCACGGCGTCCAGGCCGGTGTTCTTGCGGCCGCCATGGCTATAGACGTCCCAGCCCTCGCCGCGAGCGGCCAGGTCGTCGCCCTGGCGCCGCTTGGCGTCGATGGCCACGACGATGCACTGTGCGCCGTACTTGTCCGATGCGGCGTTGATCACGTCGGGGTTGGCGAGCGCTGCGGAATTGAAGCTGGTCTTGTCGGCCCCGGCGTTGAGCAGGCGCCGCACGTCTTCGACGGTGCGTACGCCGCCGCCCACCGTGAGCGGGATGAAGACCTGGCTGGCCACGGCCTCGATGATGGGCAGGATCAGATCGCGCCCGTCGCTGGTGGCCGTGATGTCGAGGAAGGTGAGCTCGTCGGCGCCCTGCGCGTTGTAGCGGGCGGCGATCTCCACCGGGTCGCCCGCATCGCGCAGTTCGAGGAAGTTGACGCCCTTGACCACGCGGCCTCCGGTGACGTCGAGGCAGGGAATGATGCGTTTGGCCAGCATGGAGGCTCCAGGAGGGAAAGGAAAGGAAAAGCGGAAATCAGAGGACCTGCAGCTGCTGCCAGCCAGACCAGCGGGCGCCGGGCGCCATGGCCACGGGCCGGTCGATGCAGGCGGCCTCCACGCACAGCATGTGGCGATAACCGTCGGCAGGCATGTCCGCCAGCGCAGCGCAGCGGGGGGCGCCGGGGTTCCAGACCACGGTGTTGCCCCACTCCGCGCCCTGCGCGATGGACAGCCGGCCGCCTGCGGCCGGCTGGACCTGCAGGGGAGCGGGCGCGGCGGCGAAGACGCTGTCGTATTCGCCCTCGAAGCTGACGGGGCCCTGCTGGACGCCGTGCGTGTCGGCCACGGCATCCCAGCACGCGCAGCCGTCCAGGCCTTCGAGCCGGACCGTCGCGATGTCGTCCACCCGCAGGTAGGTGTGCAGAGCAGCGGTGAAGTCCCATGCCGTGGTGCCGGGGTTGTGTGCCGACAACTCCACCCGCAGTGCGCCGGGGCGCAGCGTGACGGCCAGTTCCGCGGCGAAGGCCTGGTCAGGCCACCAGCGGCGCGTGACCTCGCTGTCCGCCAAAGACAGGCGCAGGAACCGGCCCTGCCCGTCCGCCGCCTCTCCGCAGCCTGACAGCTGCCACGGCAGGTTGCGTGCGAAGCCGTGCTTGGGTAGCGGCCCGCGCTGGTTGAACTGGGGAAAGCACACCGGCACGCCGCCGCGGATGGCGGTGTGCCCGTCGAAGACGCTGCGTGGGCTGAGGAAGAGGCGTTCGGTGCCGTCCGCCGTAGTCCAGGACAGCACCTGGGCGCCCTGCGCGGCCACCACCACCCGGTCTCCGCCAGGCAGGGCCATCTGCCATGCCGGCTGGCCGTGGAAAAGGAAGGAAGATGCCACGGGCGGCGCTGCATTCAGGGGGGCGGACATGGGTTGATTGTAAAAGCCCGTCACCATGCCGATGGCGGGCTGGCGGGGCGCGGCGCCGTCTTGCTGGACAATCGCCCCTTTTTTCCATTCCGGCAGGACGTCCCGCACCGAGGGCCGCCCGGCCCGCAGACCGCCTTCTATGTCGCTTCGCAAAAAAAAGCTGCCGCCCACGGCCGGCATCCTGGTCGCCATGATGCTGGGCATCGTGATAGGCCATTTCATCCACGCCAACGTCCTGGAACCCCAGCAGGCCACGCGCATCGCGGGCTACATCTCGATCGCCACGGACGTGTTCCTGCGGCTCATCAAGATGCTGATCGCGCCGCTGGTGTTCTCCACGCTGGTGGTGGGCATCGCCCACATGGGGGACGCCGCCTCGGTGGGCCGGGTGTTCCTCAAGGCCATGGGCTGGTTCCTGACCGCCTCGCTGATTTCGCTGCTGCTGGGCCTGGTGCTGGCCAACGTGCTGCAGCCCGGCGCCAGCCTGAACCTGCCGCTGCCGGACGCCGGCCAGTCCGCCCAGCTGGCGACAGCGAAGTTCACCTTCAAGGACTTCGTGAACCATCTGGTGCCACGCTCGTTCGTGGAAGCCATGGCCAACAACGAGATCCTGCAGATCGTGGTGTTCTCGATGTTCTTCGGCATCGCGCTGGCGGCCCTGGGCGAAAAAGGCCAGACGCTGGTGCGCGGCATCGAGGAGCTGGCCCACGTCATGCTCAAGATCACGGGCTACGTGATGAAGTTCGCCCCGGTGGCGGTGCTGGCGGCCATGGCGGCCACGGTGGCCGTGAATGGGCTGGGCATCCTGCTGAAGTTCGCCGTCTTCATGGGCGAGTTCTACCTGGCGCTGTTCCTGCTGTGGGGCGTGCTGATCCTGGCGGGCTTCCTGGCGCTGCGCGGGCGGGTCTTCAAGCTGCTGCGCGAGATCAAGGAGGCGTTCCTGCTGTCCTTCGCCACCGCGAGTTCCGAGGCCGCCTACCCCAAGCTGCTCGATGCGCTCGACCGTTTCGGCGTCAAGCGCCGCATCTCCAGCTTCGTGATGCCCATGGGCTACTCGTTCAACCTGGACGGCTCGATGATCTACTGCACGTTCGCCACGCTATTCATCGCGCAGGCCTACGGCATCCACCTGCCGCTGGAGACCCAGGTCACCATGCTGCTGATCCTGATGCTCACCTCCAAGGGCATGGCCGGCGTGCCGCGCGCCTCGCTGGTGGTGATCGCCGCCACGCTGAACCACTTCGACATCCCCGAGGCCGGCCTGCTGCTGATCCTGGGCGTGGACACCTTCCTTGACATGGGCCGCTCGGCCACCAATGCGGTGGGCAACTCCATCGCCGCAGCCGTGGTTGCCAAGTGGGAGGACGCGCTGCTGTCCGAGGAGGACGCCGAAGTGCGCGCCGCCACGCTGGACACGCAGCCCGATCCCCCGCGCGCCCACGCCCACGGGGCCTGAGCGCGCAGGCAGCTGCACGCCGCACGGCGGTGGGCGGACCGGCGCCGCCCGCCCCGCCCCGCCCCGCCCCGCTCAGCCCAGCGTGCGGGCCGTGCCGTCCTGCCAGCGCCAGGCGTCCTCGCACATGCGGTCGATGCCGTGGCGGGCACGCCAGCCCAGCAGCGATTCGGCCATCGCAGGATCGGCCCAGCACTGGGCCACATCGCCGGGCCGGCGGTCCACGATGCGGTAAGGCACGGGCCGGCCGCTGGCCTTCTCGAAGCTGGCCACCATCTCCAGCACCGACACCGGCTTGCCGGTGCCCAGGTTCACCGTCAGCAGGCCGGGGTTCTGGCGCAAATAGTTCAGCGCTGCCACATGGCCGTCGGCCAGGTCGCAGACGTGGATGTAGTCGCGCACGCCCGTGCCGTCCGGCGTGGGGTAGTCGTTGCCATAGACGCTGAGCGCCGGCCGGATGCCGGCCGCCACCTGGGTGACGTAGGGCATGAGGTTGTTGGGCACGTCGCTGGGGTCTTCGCCGATCAGGCCGCTCTCATGCGCGCCCACCGGGTTGAAGTAGCGCAGCCGGGCGATGCGCCACTGGCCGGGCTCGGCCTTGTCCACGTCGGCCAGCACCTGCTCCATCATCAGCTTGGTCCAGCCGTAGGGGTTGGTGGCGGTGAGCGGGAAATCCTCGCGGATCGGCACCGTGGCGGGCTCGCCATAGACCGTGGCTGACGACGAGAACACCAGCGTGCGGACCTGGGCGGCCTGCATCACGCGCAGCAGCGCGACGGTGCCCGCCACGTTGTTGTCGTAGTAGCGGAGCGGCTCGCGCACCGACTCGCCCACGGCCTTGAGCGCGGCGAAGTGGACCACCGCATCGACCTTGTACTCGCGGATCACGCGCTCAACCAGCGCCTCATCGCGCACGTCGCCCTCCACCCAGAGGGGCGCACGGCCCGTGATGCGCTCGATGCGATCCAGCACCGAGCGGCGGCTGTTGGAGAAGTTATCCAGAATGACGAAAGGCATCTGCGCGGCGGCCAGCGCGACGCAGGTATGTGAACCGATGAAGCCGGCTCCGCCGGTGACGAGAATCAATCGACGCTCCTTGAAGCTGTGGAATGCCGCTGGGCGGCACGCGCCGCCATCATGGCAGCCGCTTAAATGTATATGCTGCACGCGAACGCATTCCTGCACTCCCGCCCCAGGTGCCCTCCGCCATGCCGAACTCGCCCGCCCCCTCCTCGCCCCCCCACGCAGGCCTGAGCCGGCGCACCTGGCTGTGCCTGGCCGCCACGGCACTCGCCGCGGGCTGCACCGCACAGACCAGCCGCTTCCAGGGCACCTTCATCCAGCCCTGGAAGAGCTTTGAATCGCTGTCGCTGGACGAGTGGCGCCAGCGCCTGCGCACCACGCGGGCGCTGGGCTGCGATGAAATCGTGCTGCAGTGGAGTGCAACGGAAGGCGGCACCTACCCCTGGACACTGCCCGAAAGCCTGATCGCCCTGATCTTCGACGAGGCTGCGCGCGAGGGCATGTCGATCCGCATGGGCCTGCCCTACGACGAGCGCTGGTGGACCGTGCTGTCGTCCACCGAACCGCAGGTACTCAAGGACTTCTTCGCCAACACCCAGAAGCGCTGCCTGGACTATGCGAAGACCGCGCCCTGGAGCCGCCGGCCCAGCTTTCGCGGCTGGTACCTGCCCTACGAGCTGGACCAGTACAACTGGGCGACGCCCGAGCGGCGCGCGCTGCTGGTGGCCTGGCTGCAGGCCATCGCCACAGGGACCAGCCAGCCCCAGCCGCTGGCCGTATCCACCTTCTACAGCCAGCTGCAGACCTCGGGCAAGCTGACCACGCTCTGGTCCGACATCCTCGACAAGGTCATGCTGCGCCCGATGCTGCAGGACGGCGTGGGCGTGGCCGGCATGGGCAACTACGCCGGCCTGGAGCCGCTGCGCGCCCTGCTACGCCAGCGCAAGGTGCCATTCGATCTCATCGTCGAGCTGTTCGAGCAGTTGCCCGCTCTGGAAGGCACAGGAGGCGCCTTCCGTGCCCGTGCCGCGACGGCCGAGCGCGTCCGGGCGCAACTCGCGGTAGCACGCAACTACGGAGCCGAGCGCGTCATCGCCTTTGCCATCGATCCCTGGATGCTGGGTGACACGCCGGAAGCGCGCCAGCTGCTGCAGGATTGGCAGAAGTAGCAAGGGTTCCGCCCAGCATGCCCAGTTAGACGAGGCCTAGCTTGTGAAATACAAAAGAACTATCGAGAATGCAAGGCCACGCAACTAACAACTATATGCACCCATCTGAGTCGTTGAGCGCACCCGTCGCAGACCAAGAGCTGAACCAGGTTTTCGCGATTGCTGCACAGCATGCGGACGCTGTCGACCGCGAAGGCCGTATCCCCACCGAAGCGCTGCAGGCGCTGCGCGAAAGGAAATTGCTGGGCTTGCTGGTGCCCCACCGCTTCGGCGGCCCCGAGCTCCCCCTGCGTGCCGTCGCCAACCTGTGCCGCCGGCTCTCCGAGTCCTGCGCCTCGACCGGCCTGATCTTCGCCATGCACCACTCGCAGGCCGCGGTGGCGATCCGCCAGACAGGCGAGAGCGCCTGGCACCATGCCCTGATGGAAGACATGGTGCGCAAGCAGCATCTGGTCGCATCGGCCACCACCGAAGGCGGCGTCGGCGGCTCGATCCGCACCAGCTCCTGCTTTCTCGACCGGCGCCCTGACGGGCTGCACCTGAACAAGAGCGGGACCGTCATCTCCTATTCCACCGCGGCCGACGTTTTCCTCGTCTCCGCGCGCCGCGCGGAAGACGCTGCGGCTTCCGACCAGCAACTGGCGTCCGTGATGCGTGGCCAGCTCACGCTCACCCCCCGTAGCCGCTGGAACCCCATCGGCATGCGCGGCGCCTGTACCGACCGGTTCGACCTGGCAGCGCACTGCAGCACCGAGCAGATCTTCGAGGGCACCTTCGCCAAGGCCATGTCCGAGGCCATGCTGCCGACATCGCACATCCTGCTCGGGTCCGTGTGGCTGGGCGTTGCCGTGTCGGCGCTGTCGCGGGCGCGGGGCTTCCTGCGCATGCGCAACCGCAAGGGCATACCGCTCAACCCCATCGCCAACCTGCGGCTGGCCGAAGGCGAGGCTCTGGTGCAGCAGATGCGCGGCATGCTCGCCGCCAACGTGGCGCTGTACGAAGACGGTGTGAGCCAGGCCTCCGGCCTGGATCGCATGGTGAGCTACAACGCGCTCAAGGTCGGCGCGTCGGAGCTCGTCGTGCGCATCACCGACATCGCGCTGCGCATCTGCGGCATCCAGGGCTACATGGAAGAAGGCGAGTTCTATCTGAGCCGCCACATCCGCGATGCCCATTCCGCCGCGGTGATGGTCAACGACGACCGCATACTCGGCAACATGTCGTCCGTGGTGCTCGGCGCACCGCTCGAACGCGACATCTGACAATCTGGCGGACCTCCGCGCTGCCTGTCCGCGGGCAGCACAAGTCCACTTTCCCCATCGACACTCACTCCTCATCGCCATGACGCAATCCGAAGTCGAAGCCCAACTGGCCGACATGATCCAGGCCGCCATCTTCAAGAAGGTCGAACCCGACACCCTGCTGCTCGAATCCGGCCTGCTCGACTCTGTCGCGGCCGTCGATCTGATGCTGGCCATCGAGGCCCGCTTCGGCTGCACCGTGCCCATCACCGAGGTCGAGGAACACCTGCACTCGCTGCGCACGCTGTCCACCTACGTCGCAGCGCACAGCTGAGCCCGGCCTGGCCGAGGCGTTTGCTCCGCCGGCCCCGGCCGGCCTTCACCCCCTCTTTCCTGCGCGATGCCTGCCAAGGCGCGAAAGGAGCACCCATGCATTTCGACTTCGACACCG
Organism: Paracidovorax sp.; assembly: GCF_057642795.1. Lineage (NCBI taxonomy): Bacteria > Pseudomonadati > Pseudomonadota > Betaproteobacteria > Burkholderiales > Comamonadaceae > Paracidovorax > Paracidovorax sp. The sequence continues at coordinate 249,445 of NZ_JBXYZY010000027.1, forward strand.
GCGAGTTCCGGGATCTGTCCACCCGCCCCGATGCGCTGGCCGTGATCGCCCACGACCGCAGCCTCAGCTGGCAGGCGCTGCGGGCTGAGGCCCAGGCCTGGTGCGACGAAGCCCGCGCGCTGGGCCTTGAGGCCGACGCCCCCATCGTGATCCGCGGCCACAAGGAAGCGGCCTTCATGGTGGCGCTCACCGGCGCCCTGATGCTGCGCGCGCCCTTCGTGCCGGTCGATGCGGTCTATCCGCAGGACCGGCTGCAGAGCATCATCGACACGCTGAACGCCCACCTGATGTACGACGCGGCGGCTGCCCGCTTCCAGGTGCTGCGCGATGGGCCCGCCCCCACGCTGGCCGAAAGCGGGCTCGGCTACATCATGTTCACCTCGGGCACGACCGGCAAACCCAAGGGCGTGCAGATCGGCCGCGAGGGCGTACAGGGCCTGATCGACTGGATGCGACTCGATTTCGACCTGGGCGAGGTGCCGGTCTTCCTGAACCACACGGTGTTCAGCTTCGACGTGTCGCTCTACGACGTGTTCGGCGCGCTCACGACCGGCGGCACCATCATGATGCTGGACCGCGACTCGGGCGCCTCGGTGCTGAAGGTGGCCGAGCTGATCGCGCAGCACAAAGTCACCACCTGGGTCTCGACGCCTTCCTTCGCGCAGCAGCAGCTGCTGAACCCCGGCTTCTCCGGTGCCGCCCTGCCCTCGCTGCGCACCTTCCTCTTCTGCGGCGAGCCGCTGCCCGTGCCGCTGGCACGCCAGCTGCGCAAGCGCTTTCCCGGCGTGCCCATCCTCAACACCTACGGCCCCACGGAAGCCACCGTCGCCACCACGCTGCTGAAGGTGGACGATGCCCTGCTGGCCACCGATGCCGTGATGCCCATCGGCTACGCCAAGCGCGACGCGCAGGTGTATTGCGACGAGGGCGAACTCTGCATCGTCGGCACGCACGTGATGCGCGGCTATATCAACCGCCCTGATCTGAACGCCACCCGCATGTTCGTGAAGGACGGCCTGCGGGGCTTCCGCACGGGCGATCTGGGCATCGAGGGCGAAGGCGGCCTGCTCTTCTGCCAGGGCCGGATCGACGACCAGATCAAGCTCAACGGCTACCGGCTCGAACTGCTGGAAGTGGACGCCGCCCTGGCCACGCTGCCCGGCGCGCGCGCCGGAGCGGCCGTCGCACTGCGGCGGGCCAACGGCTCGGTGGCGCGCCTGGTCGCCTTCGTGGAAACGGGTGAAGGCAACGAGAGCCTGCCCGAAGAGCTGGCCGACTGGAAGAACCTGCTCGCCGCCCGTCTGCCCCACTACATGCTGCCGACCGAGCTGCTGGCCTGCCCGCGCATGCCGGTGTCGGTCAACTACAAGATCGACCGCGCCAAGCTGGCCGAGCGATACCTGGCACTCAACGCCTAGCGCTTAGCGCTTGACCGGGTCGGTGCGGCTGGGCTGCATCACCAGCACAGGCTTGCCGGTCGGGCCGACCAGGAAAAGGCTCAGGTAATCACCCGGCTGCAGGGCCGGCAGCGCCTGGGCGGCGGTGGCGGCTTCACCGCACTGGCCGCTCAGGCTGGCCTTGACCGGATTGACCGATCGAGCCGCGGATGCACTGGCCGGCACATCACGGAAGACCGGTGTACCTGTGGGGGCGAGCGCCAGTTGCGCCTTGGCGCAGCCCTCTGCCAGGTTGTAGAAGCGCAGCTCGGCCTTGAGCGCATCGGGCGTTTCCGCCGTGTCATCGATCGGCGTGAAGGCGAACCGGTCGCCCTCGCGGCGCAGCACCAGGGTGCTGAAGGTGTTGGGCTTCACTTCCAGCGACGCGGCCGGCTTGCCATTCACCTGCACGCTGAAGCGGCGACCACCGGCCACGATGGCGTAGCTCGTGGCGGGCAAATCGCCCCCGACGCGCTGCACCGGCCCTTCGGCCACGCGTACCTGGAGCCGGGCCGGGGAAGGGTTGACCACACGCACGAACGATGAGCCGGCCGGCGGGCGGGCGGCGTAGAGCTGCGACAGTGCGCCCTCTTCGGCCGAGGCCGCACCCGCCGCGGCGCCGAGCGCCAGGGAGAGCATCAGGCCGCGCAGGGAAAAACGGATGGGAAAGCAATGCATCTGCGGACTCGCGTCAGAACTGGAAATAAAGGAAGCGGGTTTCCCGGTGCAGGTTGACCAGGCACAGGAACAGCACCACCAGGGTGGCGGCCAACCAGGCACCATTGGGCCGCCAGCGCAGCCAGGCCGGCGTGGCCTCCTGCGGCTTGGCGAGGGCCGGCGACCAGTGGCCCAGGATCTGATGCGAATTAGGTGCCAGCCACACGATGGACATCAGCAGGACCAGATAGACGGCCTGCAGGTTCCGTCCGAGCCAAAGGCTCGGCGGCGCATCGCCGGCGATCAGGCCGGCCCAGGAGGCGCGGATGTCCTCCATGCCGTTCGCACCCGCCATGGCTTTCAGAAGGCCCACCGCCTGCGTCACGTCCAAGGCGCGGAAGAAGGCGTGCGCCACCATCACCGCCACGAAGGTCAGCAGCACGCAGAAGCTGCGCCACAGCCAGCGGCTCCAGGCCTGCTTGGGGGCGATGCGCGGGCCCACGACGATGCGCCACGCATGGTTGATGCAGAGATAGCTGCCGTGCAGCAGCCCGTAGATGAAGAACTGCCAGCCCGCGCCATGCCAGATACCCGCCAGCCCCATGGTGTAGAGCGTAGGCAAGGCGATCATGACCGTGAAGCCGCCCGGAGAGCGACTGCCCACGGAGCCCACTGGCAGGCCGCGCCGGCTGCGCCAGCGCGAGAGGCGCATGGCCATGGGGTAGTAGAGGTAGGCCGTGAGGTAGCGCGTCAGCGTCATGTGCCAGCGCGCCCAGTATTCGATGATGCACGGCGCCTTGAAGGGCGAATTGAAGTTCAGCGGAAAACGGATGCCGAACATCTTCGAGAGGCCCAAAGCCATGTCCGAATAGCCCGAGAAGTCGAAATACAGCTGCATGGCATAGGCCAGGCTGGTGCCCCAGGCGCCCCAGAACCCCAGGTGCGAAGGGTCGGCGAAGCCCGCATCGGCATACGGGGCGATGGTGTCGGCAAACAGCACCTTCTTGGCCAGGCCGATCACGAACAGGGTGCCGCCGATGGACAGGTTCTCGGCCTTGAAGCGGTAGTTCTGCGGGTCCGCGAACTGCGGCATCATTTCCTTGTGGTGCAGCACCGGCCCCGCGATCAGGTGCGGAAAGAAGGTGACGAACAAGGTGTGGTTGAGCAGGCTGGGCGACTTGACCATGCCCGCCTTGCAGTCGAGCAGGTACCCGATCTGCGTGAAGGTGAAGAACGAGATGCCGAGCGGCAGCAGGATGTCGTCCACGCGGGTGGCGGTCCAACCCCAATGGTGCAGCTCGCCCACCAGCGCCGCGAAATACTTGTAATAGAAGAGCAGCACGAGGTTGCAGGCGATGCCCAGGGCCACCACCCACCACTGCCGCCGTGCCTGGCCGGCGCTGTGCACGATCAGCAGGCTGACACCGTAGTTGAAGGCGATAGACGCGGCCAGCAACACCACGAACCGCGGATTCCACCAGCCGTAGAAGACGAACGACACGACGCACAGCCAGAGCGCTGCCCAGCGCAGCCGCACGGCACCCAGGGCGTAATAGCCGCCCAGCGCGATCGGCAGGAAGAGGAACAGGAACAGATAGGAATTGAACAGCATGCCGTGTCAGCGCAGCTCGGCCAGCGCTTTGCGTTCCGCCGCGCTCAGGGGCAGCGAGAGCGAGAGTTCGGAAAATTGCCACACCACCACCTTGAGGCTGGCGGGCCACTGGTCTTGCCGGCCCAGCGCGGCCAGCATGGCTCCTGCGAAGAAACCGCCGTCCTGGCTCTGGTTCCACACCTCGCGCCCCAGGGCACGGCCCAGCCGCCCGGCGAATTCGCTGCGCAGGCCGTTGGAGTCGCCCAGCAGCAGCACTTCGGCGGCCGGCCCTTCGTCGAGCAGGCCACCGGACTGCACCGGCCGGAGCTGCTCGGGCACGAAACTCTCGAGCGGCGGGCGCCAGCCTTCGGGGGCCTTTTCCAGGCCCGCGAGCACGATGAGATCGCCCATGCGGGGCTCGGGCGCGTTGCCGCGCACGTCGTCGAAGGCCTGCGCGCCCTTGCCGCCCAGCCCCGGCAGCGCGGACTGCGCCACCTGGCCGGCCGCCGCCTCGGCGCCTGCGGGCGCCATGTGGACGTCGGTGCGGTAATAGGCCTGCGGCAGCGCGGCGAGCGTGGGGCGCAGATCGATATGGGCCACGCCCTGCTCGGCCAGCGCCTGCTGGAACGCATCCATCCTGGCGCGCATGGGCTGCGACACGCGCAGGCCGCACAGCTGCGCGGCCTCGATGCGCGACTTGTCAGGCACCACGGCCACCACGGTGCGGATGCCGGCCTGGGCGAGCCGCTCCGTCCAGGCGCGCATGAGCTTCAGGCGCTCGTCGAAGGCGCCTTCGTTGCCGGGTTGCGGGCGCAGCCCGTCGCGGTAGAAAAGCCAGCCCGGGCAGCCTTCGGCGACCTGCGGCCCCAGGTCGCCCAGCAGCCGGTAGCGCAGCGCGGCGCTCCAGAGATCGATCTCGCCCTGCCCCGGCAGCACGCCGAGGGCCTTGTTGAGCTGGTTGCCGGCATGGCCGTCCACCCAGGTCGAGGGCTGGAAGTCCGCCGCGTCGAACTGCAGACGGGTCAGGCGGAAAACGCCCCACGCGCAGCCGACGACCAGCACGAGGCCGATCACCCAGGCGATCAGTCGGTGGCCGGCCAGGGATGCGTCACATGAAGAGGGGGAAGGCGAAGGCGGCGCCATCGCTCAGGACGCCAGCGCGGCCTTGAGCCTGCGGCTCCAGTCCGCGTCGCTGATCACCGAAGCCGCGTCCCAGAGGCCGCGCGCATCGGGGCCCAGGTGGAAGTTGGGCTCGAACAGCTGCCAGACCAGCACCTGGGGCGGCTGCTTGCGGTACGCATCCGACTCCAGGTATTCGAGCAGAATCGACCAGAAGCCCACGTCGCCCGGCTTCCAGTTGACCGACACGCGCCGGTCGAGCAGGTTGGAGAGCTTCTGCGGGAAGCCGAAATACGGCTGCACCATGCTGTTGCCCGTGACATGCACCGGGGCCTGCACCTCGGCCAGCAGGCTGTCGGCCTCCACGGCGCGACGCACCGAAAAGATCTCGCGCCCCACCGACTTGCGCTGCTCCGGCGACAGGAAACGGTCCGCCAGATCCCCGAAGCGCCGCTCGTTGGACATCGAGCCCAGGGCGAGGCCGGTGCCGGGAGCCCCGGCCAGCTGGGGCACCAGGGAGCGGATCAGATCGGCCGTCGCCTGCGCGGTGGCATCGGCAGCGGGCTGGGTCCAGTGCTGGTCGGTGCGGTAATAGACGGGCTGGCCGCTGCGCACCAGGCCGCGCAGGATGCCGTCGTCATCGAAGGTGGGAACGTCCGCGGCACGCATCTTCTCGAGGATGCGCGCATAGCGCGTGCGCATCTCGGGCGAGAGGCTCATGCCGTCGGGCAGCTTGTCTTCGTAGAGCGCCATCTTGTCTGGCAGAACGGGCACCACCAGCGCAATGCCCTTGGCCGCAAGCAGTTTGCGCACCTCGGCCACACGGGCGACCGTGGCATCGATGCCGGCCCAGTCCGGCACGGCAGCATTGCCCCAGCCGGCAAACAGGTAGCCATCCTTGCCGATCACGGCCAGCGTGCCCACCTGGGGCTGCTGGGCGAGCGTGGGCAACGCGAACCCGCAGGCCAGGCCCAAAGACCAGGTCAGCACGGAACGGCGACTGAATGCGTGGGAGGAATCGGCAGGCTGGTTCATCATGGCAACGAAGGGAAGAATTTGCAGAAGCAGGGGCCGCGCCGGTCTCCGGCACCGGCCCATCCGCCACGGGTCAGTAAGAGTAAGACAGGTTCATGAACACGCCTTTGGAACGGCTGGCATCGCCTCCGCCCAGATTGGCGCGGTACTGCACGCTCAGGTCCACATGCGAGCGCTGGGCGTTGTAGCGGTCCCCGGCCAGCCAGTAGCGGAAGTTCACGCCAGGCCCACCGCCCAGCGACCACGACCGCCCGTTGTCAGCCAGATCGAATGAGCCGTTGCCCGCCAAGGGAACGCCCGACGCGCGGTTGCGGGTGGAATACCAGTCGGCACCGACGGAGACGTGCGGGAAGATGACCAGCCGGTCGCTGTACGAGGAGAGGAAGCTGCGGCCCACGCGCACTTCGCCCGCGGCAAAGCCCTGGCCACGCTTGAGGCGGCCCCGGTCGCTCGCCAACACCTCGCCTGTGGCGCTGCGCACGGTGTAGCGCACGGGGGTGTCGAGCATCGTGTAGCCGGCCTGGAGGTAGCCCTCCATGGTGTACCAGCTCGTGGTGTCCAGACGCAGCGCCGTGCCGTCATAGAAGCCGTAGAGCATGTACGCCTGCCAGCCTCCGGTGCCGCGGCTCGATTCGTAGTTCACCGCAGCGGCCTGGTTGTTCAGCTGGCAGCGGACATCGTCGGGCGCCGGGTTGAGCGAGCCGCTGCGCGTGGCGCTGCCGAGCAGGAACTGCCGCTCCAGCCCGAAGGTGAAGTTCGCGGCCGTCGAAGGCGTGTAGCGCGCACCGATCGCACCCGTGGTGGTCGGCAAGCCGGACACGCCCTGGAAGCTGGAGTCGCCCACGTTGATCGTGCCGCCGCCGCAGGGGTTCTGCACAACCTGCGCGCCGGTGCGGTCTGTGCCGCTGCGCAGGGTGTTGGAGATCCGTCCATAGACGTCAAAGGTGGACGTGGTGGAGTTGAGGAACTCCGGCGGCCGCCAATACACCTCGGCCGTCGAGAACACCGAGTCGCCAGGGACCGATACGGGCTGCCCCACCAGCCCGTTGGACGCGGACCTCGCGCCCCGGTACCCGACAGAGACCGTCGCGCCCCATTCGCGTGAAAAGTTCGCCACGGCGCTGCGTGTGTCAAAGCGCTGCTGGGCATCGAGCGGCAGCTTGCCGGCATCGGCATCGTCGATGGCCTGGCGCAGCATGGCTGCGGCCGCCGGGCGGTTGCCCGTAGCTGCCGTGGCATAGGCCTCGTCGAGGACGTTGGTGGGCGGTGCCTGGCCGGTGCTGCGCGCCGCGACGAAGTCCTGCAGTGCCAGCGCCGGTTGGTCTTCGGCCAAATAGAGATAGGCACGCTGGCGCAGCAGGGCGGCATCGTCGGGAGTGGCCTTCAGGGCCAAGTCCAGACGCTCCAGCGCTTCCTTGCGTTCCGGCGGCGCGCCGGCGGCCAGCGCGATGGTCAGCAAATTTTGGTTGGCTGCGTTGTCCGGCTGCTCTGCCACAGCCCGGCGAGCCAGGGCGATGGCGTCGGTATAGCGCTTCTGCCCATAGGCTGCATAGGCGCGCGCAGCGGGGTTGTCGGTGCCCGGGGCATCCCACGGATGCACTTCGCAGACAGTTCCATAGGGCGTGTCCCGGCACAGCTGCAAGGGCGCATAGGCCGTCACGTCGAGCCTATCTGCCGTGCCCCAGCCCCAGCCGCCGATCTTGGCGGCGGCTTGGCGGCGCTGGTCTGCCTGTGCATCGCCCGAAGGCAAGGGAGCCAGCAGCGCCAGGGCCCGCTCGGGGTTGGCTGCGGCCAGGGCCAGGTCGGCACCGATCAGGCGGGTGTCGCGGCGCTGTGCATCGTCGATCCAGTCGTGGGCCAACACGGCATCGACATCTTGCTGAGCGGCATCGGAGCGCCCCAGCTGCTGGCGCAGATAGGCGCGCAGCAGTTGAACGGCGGTGTTCTCGGGATCGGCGTCCAGCGCTGCGGTCGCTGCCTGCTCGGCAGCCGGCAGCTCTTGCGCACTTTGCAGAGCGCCAATCAGAAGCAGTTGGTGGCTGGCCACATCGGGCGCCAGTCGCACGGCCTCGCGTGCGCTCTGAACGGCGTCTGAGAGTTTGTTCTTGGACAGCGACTCATAGGCCTTCAACGCATACTGATTGGCGATGGCCTGCCGCTCCAGGCGGATACGTGCCACGATCTCGTCGCGGTTGGGAGCACCCAGCGCGAGCGCCTCGTTGCCGGCCTGGATGGCGGCATCGAAACGCTGTTCACCCTCCAGAGCATTGAGCCATAGCAGCACCCAGGGTCCCTGCGTAGGATCGGTGCGCACGGCCTCTTCGGCGTTCTTGGCGGCTTCGGCGTATTTGCCGGCGTTGTATTGCTCGTAGGCCACCGTCGCGATGGGGAAGCCCTTGCGATAGGCCTCGGTCGTGGGTGCGCCCGAGCCTGCGGGCTGCGGGCTCAGATTGGTGACGGAGGCGGTGAGCTCAGGGCTGTCCAGGCCTTGAGCCTGGGCCTGCTGCGCTGCGCGCAGTGCCTCGTCACGCCGCTCCAGCTTTTCAAGGGCATAGATGCGCAGCAGATGCAGCCGGACCACGTCGGGGCGCAGCCGCAGGGCCTGGTCGGCACGTTGCAGGGCTACCTCGTAGCGCCCACGGTCGTAGGCACGGTACCCTGCATTGGCGAGGCGCCACGCCCGGCCGCGCAGCACTGGTCCAGCCTGCGTAGCTTTCGGCGACCGTGCCCCCGACCGCGTCCGGCGCTTGCGCCGCTCCTCGGCCGGCGGCCGCTCACGCGCACCGCTGCCGGCGACCGGCGGGGGCAGTTCGATCGCGCCCCGCGGAGCGACTGGGGCCCGCAAAGGAGGCTCCGCAGGTGCTGCCGGCAGATAGATGGGCTGCGATCGCGACGACACGGCGTAGAACTTGGCAGGCCATAGGGGCAACGGGACGGGCATGCCGACCACCATGTCCGCGCTGCCCGGGAGAGGCAGCGCCCGTGCGCCATCGGCCGAAGCCTGTTCCAGGTAGGCACGCAGGGCGGCCTCCAGGCGAACGCGCAGCTTATCGCGCTCCATGCCGACGGCGGCAGCCCGGCCCTGGGCCGACGCCACGAGCGGCGGCAGACTGACCACCGGGTCCACGTCCGGACTGGCGTGGAGCGCATATTCCAGGCGCATGCGCCGCGCCATCGCATCCCGTGGGTCCAGCAAGGGATATGCGGTTTGGACGGGGCTGGGAGGCGCCGTGGGCTGAGGCGCATTCTGCGGCGGCGCCGACAGGGTGTAGCTCATCGCCAGACGCAGCGGTGGCTCGTCGTCCTGCAGTCCGTTGCGCGCCGCGTGCTCCAGGCCAGCAGCCGCGAGTGCCGGCGTGATGGGCCACACGGCGGCCAGGGCGATCGCGAGGATCGTGCGATTGCTCAATCGGTTCATGCGGGTACAGCCTCGGGGGCGCCTTTGTTGCTGCCCAGGGGGGCCGCGGCGGCCAGAGCCGCTTCTTCTTGTTGGAACGAAATCGCTTCGTCCAGGGTGCCCTGATCGAGCCAGCCGTTCTCCAGCAGGATGGTGCCCAGGGGACGCCCGGACTGGGCCTGCAGTTGCAGCGCCCGCTCCAGATGGACGTCATCAATGGCACGCCAGGAAAGCAGCAACTCGCCCAGCCGCTGACGACGCTGGACGAACTGGTCTGCCGACGGAAAGTCGTGCATGGTCTTGTCCCAGACCAGCCGGGTGCCGAATAGCTTGCTGGACAGGAACAGGCGCCAGGCACGTGCCGCCGCCATTGCGTTGATGCAGTTGCCCACGATCATGCGGGGAACCGACAGCACGCCGTGCTCCCAGCCGTACATGGTCGTGACGAAGTACGCGCGCTGCACCACGCGCATCAGCAGCGCGAACGCATTGAGGCCCATGACGGTCAGGAACCAGCCGCCCGGCGGGAACACCGAGGGGTAATACACCGTCCACCAACCCAGCACATCGGCGATGTAGAACAGCAGGAAGTTGAACATCAGCACGTAGCCAAGTATGGCCACGAACGAGGTGACGAGCCCCTTGCGATCACGGAACAGCAGGTACTTGGTCGCCAGCGAGCCGCTCCAGCCCACCTGCTCCCAGCCCTGCAGACCGATGCCCAGCGTCCAGCGCGCCTTCTGTCGGTAAGCTGTGCGGAAGGTGTCGGGGAAGAACTCGCGCACGCCCAGCGGCATCTGGATGGAGCCAACTTTCTCGCGCCCCAGCCCGAACAACGAGACGCGTCGGGTGACGTAGTCGACGTCGAACTTTCCGAAGATCTGCTTCATGCCCATGCGGCTCAGGCGTGTGCCGATGTCGTAATCCTCCGTCAGGCTGTCCACGTTGAAAGGCTGGTTGTCGGTAGCCTGAGACAGCTCCTTCAGGGCTCGATGCGAGAAGCAGGTGCCTACACCAGCGGACGGGACCATGCTCGACAAGCTCTCCCGCACCACCAGATCCTTGCTGTGCCATTCGGCGAACTCGTCCATATAGGTGCCGGCCACGAGTTCAAACCAGCTGCGCTCGAGCGAGGTGACCGGCAGCTGAATGAAGTCCATGCGCGGCAGCAGATAGCTGTAGTACTTGAGTTCCAACGGGTGAAGCACGTCTTCGCTGTCGTGCAGCACCACACCGGCGAAGGGTGCGGGCAGGTGCTGCTCATGCTTGAAGAGGGCCTGCACAATCCAGTTGAGGCAGTCGGCCTTGCAGGTGGGCCCGTCGTGCGGCACCTCGACACGCACCAGCTGCCGATAGCGGCGGCGCATGCGCTCGACTTCAGCGATGGTGCGCGCGTCGTTGCGGTACGTCCCCACGAAGATGGTGTAGTTCTTGTATTCGAGCGTGGACACCATGTTGCTCAACATGGGTGCGATCACGTCGTACTCGAGCCACGCCGGCACCATGATCGCGATAGGCTGCTCGGGGCGTTCGCGGAGTTCCGCCGCGGTCAGGCGCTTGTACTTGCGCCGCACGGTCAGAGACCGGTAGATCTCGCGCACCCAGTACCAGACATCGACGAACAGATCGTCAATGCTGGACAGCAGGATGACCACGCTGACCACTGCCGTCAGGATTTCCAGCCAGCGATAGTAGTCAGCGAACAAGTACGGCCAGTACAGCGACATGCAGGTTCAATCCGTGAAGAGTCGACAGCAGCGCGCAGCCATCAGGACGATTCGTCCTTGCGACGCTTGGCGCGGTAGGCGAACACCAGCAGCAGCATCAGGGCCAGCAGCAGCAGGCTCAGCAGCGGAACGCCCCACGACAGGTACCGACGCCATTCGTAGAACGCGCTCTCGCCGGCGCCCGGGGGCTGGCTGGCAGAGGGGTTGCTGCTGTCCAGCCAGCTCACAGGGCCTTCTGCACCGATGATGGCGATGTCGCCACGGTTGAGCACGAAAGCCTTCTGCATGCCCGCAGGCTGCTCGCCCAGGGTCTGCCAGATCAAGCCGTAATGTCCGTTCGAGCGGCTCACCTCGGCAGCGCTCAGGCGCGAGAGGCCATCCACATCGAGCCAGGGCGCCTTCTTGCCGCTGATGCGCAGATGGGCATCCTTGATCTGGACCTTGGAATCCACGCCATCGACGGGCACCTGCAGGGCCAGGAAGGGCTTGGAGGGCGAGAACGACTTGCCTTGTTCGGCCACCACGAACTCGGCGCGCACAGGCGTCACACCGGAAGCCACGGCCATACGAATCAGGCGCATGAGCGTGGTGGGTGCGTCGGCCAGGTAAGAGGCGGGCACCGCCACCACAGGAGTGCCAGACATCAGGGGCAGCAGACCCACGAACGTGCCGTCGGGTGTGGAGTCGCCAGCCTTCACGTAGCTGGTCGGCAGCACATTGACCGGGAAGCCTTCAGGCGTCTCATTGCAGTCGTTGGAATACGGCTGGCGCTGGAAAGACACACGGACCACGTTGTTCAGACCCAGGGCGTAGCCGGGAACGCGCGCATCCAGCCGCTCGGGGCGGCCGTTGGCCTCCAGCCGCTTGGCAGACAGGAGCACGTTGTTCCAGAAAACCGAGGCCACGGGCCGCGTGGAAGAGGCGCCGGGCGCCGCCGCGACGTCGATGACGAGGTCGGTAGGCATGCGGCCGTTCACGGCCACGGCACTCAGCGGCAGCGTGGCAGTCCAGTCGCCACGGGACACCACGTCGAAGCCGGCCTCGGTGCCGAGATTGGCCAGACGCAGCACAGAGCGGTCATCCAGCTCCGGCGCATCCGCCTTGTTGATCACCACCTGGCGCGAGGTGAGCACGTTGCGCCAGACGTCTGCGAAGGCCCCGGCCGCTTGGGCGCCTGCATCTTCGGACAGCACGATCACCGGGCGGGCGCCCAGGATCTCGAGCTTGACCTGATGCGAAGCGGGTGCCGCCGCGCCTGCTGCGGTCTGCAGGCCGCGCCAGCTCGCGAACGCCTGCGCAGCGGCGGAATCGCTGCCGAACTGTGCAGCCACAGCGTTCAGCGCCTTGCCGATCTGCTGCTGCAACGCGGCATCCGACACCAGCAGGTCGCCTGCGGCTTCTGCAGCGCCCAGCACGAGGAGCGCGCCGACCTCGGCGTCGTCCTTGAGCACGTAGCGGGGATTGCCGCTTGCCAGGCCCGCGAAGGCGGGCAGCGCGGCCAGGCCGGCGGGCACTTGCCAGCCGCTGGTATTGATGGTGTCGCCCGGCACCGGGAAGGCCTTGACCTGTACGCGGCGACCGGCCTGCTCCAGAGCAGCGCCCATGCGCCACGCGGTGTCATAGGAGGCCTTGGACAGGTTGCGCGAAGCCACCAGCAGCGTGGGGCGCGCAGGCAGGGTGAGCCAGGCATCGGCCAGGCTGGTGAGCGCGGCGCTGTTGAAGCGATAGGTGAATCGGGTCTCGGGTGCGATGGACAACACGTTGCCGGTGGAGCGCTCCACCTCGCAAATGCGCTGGGCGACGTTGTTGCGCCAGTTCACGCCCAGGCGCAGGAAACCGTTCGTGCGCACCGAGGTATCGACTTTCAGCAGCTGGCTGGCATCGCCCTCCTGGGACTCGATGCGGCGCGAGAACGTCGGGCGGCCGTTCACGAAGATCACCATCCAGGTGCGGCCTTCTTCGGCCTTGTAGTAGCGGCCGTTGAAGTCGATGCTGGCTTCGGCCAGCGGCAGCGAACGCGGCACGGGCAGATAGAAATCCTGCTTGGAGTCGAAGCCGTTCATCAACACGGCGTCATTGAAGCCCAGATCCGAAAGCGCGAAGCTGCGCGTGACCCACACGTCGCCTTGCAGCCGCTGCAGAGCGTCGCTCGCAGGACTGGCCAGTGCCAGGAGGGGGGCACTCAAGCCCATCATGCAGACCAGTCTGGCGGTGTGCTTCAAGCGCGACGGAAGTGAAAGGACCATGGGAAAGCTCCGGGGTAATACGAGAATGGATCGGGGGAACGACTGGCCGGACATGGCTCAGGGGCGGAATTCGGTGAAAGGGCGGCCGCAGAGGGCATCCACGATGCGCTGACAGGCATGGCCGTCGCCATAGGGGTTGCCCCGACGGCTGAATTCGGCATGCACGTCCGCGTCGTCCAGCAGGCGCCGAGCCTCATGCACGATGCGGTTCTGCGACGTGCCCACCAGACGCACCGTGCCCGCGGCCACGGCTTCGGGGCGCTCGGTGACATCGCGCATCACCAGGACGGGCTTGCCCAGATAGGGCGCCTCTTCCTGCACACCACCGGAGTCGGTGAGGATGAGGTAGGAGCGGCGCATGAACCAAACGAAATCCAGATAGTCCAGCGGCGCGATGAGATGGACGTTGGGCAGGCCCGAGAGGGTCTCCTTCACCACGTCCTGCACATTGGGATTGAGATGCACCGGATAGACGATCTGCACATCGTTGCGGCCGGCGAGTTCCTTGAGCGCAGCGCAGATGCTGCGAAAGCCATCGCCGAAGTTCTCTCGGCGATGCCCGGTCACCAGCACCAGCTTGCGGCCGGCGTCGAGCCACGGATATCGCGAGGCCAGGTTCGAATCGAGCACGGGGTCGGCATCGAATTTGGCGATGATGGTGGCCAGTGCGTCGATCACCGTGTTGCCGGTGACCCAGATCCTGCCGGCAGCGCCCTCGCGCGCAGCGGCATCGCGGGCCGAAGGCGTGGGCGCGAACAGCCACTGGCTCATGCAGTCCACGACACGGCGGTTCATCTCTTCGGGAAAGGGCGACTGCATGTCGCCGCTGCGCAGCCCAGCCTCCACGTGGCCGATGGGAATGCGCCGGTGAAAGGCGGCCATGGCGCAGGCCGCCGCGGTGGTGGTGTCGCCATGCACCAGCACGGCATCGGGGCGCACGGTCTGCAGCACGTCGTCGACGCTGCCGACGAGGCGGGAGAACAATCCGTTCAGAGTCTGGTTGGGACGCATGACGTCGAGGTCATGGTCAGCCTGCAGATCGAAGAGGGCCATGACCTGGGCCAGCATTTCCCGGTGCTGGCCGGTGACGCAGACCACGCTCTTGATCTGCGACTCGCGTCGCATCGCAATGACCAGGGGTGCCATCTTGATGGCTTCGGGTCGGGTACCAAAAATCGAGAGAACACGCATTCGAGGTCGCAGAATCTATGCCCACGCCTAGCGTGCCGCCACGAGGCGACCTCTCCTTTGCGCGAACCGGATAACAGGGAAGACGCACCGGAGCGCGTCAGCGGGGCGGGAGCGATCTGCGTCGTCTGACCCTCGAGTTTTGATACTAGCAAATGTCTCAGGGGTAAACGAGTGTCACAAATGGACTTTCCACAGCGATAGCGATAATTAAATATTGCAGCATCGCCCCGGTCCTACACACACTCAAATAAGGGCCGTGTTAGCGGGTGACCGCCAGGGTGGATTTGAGCCCTGGCTGGCGATCCTGGAGGGCCACCGACGTCCTCGAAGGGGTCGCGCTGGAAGTCGGCCTTACCGATAGCACAGTGGGTATGCGCGGCCCGGACCCAGCCCGCGCAACGCGCGCGACCCGGGGCCTGACGGCTGAATGGGACGGCCGCGCCCCCCATCACCCTGCGGAATGAGCGAAATCGGGCGGGCGACACAGGAGATGGGAATAGCTTGCCTGGGCTATTTTCAAGCGGCACGGCGGTGCGCGCCTCACGCCTATTGCGCGGCGCTACCCAGCGAGGTTCCCAACAGCCTCGCTGGGCGATATGGGCGGGCTCAGGCCAGTTCGTCGGCCCGGGCCTGGGCGGCGGCGAAGTCCAGGTCGCCCGAGTAGATGGCGCGGCCGCAGATCACGCCCTCGACGCCTTCGCTTTCCACGGCGCAGAGCTGCTCGATGTCGGCCATGCTGCCCAGGCCGCCCGAAGCGATGACGGGAATGGTCAGCGCCTGCGCGAGCCTGACCGTGGCGTCGATGTTGATGCCCGACAGCATGCCGTCACGGCCGATGTCGGTGTAGATGATGGACTCGACGCCCCAGTCCTCGAACTTCTTGGCGAGGTCCACCACCTCGTGGCCGGTGAGCTTGCTCCAGCCGTCGGTGGCGACCTTGCCGTCCTTGGCGTCCAGGCCCACGATGATGTGGCCGCCAAAGGCACTGCAGGCGTCCTTGAGGAAGCCCGGGTTCTTCACCGCCGCCGTGCCGATGATCACGTAGCGCAGTCCCCCGTCGATGTATTTCTCGATGGTGTCCATGTCGCGAATGCCGCCGCCCAACTGCACGGGGATGTCGTCGCCCACCTCCTTGAGGATGGACTTGATCGCGCCATAGTTCTTGGGTGCGCCGGCGAACGCGCCATTCAGGTCGACCAGGTGCAGGCGCCGCGCGCCGGCATCCACCCAGCGCCGGGCCATGGCGGCCGGGTCTTCGCCGAAAGTGGTGGATTGATCCATGTCACCTTGCTTGAGGCGCACGCAGTGACCGTCCTTGAGGTCGATGGCAGGGATGAGCAGCATGATGTGAGAGATGAGCCGGCAGAAAGGATGGCGGTGCCGGGCCTCGGCCCGGCGGGTTGATGGGACTCAGGGGTTCCAGTGCAGGAAATTGCGGTAGAGCGCCAGGCCCTGGTCCGCGCTTTTTTCCGGATGGAACTGCGTGGCAAAAATATTATCGCGTGCGATGGCCGAGGCAAAGCGGCCACCGTAGTCGGTTTCGCCCGCGCAGTGGGCCGCATCCCGCACCACGGCATGGAAGCTGTGAACGAAATAAAACCAGCTGTCGTCCGGAATTTCTCCCCAGACCGGATGCGCGGCGGCCTTGCGCACGCGGTTCCAGCCCATCTGCGGCACCTTGTAGCGGCTGCCGTCGGGCTGAGTCCGCCCCGCCAGCTCGAAGCGGATGACCTCGCCCGGGATCAGCCCGAGGCCGGGTGTATCGCCCTCGGCGCTGTGGTCCAGCAGCATCTGCATGCCCACGCAGACGCCGAAGAGGGGCTTGGATGCGGCGGCCTCCAGCACGCTCTCCTGCAGGCCGGACTCGCGTAGCTCGCTCATGCAGTCGGGCATGGCGCCCTGCCCCGGCAGCACGACGCGCTGGGCAGCACGCACTTCGTCGGGGTGCGAGGTGACGAGCACCGTCCAGCCGGTGCCGGCCGCCGCGGCCAGCACGGCCTGCGACACCGACCGCAGATTGCCCATGCCGTAGTCCACGACGGCGACGGTCTTTGCTTCACTATTCATAGCAGATTGCGCAGGAGGAAAGAGCGCCAGAGGCCAATGGGAGCCCGAAGAATTACAGGGAGCCCTTGGTCGAGGGGATGACGCCGGCCGCGCGCGGATCGCGCTCCAGCGCGGCACGCAGGGCGCGGGCGAACGCCTTGAAGATGGTTTCGCACTGGTGATGCGCGTTGAAGCCCTTCAGATTGTCGATGTGCAGCGTGACGCCGGCATGGTTCACGAAACCCTGGAAGAACTCGTAGACCAGTTGCGTGTCGAGCTGGCCGATGCTGCCGGCGGTGAACTTCACGTCCATGTGCAAGCCCGGGCGGCCCGAGAAATCGACCACCACGCGCGAGAGCGCCTCGTCGAGCGGCACGTAGGCGTGGCCGTAGCGGCGGATGCCTTTCTTGTCGCCCACCGCGCGCGCGAACGCCTGTCCGATGGTGATGCCCACGTCTTCCACCGTGTGGTGGCCGTCGATGTGCAGGTCGCCCTCGCAGTCCACGCGCAGGTCGATCAGCCCATGGCGGGCGATCTGGTCGAGCATGTGGTCGAAGAAGCCGATGCCGCTGGAAAGACGCGCTTCACCAGTACCGTCGAGGTTGACGTACACGCTGATGCGGGTTTCGGCGGTGCTGCGGGACACTTCGGCGGTACGGTCGGCCGAGGCGTCGCCCTGCGAGGCGGAGGGTACGAGTGCGGAGGAGGTCATAGGGAGGCCTGGAGGGCGGCCAGCATCTGGGCGTTGTCGGCGGCGCTGCCGACCGTCAGGCGCAGGCAGTTGGCCAGCAGTGGATGCATTGTAGAAACGTTCTTGACGAGCACCTTGCGCTCTTTCATGCCCGCGAAGACCCGGGCGGCGTCGGCCACCCGCAGCAGCACCATGTTGGCCTCGCTGTCCCAGACGCGCTCGATGCCGGGCATGGCACGCAGCGCGGTCAGCAGCTCGGTGCGCGCGGCGCACAGTTCGGCCGCCTGGGCGGCGAACACCTCGGCATGCTCGAGCGCAAAGAGCGCCGCCTCGCAGTTGAGCACGCTCACGTTGTAGGGCGGGCGCACCTTGTCGATCTCGTTCACCAGCGCGGCGGGGCCGATCAGGTAGCCCAGGCGCACGCCGGCCAGGCCGAACTTGCTGAGCGTGCGCATCAGCAGCACGTGGGCGTTGCGCTCGGGCTCGGCGCGCATCCGCGTGATCCAGCTGCGGCTGGCGAAGGGCTGGTAGGCCTCGTCCATCACCACGATGCCGCCCTGCTCGCCCACCGCGTCGGCGATGCGCTGCACCACGGCCTCGTCCCACAGCGTGGCCGTAGGGTTGTTGGGATAGGCGATGTAGGTAATGGCGGGCTTGTGCTCGGCGATGGCGGCGAGCATGGCCGCCTCATCCAGCGCGAAGTCGGGCGTGAGCGGCACACCGACGAACTCCAGCCCCTGCAGCTGCGCGCTCATGGGGTACATCACGAAGCCCGGCATGGGCGCCAGCATGGTGGCGCGGCCGCCAGCATGCGGCTGGGCGCAGGCCAGGGCCAGCAGGGTGATGATCTCGTCGGAGCCGTTGCCCAGCAGCAGCGCGCTGCCTTCGGGTGCGCCGGCGTAGGCGGCCAGCGCCGCCTTCAGATCATTCTGGCGGGCGCCCGGGTAGCGGTTGAGCTCCAGCGCGCCCAGGCGCTGGCCCAGCGCGGCCTGCAGCTCGGCCGGCAGGCGGAACGGGTTTTCCATGGCGTCCATCTTCAGCACGCCGGTGGCGGGCTGGACGGGATAGGCGTGCATGGCGCGCACGTCGGGGCGGATGCGGTCCAGGGCGCGCAGGGCGGCAGGAGCGTTGACGGCTGGGTTCATGCGGCGGATTCCTTGGCGGCAGAGGGGGCGGAGCGGGCCGGCGGCACGGGCGTGAGGCGCAGCTCGGCGGCGCGGGCATGGGCCTGCAGGCCTTCGCCGTAGGCCAGCTCGGCAGCGATGGTGCCCAGCTTCTGGGCGCCCTGCGCGCTCACTTCGATCAGGCTGCTGCGCTTCTGGAAGTCATAGACGCCCAGCGGCGACGAGAAACGCGCCGTGCCGCTGGTGGGCAGCACGTGGTTGGGACCGGCGCAGTAGTCGCCCAGGCTCTCGGACGTGTAGGCCCCCAGGAAGATCGCGCCGGCGTGGCGCAGCAGCGGCTCCCAGCGGTGCGGGTCGGTGCTGCTGACTTCCAGGTGTTCCGGCGCGATGCGGTTGCTGATGGCGCAGGCCTCGTCCATGTCTTTGGTGAGGATCAGCGCGCCCCGATCGCTCAGGCTCTTGGCGATGATGGCGGCACGGGGCATCTCGGGCAGCAGGCGGTCGATGGCGGCCTGCACGGCGTCAATGTAGGCCGCGTCGGGGCACAGCAGGATGGATTGCGCGAGCTCGTCGTGCTCGGCCTGGCTGAAGAGGTCCATGGCCACCCAGTCGGGCGGCGTGCTGCCGTCGGCCAGCACGAGGATCTCGCTGGGGCCGGCGATCATGTCGATGCCGACGGTGCCGAACACGCGCTTCTTGGCGCTGGCAACGTAGGCATTGCCCGGGCCGGTGATCTTGTCCACCTTCGGCACGGTGGCCGTGCCGTAGGCCAGCGCGGCCACGGCCTGCGCGCCGCCGATGGTGAAGGCGCGGGTGACGCCGGCCACGTAGGCGGCGGCCAGCACCAGCAGGTTCTTCGCACCCTGCGGAGTGGGCACGACCATGATGATCTCGCCCACACCCGCCACGTGCGCGGGGATGGCGTTCATCAGCACGCTGGATGGATAGGCCGCCTTGCCCCCGGGCACGTAGATGCCCACGCGGTCCAGCGGCGTGACCTTCTGGCCCAGCAGCGTGCCGTCTTCGTCGCGGTAGCTCCAGCTCTCGCCCGAGGCCTGCTTCTGCGCCTCGTGGTAGCGACGCACGCGGGCGGCAGCGGCTTCGAGCGCGCCGCGCTGCACGGCGGGAATGGCATCGAACGCGGCCTTGAGCTCGGCCTGGGTCAGCTCCAGCGCGGCCATGCCGTCCGCCTGCAGCCCGTCGAAGCGGGCGGTGTATTCGAGCACCGCCGCATCGCCACGCGCCTGCACGTCGGCCAGGATGTCGGCCACGCGCTGCTCGATGGCCGCGTCGGTGTCGGCGGACCAATGCAGGCGGGCTGCGAAATCAGCCTCAAAACTGGCTGCAGCGGTTGACAGACGTGCGGGGGCAGCTACGAAATTCATAGTGACTTCAGTCGTTGCGGATGGCGCCGGCGAAGGCGTCGATGATGCGGCGCAGCGGCGCCTGCTTGAGCTTGAGCGCAGCCTGGTTGACCACCAGATGCGAGCTGATGTCCATGATGCGCTCGACCTCGACCAGGTGGTTGGCGCGCAGCGTGTTGCCGGTGGACACCAGATCGACGATGGCGTCGGCCAGGCCCGTGAGCGGCGCCAGCTCCATGCTGCCGTACAGCTTGATCATGTCCACGTGCACGCCTTTGGCGGCGAAGAACTCGCGTGCGATGGTGGTGTACTTCGTCGCGACCTTCAGGCGCGAGCCCTGCTTGACGGCCTGCGCATAGTCGAAGTCGTTGCGCACGGCCACGCTGACACGGCAGCGCGCGATACGCAAGTCCAGCGGCTGGAAAAGGCCCTGCCCCCCGTGCTCGATGAGTGTGTCCTTGCCGGTCACGCCCAGATCGGCGCCGCCGTACTGCACGTAGGTCGGCACGTCGGAGGCGCGCACCAGCACCACGCGCACGTCGGGCTGGTTGGTGGGCAGGATGAGCTTGCGCGATTTTTCAGGGTCTTCGAGCACCTCGATGCCGGCAGCGGCCAGCAGCGGCACGGTCTCTTCAAAGATGCGGCCCTTGGAAAGGGCCAGGGTGAGAGTGTCCTTGCTCATCTTTATTGCACTCGCTCGATGTCGGCGCCCAGGCCGCGCAGCTTGGCTTCCATGCAGTCGTAGCCGCGGTCCAGGTGATAGATGCGGTCCACCACGGTCTCGCCTTCGGCGACCAGACCGGCGATCACCAGACTGGCGGAAGCGCGCAGGTCAGTCGCCATGACGGTCGCGCCCGAGAGCCGCTCCACGCCTTCGATGATCGCCACCTTGCCGTCGGTGCGGATGTGCGCGCCCAGACGCAGCAGCTCATCCACGTGCATGAAACGGTTCTCGAAGATGGTCTCAGTGACCGTGGCCGTGCCCTGCGCCACCACGTTCAGCGCCATGAACTGCGCCTGCATGTCGGTCGGGAAGCCCGGGTATTCGGTGGTGCGGAACCCCTGCGCCTTGAGGCTGCCGGCGCCCGCGCTGCGCACGCGGATACCACCCTCCTCGGGCTGCACCTGCACCCCCGCATCGCGCAGCTTGTCGATCACGGCGTCCAGATGGTCGGCGCGGCCGTGGCGCAGCAGCGCCTCGCCGCCCGTGGCGGCCACGGCGCAGAGGAAGGTGCCCGCCTCGATGCGATCGGCCACCACGCGGTGCGTGCAGCCGTGCAGACGCTCCACGCCCTGGATGCGGATGCGGCTGGTACCGTGGCCTTCGATCTTCGCCCCCATGGCGATCAGCATCTCTGCCAGGTCGGTGATCTCGGGCTCCTGGGCTGCGTTCTCCAGCACCGTCTCGCCTTCGGCCAGCGAGGCGGCCATGAGGAAGTTCTCGGTGCCGGTCACGGTGACCATGTCGGTGGTGATGTGCGCGCCCTTCAGGCGCGTGCAGCCCGCAGGCAGCCGGGCGATCATGTAGCCGTGCTCGACGGCGATCTCGGCGCCCATGGCCGTGAGGCCCTTGATGTGCTGATCCACCGGGCGCGAACCGATGGCGCAGCCGCCGGGCAGCGACACCGTGGCCTCGCCGAAGCGCGCCAGCAGCGGGCCCAGCGCGAGCACGGAGGCACGCATGGTCTTGACCAGGTCATAGGGCGCCTCGGGCGTGTTCAGGCCACTGGCGTCGATGCGCACGGTCGATGCGTCGCCCCGGCTGTCCAGATCGTCGCAGCCGGGCGCGCGAGGCTGGTCGACCGCCACCCCCATGTTGCGGATCAGCGTGAGCATGGTGGCCACGTCCTGCAGGCGCGGCACGTTCAGCAGGGTGACGGGGTCAGCGGTCAGCAGAGCGGCGCACAGCTCGGGCAGCGCAGCGTTCTTGGCGCCGGAAATCGGCACTTCGCCGTGCAGCGGCCGGCCGCCGCGAATCAGGAGTTTGTCCATGGCGTTTTGCCCCAGAGTGTCATCAACAAAAAGCCGCCATGGCGCTCGTGGATCCAGCGCTGGCAGCTATCAAAAATATAGTAAAAACCCGAAAGGTGTCGGCGCGCTTCAGCGGTCGTCCGGCTGCGCGGCCCATTCGGCCGGCGTGAAGGTCTTCATCGACAAGGCATGCACCTCGTCGGTGTGCATGCGGCTGCCCAGCGTGGCATAGACACGCTGATGGCGCTGGATGGCGCGCCGGCCCTCGAACTCGGATGACACGATGGTGGCGTACCAGTGGCGGCCATCGCCTTCGAGCGCGATGTGCTCGCAGGGGAGCCCGGAGGCGATGAGGTGCTTGAGTTCGTCTGCGGTCATGTTCGTCAGTTTCTGATTTTGTAGCCGGTGCGCAGCAGATGGATGGCCAAGGCGCTGACGGCCAGCCAGGCCGAGCCGACGATGGCCAGGCTCAGCCACGGCGAGGCGTCGCTCTGGCCGAAGAAGCCATAGCGGAAGCCGTCGATCATGTAGAAGAACGGGTTCAGGTGGCTCACGGCCTGCCAGAAGGGCGGCAGCGACTGGATGGAGTAGAAGACGCCCGAGAGGAAGGTCATGGGCACGATCACGAAGTTCTGGAACGCGGCCAGCTGGTCGAACTTGTCGGCCCACAGGCCCGCGATCAGGCCCAGGGTGGCCAGCAGCGCGGCGCCCAACAGCGCGAACACGGCGATCCAGACCGGCGCGGCGAACTCCGGCCGCGCGAACGCCAGCGTGACCACGAACACGCCCACGCCCACGACCACCCCCCGCACCATGGACGAACCCACGTAAGCCGCGAACCAGCCCCAGTGCGACAGCGGCGTGAGCAGCACGAACACCAGGCTGCCCATGATCTTGCTCTGGATCAGGCTGGAAGAGCTGTTGGCAAAGGCGTTCTGCAGCAGGCTCATCATCACGAGGCCCGGCACCAGAAAAGCGGTGTAGCCGATGCGGTCATAGACCTTGACGTGGTCTTCCAGCACATGGCCGAAGATCAGCAGGTAGAGCACTGCGGTGAGCACCGGTGCGGCGATGGTCTGGAAGCTCACTTTCCAGAAGCGCAGCACCTCCTTGTAGAAAAGGGTTTGCCAGCCGGTCATAGTCGCACCCCGCCTTCTGCAGTCTCTTCGGGACCATCGGCCGGCGGCGGCGCGGCGGCCGGATCAGGGTAGCGGGATTCGGCCATCACGCTCAGGAACACGTCCTCCAGGTCGGCACGGCGGATTTCCACGTCATGCACGCGCACGCCGGCCGCGCGCAGCGTGGCCAGGTGCGATTCGATGTCTTCGGCCTGCTGGGCGGGCAGTTGCACCACCCGGCCGGTGACGCGGGCCACGGATGCCAGGGCAGGCGGCAGGACATCGTCGGTCTTGAAGCGCAGCACGTTGGTGGAAGCCGCCTGCAGCAGATCGGACGTGGTGGACAGCGCCACCACCCGGCCGCCGCTGGCGCCGCGCTTGAGCATGGCGATGCGGTTGCACAGGGCCTCGGCCTCTTCCAGGTAATGCGTGGTCAGCAGCACGGTGTGGCCTTGCTTGTTCAGCCGGGCGACGAAGTGCCAGAGCGTTTGGCGCAGCTCCACATCGACGCCGGCGGTGGGCTCGTCGAGCACGATGATGGGGGGCTTGTGGACCAACGCCTGCGCCACGAGCACCCGGCGCTTCATGCCCCCCGAGAGCTGGCGCATGTTCGAGTTGGCCTTGTCGGCCAGGCCGAGGTTGTCGAGCAACTCGTCGATCCAGTCGTCGTTGTTCTTCACACCGAAGTAGCCCGACTGGATGCGCAGCGACTCGCGGACGTTGAAGAAAGGATCGAACACCAGCTCCTGCGGCACGATGCCCAGCTTGCGGCGGGCGGCAGCATAGTCGGACTGCACGTCGCTGCCCTGCACCAGCACGCGGCCACTGCTGGCACGCGCCAGCCCTGCGAGGATGCTGATGAGAGTGGTCTTGCCCGCCCCGTTGGGCCCCAGCAGTCCGAAGAACTCGCCTTCTTCGATGTCGAGGCTGACGCCGTCGAGTGCCTGGAACGGCCCCTTGGGGGTGGAGAACGTCTTGGAGACGGATTGGAAGGAGACTGCTGGCATGTAAGCCCGCGATTTTACGGCCTCAGGCCGGCACCCGGCCGGCCTGGGGACTTGCGGGCCCTGCCGGAGCGCCACCGGGCGCACGGCTTCAGGCGGCCGGCAGCAGCTCTTCGACGCCGTAGAGGCCCGCCAGCGTGGCGAGCGCCGGCGGCAGCGACTTCACGGCGAACGTCTTGCCTTCGGAAAGCGCCGCGCGGCGGCATTCGAGCAGCACGGCCAGCGCGGACGAGTCGAACGAGACGAGCGCCGCCGCGTCCACCACGAGGCCCGGATCGCGGTGCGCCTTCAGGCCTTGCAGCAGCATGCCCAGGCTGGCGGATGCCTGCTCATGGGTCAGTTCGGGCGGTAGAACCAGCATCTCTGTGCGTGCGGGCGGGATCAGCTGGACTTGCCGGAGTTGGCCTTGTTGCGCGCGGCCAGTGCTTCGATCAGCCCGTCCAGGCCCTTGGCGTTGATTTCCTGAGCGAACTGACTGCGGTAGGTATCCACCAGCCACACACCCATCACGTTCAGGTTGTAGACCTTCCACCCAGCGCCCTCGCCCGGCGTCTTTTCCAGACGATAGTCGAGCTGGACAGGGTCGCCGCGTCCCTTGACCTCGGTACGCACCAGCACGTCGGTATCCCCGGGCGACATGCGCATCGGCTTGACGGTGATGGTCTGGTCGCTGACCTGGTTGAGCGCGCCGGAATAGGTGCGGATCAGCAGCGTCTTGAATTCTTCCTGCAGGCGCTTTTGCTGGTCGGGCGTCGCCTGGCGCCAGGCCGGACCGGTGGCTGCGGCGGTCATGCGGCGGAAGTCGACGTGGGGCAGGATCGTCTGATCCACCAGCTGCACCACCTTGTTGATGTCGCCGCGCTGGAGGGACTTGTCTGCGCGCACCTTGGCCAGCACGTCGGTGGAGAGGCGTTTGACCAGCTCGTCGGGAGCCTCGTCGGCGGCCCAGGCTGCCAGCGGGCCAGCCAGGGAGGTGGCAGCGGCCAGGGCAAGAGCCCAGCGGGCCAGGTCACGTCGGTGGATCATGTGTGTTTTCCTTTCGATGCGGGCCCCGCAGGGGCTCGCCAGATGCAATGTCGTCTGGGTCTGATTGTGGAAGCCGCCCTGGCGCGCAATGCGTCGGACGGGTACCCGGATGCAAGTCGATGCAACGCCTGCAAGCGGATGCCATGCCGGGCAGGCCGATCCGGCCCGCGCCGGCCGCTCAATTGGGCAGCGGCGGCAGCTTGCCGGCGTTCGGGTCGTAGCTGGAGTCGTCGTCCTTGCCGTCGTCGGACGAGGGGGCGACCTCCAGGCCGCGCACCCGCAGGAACACGTCACGCGTGAAGCTGTACTTGTCGAGTGCGGCGGTGTCCAGCACGTTGCCTGCGGCAAGGAGGCTGGCGCGCTTGTCCACCACGCGCAGAGCGTAGAGCTGATTGCGCGCCGAAACCGGATCGACATCGCGCAGTAGATTGCCCTGCATGCCCACAGGCAGCGCGACGGTGTCGCGCACGGTGGAGGGGCCCAGCAGCGGCAGCACCAGGTAGGGGCCGGTCGGAACGCCCCAGTGACCCAGCGTCAGGCCGAAGTCGGTCTTGCGACGCGGGATGCCCATCTCGCTGGCAATGTCCAGCACGCCACCCAGTCCGAACACCGTATTCACGTTGAAGCGCACCAGGCTGTCCATGGCTTCGCTACCGCGAAACTGCAGCACGTTGTTCACGAACGACCAGACGTCGCCCAGGTTGGCGAAGAAGTTGCTCACACCCGTGCGCACGGGTGAAGGCACGACCCCACGATAGGCCGTGGCGACGGGCTTGAGCACCGCGCGATCCACGCCATCGTTGAAGTCGGTCACCGTGCGGTTGTAGGGCTCCAGCGGGTCGCGCGGATTGGCGTCGGGCCCGGTGGCACAGCCGGCGAGCATGAGCGAACCCAGCGCCAGCGTGGCGGCGACCGCAGCACGGCGCGCGGGCAGGCGCACTGGCGCCCCGCCCTGCGGCGTGACGAGGAATTGAGGGTGGATGTTGTTGTTCATTTCTTGCTCCCGCTGCCCGAAGACCCCTGCTCCGCCTTGCCATAGAGGAACTGTCCGATCAGATTCTCCAGCACGATGGCCGATTGCGTCTGCGTCACGACGTCGCCAGCCGCGAGATTCTTCTCGTCAGCGCCCGCTTCGATGCCGATGTACTGATCTCCGAGCAGGCCGCTGGTGAGGATCTTGAACGAGCTGTCCTTGGGGAAAACGTAGCGCTTGTCCAGGTCCAGCAGCACATTGGCGCGGAAGGTCTTGTCGTCGAAGCTGATGGACTTGACCCGGCCGACCACCACGCCCGAGCTGCGCACGGCCGCCTGGGGCTTCAGGCCACCGATGTTGTCGAACTTGGCCGTGACGGCATAGCCACTGCTGAAGTTCAGGCTCAGCAGGTTGGCGGACTGCAAGGCCAGGAAGACGAGAGCCGCTGCGCCCAGCAGGACGAAAAGGCCCACCCAGAAGTCGTTCTTGGAGTGCTGCATGGTGTTTTTGATTTCCTTGGAAGGCTGGCGATCGCTGCGGTCGGCAGCCATCAGATACTGAACATCAGGGCCGTGAGAATGAAGTCGAGGCCCAGCACGGAGAGCGAGGCCATGACCACCGTTCGCGTCGTGGCGCGCGACACGCCTTCGGGCGTGGGCTTGGCCACGAAACCCTGCAGCACGGCGATGAAGGTCACGGCCACGCCGAAGACCAGACTCTTGACGACGCCGTTGCCCACGTCCTTGAACACGTCCACGCCGCTTTGCATCTGGCCCCAGAACGCGCCGGCATCGACGCCGATCAGCAGCACACCGACGATCCAACCGCCAATGACGCCGACGGCGCTGAACACCGCCGCCAGCAGCGGCATGGCGATGACGCCCCCCCAGAAACGCGGCGCGAGAATGCGGCGTACCGGATCGACCGCCATCATCTCCATGGCCGAGAGTTGCTCGCCGGCACGCATCAGGCCGATCTCTGCCGTGAGCGAGGTGCCGGCGCGGCCGGCGAAGAGCAGCGCGGTCACGACCGGGCCCAGCTCGCGGACCAGCCCCAACGTGACCACCAGGCCGAGCGCGTTGGCCGAGCCGTATCGCTGCAGCACGTTATGGCCCTGCAGCGCCAGCACGAAGCCCACGAACAGGCCCGACATCGCGATGATGGACAGCGAGTAGTTGCCCAGGAAATGGATCTGATCGCGCAGCAGCCCGGGCCGGCGCAACGTGGCGCCGATCAGCCCCAACAGGCGCACGAAGAGGCGCGCGCCCATGCCGATATCGGCCAGTTTGCAGCGCACGGCATAGCCGACGTCGGAAGGTCGCCACCAGCTCATCGGGCACCTCCTGCGGGCAGGCCGCCCACGGGACCGAAGTCTTCAGAGAGGCTGGGGCCGGGATAGTGGAAGGGCACGGGCCCGGTCGGCAGCGCGTTCACGAACTGGTGCACCAGCGGGTCGGTGCTGGCGCGCACCTCGTCGGGCGTGCCCTGGGCGGCCACCATGCCGGGGCCGAGCACGATGACATGGTCCGCGACCCGGAAGGTCTCCTCCACGTCGTGCGAAACGACCAGGGTGGTGAGGCCCATGGCGTCGTTCAGCTCGCGGATGAGCTGCGCGGCGATGCCGAGCGAGATCGGGTCCAGCCCTGCGAAGGGTTCGTCATACATGATGAGTTGCGGGTCGAGCGCAATGGCGCGGGCCAGTGCCACGCGGCGGGCCATGCCGCCGGATATCTGGCTGGGCATGAGGTCGCGCGCGCCGCGCAGCCCCACGGCGTGCAGCTTCATCAGCACGATGTCGCGGATCAGCTCTTCCTGCAGATCGGTGTGCTCGCGCAAGGGAAAAGCCACGTTCTCGAACACGTCCATGTCGGTGAACAGGGCCCCGAACTGGAACAGCATGCCCATGCGCCGGCGGGCAGCATAGAGCTGCGCCTCATCCATGCGTCCCACGTCCTGGCCGTCCACCAGCACCTCCCCCTGCTGGGCCCGGTACTGCCCGCCGATCAGGCGCAGCACCGTGGTCTTGCCACCGCCGGAGGCGCCCATGAGCGCCGTCACCTTGCCGCGAGGCACCGACAGCGACAGGTCGCGCAGGATGACGCGGTCTCCATAGGAGAAGGTCACGTTGCGCAGTTCGACCAGGGCAGAGGACGGAGGCATTCGATAGGTACGCAAGAGGATGGGAACGGTGCGGGCGGATTGTCACCGCTGGCGCTGAAGCGCCGTGTGGGACGATGGTAACTCAAACATACATGCATGCATGTTTGCCAAAAGCGACGGCATCATACCGCTATTGTTAAGTGAGCGCTCTGCCCTGCAAACGCGGGCACCAGCGGGCCTTTGGAGCCATGCAAGGCGGCGCCCTTCACAGCATGCTGCGCAGGAAGCTGCGGGTGCGCGGCTGTTGCGGATCCGCGAACAGCGATGCGGCCGGCCCGGATTCGACGATGCGCCCCTGGTCCATAAACACCGCCGTGTGCGCCACCTCGCGGGCGAAGCCCATCTCGTGCGTGACCACCAGCATGGTCATGTGCTCGTCGGCCAGGGCGCGCATGGTGCGCAGCACCTCGCCGGTCAGCTCGGGGTCGAGCGCCGAGGTGGGCTCGTCGAACAGCATGATCTCCGGCTCCATGGCCAGCGCCCGGGCGATGGCCACGCGCTGCTTCTGTCCGCCCGACAGGCGCGCCGGGTAGTTGTGGCGCTTTTCGGCCAGTCCCACCTTCGCCAGCAGCGCCTCGGCGCGGGCGATGGCCGCGTCGCGCGGCACGCCCTGCACCACCATCGGCGCCTCGATCACGTTCTGCAGCACGGTCAGGTGCGGGAACAGGTTGAAGTGCTGGAACACCATGCCGGTCTTGCGGCAGATGCGGCGCAGCTCGGCCTCGGGCGCGTAGCTGCAGCGGCCATCCGCGCCGGTGGTGGCCAGCACCTCGCCGGCGATGGCGACGTGGCCGCGGTCGATGGTCTCCAGCCGGTTCAGGCAGCGCAAAAAGGTGCTCTTGCCCGAGCCAGAAGGCCCGATCACCGCCACCACCTCGCCCCGGCGCAGCTGCAGCGACACCCCCTTGAGCACCTCCGTGGCGCCGAAGGCCTTGTGGATGTCGCGGGCGTCGATCATCGGCGCAGCGCCGCGTCGGTCTTCAGTCGTCGTGCTTGGCATAGCGCCGCTCCAGCCGCTGGAAGCCCCAGGTCAGCATCAGGGTCATGAGGAGATAGAAGGCCGCCGCCACGATGAACGGCGTGGTCGTGAAGTCGCGCTGCACGAAGCCGCGCGCGGCGCGCAGCAGGTCGTTCAGGGCCAGCACGTAGATGAGGGAGGTGTCCTTGACCAGCGTGATGGTCTCGTTGCTCATGGGCGGCAGCACGCGGCGCACCATCTGCGGCAGCACGATGCGGCGCATGGTCTGGCCGTAGGTCATGCCCAGCACGCGGGCGGCCTCGTACTGGCCCCGGTCCACCGACTGGATGCCGGCGCGGAAGATCTCCGCGAAATACGCCGCGTAGTTCAGCGCGAAGGCCGCCACCGCCGCCGGGAAGTCGGGCAGCCGCACGCCGATAACCGGCACGAACGGCAGCGCGAAGTAGATGAACAGCATCTGCAGCATGAGCGGCGTGCCGCGCATGAGCCAGATATAGCCGTTGACCACGCCCGACAGCACGCGCCAGCTCGACGTGCGCGCCAGCGCCAGCAGCAGCCCCAGGGGCACGGCCAGCGCCAGCGTGATGACAAACAGCTTCAGGGTGACGGTGGCGCCTTGCGCCAGCGGCCCCAGAAGGGAAAGAACGTAATCCATCTGCGAGAAGAATGATGGTCAGGATGCCAGAGGCCGCCATGGCTCGAGGCCTCGGCAACCGGCGCGGCCCAAGGCCAGCGGCAGCCGCGCAAGGGCCGCCCCGCCGCGCCGGCTGCGTCCCCCTTCCCGCATCGCGCAGCGAGGCGAGGGAAGGGGGAAGCGGCGAAGCCGCTCAGGGGGATGCGCCGAAGTTATTTGATGATGTTCTTGCCAAACCACTGCTCGGCGATGCGGCCGGCCGCGCCGTCCTTCTTCATCTCGGCCAGGGCCGTGTCCAGGCGGCCCTGCAGCGCGGTGTCGTCCTTGCGTACGCCCACGCCGTAGTCTTCGGTGCCGAAGTTGTCCTGCAGCACCGCGTAGTCCTGCGGCTTCTTGGCGACGTAGTAGCGGCCCACCACTTCATCGACCACCACGGCGTCCAGGCGGCCGGTGGACAGGTCCATCAGCGCGGTCACGTTGTCGCCAAAGGTCTTGAAGTCCTTGAACGACTTGAACACGGCAGCATCTTTCTTGACGGCATCGACCGCGCTGGAGCCTTCCTGAGCGCCGACGACCTTGCCGGCCAGATCGGTCTTGGTCTTGATGGCGGACTGCGCAGGCACCACGATGATCTGGTGGTTTTCCATGTAGGGTGCGGTGAAGGCGATGTTCTGCTTGCGCTCGTCGGTGATGGTCAGGCCGTTCCACAGCGCGTCCACGCGCTTGCCCGACAGCTCGGCTTCCTTGGCGCTCCAGTCGATGGGCTTGAATTCGACTTCCACACCCATGCGCTTGGCGGCCTCGCGGGCCATGTCGATGTCGAAGCCGACCAGCTGGTTCTTGTCGTCGCGGAAGCCCATGGGCGGGAAGTTGTCGTCCAGGCCCACCACGATCTTGGCGACGGCGGCCGGCGCGGGCGCGGCGGCGGCAGGAGTCTGGGCGGTTTCGTTCTTGCCGCAGGCGGCCAGCAAGGCACCCACGGACAGCAGCGCAATGGCGGCGATCTTCTTCATGGCAAATCGGTTTCCAGCAAGCAAAAAAACACCGCACGGCGCCGGACGGAAGGAGCGGCGGCTCGCGCGGATGCGGATGGGGGAGAACCCGTATTGTCGCCCACTCGGACAGCGGGCTGTCGCAGGGCGCCGCAAGCGCGCCGGGACTTCAAGCCCTTTTGGCCTGCAGCGCAGGTGGAACCAAGGCACATAGCTATCAATTCAATAGCAAACATGCCGGATGGATGAGCGCCATGGAAAACGGCGCCACGCGGGCGCCGTTCTCTTTTTCACGCTGTCCTGCCCTGGTGGGCAGCAAGGCCAGCCGGGCCGGCCCACGCCGCCAATCAGCGCGGCAGGTCGGAATAGCCCATCAGGAACTCGTCCACCGCACGCGCGGCCTGGCGGCCTTCGCGGATGGCCCAGACGACCAGCGACTGGCCGCGACGGATGTCGCCGGCGGCGAACACCTTGGGCACGTTGGTGAGGTAGCCACCATCGAATTCGGTGGTGGCCTTGGCGTTGCCACGGGCGTCCTTGTCCACGCCGAAGGCATCCAGCACGGCGGCGACCGGGCTCACGAAGCCCATGGCCAGCAGCACCAGGTCGGCCTTGAGCACCTGCTCGGAGCCAGCGACCTCGACCATCTTGCCGTCCTTCCACTCGACGCGCACGGTCTTCAGGCCAGTGACCTTGCCCTTGTCGCCAATGAACTCCTTGGTGGAGATGGCGAACTCGCGCTCGCAGCCCTCTTCGTGGCTGGTGCTGGTGCGCAGCTTGATCGGCCAGTAGGGCCAGGTCAGCGGGCGGTTCTCTTCTTCGGGCGGCTGGGGCATCAGCTCGAACTGCGTGACGCTGGCGGCGCCGTGGCGGTTGCTGGTGCCCACGCAGTCGCTGCCGGTGTCGCCGCCGCCGATCACGATGACGTGCTTGCCGTCGGCACGCAGCTGGCCCTTGAGCTTGTCGCCCGCGTTGACCTTGTTCTGCTGCGGCAGGAACTCCATGGCGAAGTGAATGCCATCCAGGTCGCGGCCGGGCACGGGCAGGTCGCGGCTCTGCTCGGCGCCGCCGGTCAGCAGCACGGCGTCGAAGTCCTTCTGCAGCTGCTCGGGGGTGATGGTCTCCTTGGCCCAGTTGGTGACCTTGGAACCCTTGCCCAGGCCGTCCTTGGCCGAGCCCACGAACACGCCGGTGCGGATGGTCACGCCTTCGGCCTTGAGCTGGTCGGCGCGGCGGTCGATGTGCGACTTCTCCATCTTGAAATCGGGGATGCCGTAGCGCAGCAGGCCGCCGATGCGGTCGTTCTTTTCGAAGAGGGTCACGTCGTGGCCGGCGCGCGCCAGCTGCTGGGCGGCCGCCATGCCGGCGGGGCCGGAGCCCACCACGGCCACCTTCTTGCCGGTCTTGTGCTTGGCCGGCAGCGGCTTGACCCAGCCTTCGGCCCAGGCGCGGTCGATGATGGCGTGCTCGATGGACTTGATGCCCACCGCGTCGTCGTTCACATTCAGCACGCAGGCGGCCTCGCAGGGCGCGGGGCAGATGCGGCCGGTGAACTCGGGGAAGTTGTTCGTGCTGTGCAGCACGGCGATGGCGCTCTTCCAGTCCTGCTGATAGACCAAGTCGTTGAAGTCCGGAATGATGTTGTTGACCGGGCAGCCGTTGTTGCAGAACGGCGTGCCGCAGTCCATGCAGCGCGCGCCCTGGATCTTGGCCTGCGCGTCATCGAGGCCGATGACGAATTCCTTGTAGTGCTTCAGGCGCTCGGCAGGCGGGCGGTAGCCCTCTTCGATGCGCTCGTATTCCATGAAGCCGGTGGTCTTTCCCATGATGTCTGTCCTGATGTCTGTGAATGCTGGGCTGTGCGTCGGTCGCGGCCTGCCGGGCTGAGGTGCTCGCCTGGTGAGGCCGCCGCGCGTGGCTGGCCGGCCTTTACTTGGCGGCGACAGCCTCCTTCTTGGAAGCCGGGGCGACCGCGGGGGTCGCCGGGTCTTCCAGCAGCTTGCGTTCATGGATTTCAGACAGGGCGCGCTTGTACTCGGTCGGGAAGACCTTGACGAATTTCGCCCGCGATGCCGCCCAGTTGTCCAGCAGCTCGCGCGCACGCTTGCTGCCGGTCCAGCGGTTGTGGTCTTCCAGCATCTTCTTGAGCTGGGCTTCGTCGGTCTGGCCGCGGTGCCAGATGCCGCGCGAGACGGTGGCCTCCTGCTCGTCGGCTGGCAGGATGCGTTCGAGCTTGACCATGGACAGGTTGCAGCGCGTCTCGAAGAGGCCGTCCTCGTCGTAGACGTAGGCCACGCCGCCGCTCATGCCGGCCGCGAAGTTGCGGCCCGTCTTGCCCAGCACCACCACGGTGCCGCCGGTCATGTATTCGCAGCCATGGTCGCCCGTGCCTTCCACCACCGTGGAGGCGCCCGAGAGACGCACCGCGAAGCGTTCGCCGGCCACGCCGCTGAAGAACGATTCGCCCGAGGTGGCGCCGTACATCACCGTGTTGCCGACGATGGTGTTGCGCACCGTGTCGCCGCGGAAGTCGATGCTGGGGCGCACCACCACGCGGCCACCCGAGAGGCCCTTGCCGGTGTAGTCGTTGGCGTCGCCGATCAGGTAGAGCGTGATGCCGCGCGTCAGGAACGCGCCGAACGACTGGCCGCCCGTGCCTTCGAGCTGGATGCGGATGGTGTCGTCAGGCAGGCCTTCGGGATGCGAGCGGGTGACCTCGCCCGAGAGCATGGCGCCCACGGAGCGGTTCACGTTGCGCGCCACCTCGATGAACTGCACGCGCTCGCCCTTGTCGATGGCGGGGCGGCTGCGCTCGATCAGCTTGCGGTCCAGCGTGTGCTCGATGTTGTGGTCCTGCACATCGACATGGAAGCGCGGCACGTCGGCCGGCACGTTGGGCTGCGCGAACAGGCGGCTGAAGTCCAGGCCGCGGGCCTTCCAGTGGGCGATGCCGGCGCGCACGTCGAGCAGGTCGGCACGGCCGATCAGGTCGTCGAACTTGGCGATGCCCAGTTGCGCCATGATCTGGCGGACTTCCTCGGCGACGAAGAAGAAGTAGTTCACCACGTGCTCGGGCTTGCCCGAGAACTTCTTGCGCAGCTCCGGGTCCTGCGTGGCCACGCCCACCGGGCAGGTGTTGAGGTGGCACTTGCGCATCATGATGCAGCCCTCGACCACCAGCGGCGCGGTGGCGAAGCCGAATTCGTCGGCGCCCAGCAGCGCGCCGATGGCGACGTCGCGGCCGGTCTTCATCTGGCCGTCGGCCTGCACCCGCACGCGACCGCGCAGGCGGTTCAGCACCAGAGTCTGCTGGGTTTCGGCCAGGCCGATCTCCCACGGGCCGCCCGCATGCTTGATGGACGACCAGGGCGATGCGCCCGTGCCGCCGTCATGGCCGGCGATCACCAGGTGGTCGCTCTTGCACTTGGTCACGCCGGCAGCGATGGTGCCCACGCCCACTTCGGACACCAGCTTGGTGCTGATGCTGGCGTGAGGCGCCACGTTCTTCAGGTCGTGGATCAGCTGGGCCAGATCCTCAATGGAATAGATGTCGTGGTGCGGCGGGGGCGAGATGAGGCCCACCCCCGGCACGCTGTGGCGCAGCTTGCCGATGTAGTTGGACACCTTGCCGCCGGGCAGCTGGCCGCCTTCGCCGGGCTTGGCGCCCTGCGCCATCTTGATCTGGATCTGGTCGGCCGACGACAGGTATTCGGCCGTGACGCCGAAGCGACCCGACGCCACCTGCTTGATGCGCGAGCGCAGCGAGTCGCCGTCCAGCAGGGGCAGATCGACCTCGACGTTCTCGGCGCCGATCACGCTCTTGAGCGTGTCGCCCTGCTTGATCGGGATGCCCTTGAGTTCCTGGCGGTAGCGGGCCGCGTCTTCGCCGCCCTCGCCCGTGTTGCTCTTGCCGCCGATGCGGTTCATGGCCACGGCCAGCGTGGCGTGCGCCTCGGTGGAGATGGAGCCCAGCGACATGGCGCCGGTGGCGAAGCGCTTGACGATCTCCTTGGCGGGCTCGACCTGATCGACCGGAATGGCCTTGGCCGGGTCGAACTTGAACTCGAACAGGCCCCGCAGCGTCATGTGGCGGCGGCTCTGGTCGTTGATGATCTGCGCGTATTCCTTGTACGTGTTCCAGTTGTTGGCACGCGTGGAATGCTGCAGCTTGGCGATGGCGTCGGGGCTCCACATGTGCTCTTCGCCACGGGCGCGCCAGGCGTATTCGCCGCCGGCGTCCAGCATGGTTTCCAGCACCGGGTCGTCACCGAAGGCGGCCTTGTGCATGCGGATGGCTTCCTCGGCGATCTCGAACACGCCGATGCCTTCCACGCGGCTGGCCGTGCCGGTGAAGTACTTGCCCACGGTCTCTGTGTTCAGGCCGATGGCCTCGAACAGCTGCGCGCCGCAGTAGCTCATGTAGGTGCTCACGCCCATCTTGGACATGATCTTCGACAGGCCCTTGCCAATGGCCTTGACGTAGTTGTAGATGGCCTTGTCCGGCGACAGGTCGCCGGGCATGTCCTTGTGCATCTCGGCCAGGGTTTCCATGGCGAGGTAGGGGTGGACGGCTTCGGCGCCGTAGCCGGCCAGCACGGCGAAATGGTGCACCTCGCGGGCGGTGCCGGTCTCGACCACCAGGCCAGCCGTGGTGCGCAGGCCTTCGCCCACCAGGTGCTGATGGATGGCCGACAGTGCCAGCAGCGCGGGAATCGCCACCTGCGTGGCGCTCACCTTGCGGTCGCTGATGATGAGGATGTTGGCGCCGCCCTTGATGGCGTCCACCGCCTGCGCGCACAGCGAAGCAAGCTTGGCTTCGACGCCTTCGCGGCCCCAGCTCAGCGGGTAGGTGATGTCGATCACCACGCTCTTGAACTTGCCCTGGGTGTGCCGCCCGATGTCGTGCAGCTTGGCCATGCCGGCGAAGTCCAGGATGGGCTGGGCCACTTCGAGCCGCATCGGCGGGTTGATCTGGTTGATGTCCAGCAGGTTCGGCTTGGGACCGATGAAGCTGTTGAGCGACATCACGATGGCCTCGCGGATCGGGTCGATCGGCGGGTTGGTCACCTGTGCGAACAGCTGCTTGAAGTAGTTGTAGAGCGGCTTGTTCTTGCCCGAGAGCACGGCCAGCGGGCTGTCGTTGCCCATGGAGCCGATGCCTTCTTCGCCATTGCGGGCCATGGGAGCCATCAGGAACTTGATGTCTTCCTGCGTGTAGCCGAAGGCCTGCTGCCGCTCCAGCAACGGCAGGTCGGCGGCCAGCGGAACGGCCGGCACATCAGCGCCCACGTTATCGAGCTTGATGCGCAGGTTCTCGATCCACTGCTTGTAGGGCTTGGTGTTGACGATGTTCGCCTTGAGCTCGTCGTCGTCGATCATGCGGCCCTGCTCGAGATCGATCAGGAACATCTTGCCGGGCTGCAGGCGCCACTTGCGCACGATCTTGTTCTCGGGGATGGGCAGCACGCCCGATTCCGAGGCCATCACGACCAGGTCATCGTCGGTGATGCAGTAGCGCGAGGGGCGCAGGCCGTTGCGGTCCAGCGTGGCGCCGATCTGGCGGCCGTCGGTGAACACGATGGAGGCCGGGCCGTCCCAGGGTTCCATCATCGCGGCGTGGTATTCATAGAAGGCGCGGCGGCGCTCGTCCATGGTGGTGTGCTGTTCCCACGGCTCGGGGATCATCATCATCACAGCCTGGCTGATGGGGTAGCCGGCCATGGTGAGCAGTTCGAGACAGTTGTCGAACGTGGCGGTGTCGGACTGGCCAGCGAAGCTGATGGGGTAGAGCTTCTTGAGGTCGGCGGCCAGCACGGGCGAGGCCATCACGCCTTCGCGGGCCTTCATCCAGTTGTAGTTGCCCTTGACGGTGTTGATTTCACCGTTGTGCGCCACATAGCGGTACGGGTGGGCCAGCGGCCATTCCGGGAAGGTGTTGGTCGAGAAGCGTTGGTGCACCAGGCCGATGGCCGAGACGCAGCGCTCGTCCTGCAGGTCCAGGTAATAAGTGCCCACCTGGTCGGCCAGCAGCAGGCCCTTGTAGACCACGGTGCGGCTGGACATGCTGGGAACGTAGTATTCCTTGCTGTGCTTGAGCTTGAGCGCCTGGATGTTGGCGCTGGCCGTCTTGCGGATCACGTAGAGCTTGCGCTCCAGCGCGTCCTGGACGATCACGTCGTTGCCGCGGCCGATGAACACCTGGCGCAGGATGGGCTCCTTGGTGCGCACGGTGGGCGACATGGGCATGTCCACATTCACCGGCACGTCGCGCCAGCCCAGCAGCACCTGGCCTTCGGCCTTGATGGCGCGCTCCATCTCCTGCTCGCAGGCCAGACGCGAGGCGTGCTCCTTGGGCAGGAAGATCATGCCCACGCCGTATTCGCCCGCAGGCGGCAGCGTAACGCCCTGCTTGGCCATCTCTTCGCGGTAGAGCGCGTCGGGGATCTGGATCAGGATGCCCGCGCCATCGCCCATCAGCTTGTCGGCGCCCACGGCGCCGCGGTGGTCGATGTTCTCCAGGATCTTCAACGCCTGGGTCACGATGTCGTGACGCTTCACGCCCTTGATATGGGCCACGAAGCCCAGGCCGCACGCGTCGTGCTCCTGATCGGAAGAATACAAACCGTGTTGTTGCAGATGCTGGATCTCGGTGGCCGTCGTGGTCATGGCGCACTTCCTCATGTTTTTCGCAGGGAATTGGAGATTAGTGCATTGCAACATGCGGCGCAAGAATATTAATTAGGGTCAGATTCCTATTTATTGACACGAAAACTAAATGCAAAACTTATCAGGGACACATCAAAAACAATAGCAAAAAGCGCACACGGATCAAGCTGCGCAGCCTAAATGTCTTCTAAAGTCCGAGGCAAGGCCGGGCGCCCGGCCGTGCCGCGGACCACGCGGCGCGGCGTCTGCTTTTGCAATTCGGCGACAAATTCCGGGTCGCCCAAAGCCCATCCGCTCAGGGCCGATGTGGTCAACGCCACTTGCTCCCTCGAACTGATGCCCGCGTGCACTGCAGCGCCATAGGCCGCTTCCCGCGCGAACGGCGTATTGCCCAGCGCCCAGTACAGCGCGTGCGGGGTCAGCAAACGGTCCGCCCGCAGTCCCAGCCAGTGCGCATGGCTGGACCACGGGTAGTCGACGGCTTGCGCTACGGCGCCAGCCCGGACAGGATTCAGGTCGAGGTACACCATGCAGGCCAGCAGGTACCGCTCGGGCTGCAGCACCGTGGAGCGGTAGCGGCCCTCCCACAGCGTGCCGGTGCGGCCGTGCCGGCGGTTGAAGTACTGCACATAGCGGCGCCCCACCGCCTGCATCATCTGCGGCAGGCCCTCTGCAGTGGAAGGCGTGGCCACCAGATGAAAGTGGTTGTCCATGAGCACGTAGGCATGGACGGCGACCGCGTGGCGCTGCGCGTTGTCCGCCAGCAGGGCGAGCATGGTCTCGAAGTCTTCGCGGTCCACGAAGATCAGCTGGCGGTTGTTGCCCCGCTGGATGACATGGTGCAGATGACCCGGCAAGGTCAGGCGGGGCAGGCGGGCCATGGGTAGGTAGATCTCGGGGTGGCTGTTGGGATTGTCCGACACACGAGCGTACCGCGGGACGACATCGCACGCAGCATTGAGCGGAGACCATGCGGGCAGAAGCAACAACACGGAAAGGACCCCATGTCTTTTGCACTTTACATGCTCGGCTTCCTGATCTTCCTTGCCGGCGTGATCTGGGCGGCCGTGACCGCCGGAATACCCCAGGTTTACATCGGCATCGGCGCGCTGATCTTGCTCGGCATCGGCATCTTCAGCGCCGTCAGCAAGACGCGCTCCAAGGACCCACCGCAGAGCTGATCGGCAGCGCCGCCGCAGGGCCGGGCCCTGTGGCGGCACTGTGCCCAGTGCGCTGACTACGCGGTCGGCAGGCCCGGATAACGCAGCTCCTCCATCGACTGCAGCCCGAACTCTGCCAGCAGTGCGCGCAAGCGTTCTGCTGCGCTGCGCTTTTTCTGGCCGGTATAACGGGCAAGGATGAGTTCGTTCTTCATGCTGTGCTCCCACCCCACGAGCTCGGTCACTGTGACCTGGTAACCGTTGGCCTCGAGGTACAGGCACCGCAGCACGTTGGTGACCTGGCTGCCTAGCTCACGGGTGTGCAGGGGGTGACGCCACAGCTCGGCCAGCGGCGTGCGCGTGAGCTGCAGCACCTTGCCCTGTCGCAGGCAGGCGGCCACTTCGGCCTGGCAGCAAGGCACCAACACCATGGCGCGGGCGCGCTTTTGCAGCCCGAAGGCGATGGCGTCGTCGGTGGTGGTGTCGCAGGCATGCAGGGCCGTCACCACGTCGATGCGCGCCGGCAGCTCGGCCGCGTCGGCCGATTCGGCCACCGACAGGTTGAGGAACGACATCCGGCCGAAACCCAGCCGCTCGGCCAGTTCGCGCGAGCGCTGCACGAGCTCGGCCCGCGTCTCGATACCGTAGATGTGGCCCTGGCCCAGCGCCTTGAAATAGAGGTCGTAGAGGATGAAGCCCAGGTACGACTTGCCCGCACCGTGGTCGGCCAGCGTCGGGCCCGCGGTGCCGGGCTCATTGGCACCATCGGCCGGGCGGGACAGGTCCTGCAGCAGCGGCTCGATGAACTGGAACAGGTGATAGACCTGCTTGAGCTTGCGGCGCGAATCCTGGTTGAGCCGGCCGTCGCGCGTGAGGATGTGCAACTCCTTCAGCAGCTCAATGGACTGGCCGGGCCTCAGCTCGGCCTGCAGAGCGGCGTCCAGCGCGTCAGCGGCACCGGGGCGGGCGGGCTTGTGGGAGGCTGCGCGCTTCATGCGCCGCCCTTCGCGGGCGTGCCCGCGGCATGCGCCGGGCAGCGGCGCGGGCCCACGTCCAGCGCGGCCCAGCCTTCGGCGCCGAGTTCTTCCAGCATGTCGATGTTGCGCTCGAAGATGGCCTCGGCCTCGGGGAAGGCCTCCACGGCGCGGTCGATGCTTTCCTCGCGCAGCAGGTGCAGCGTGGGATAGGGCGCGCGGTTGGTGGCGTTGGTCACGTCGTCCACCGCCGTGCCTTCGAACTGGAACTGCGGATGGAAGGAGGCCACCTGCAGGATGCCGCCCAGGTCCATCGCATCGACCAGATCGTCGGCCAGGCCCAGGAAGTCGTTGAAGTCCAGGAAGTCGGCCATGCAGTCCGGCGCCATCAGCAGCGTGGTGTCGCGCTTCTCGGGCGAGATCTCGGCCAGCGCCTCCAGCTCGCGCTGCAGCTCTTCGAGCAGTTCGCGCGCATCGGTGGCCGCGCTGACGACGTAGTGGATCTGCCCCTTGGTGTGCACGCCCTTGGCGAAGGGGCAGAGGTTCAGGCCGATGACGGCGCGCTCCAGCCAGCGGATGGTGTCCTGCACCACCACCTCGTCATCGGCGGAGTGGCTGGGAGTCACGGTGGGCAAAGGAGTGGGCGTGGGTGTGGCTGTCATGGCGTGGGGCGGGCAGGGAACGCGAAGGCGCAAAAGAAAAAAGCGCGAAAAGACGAGGCTTCTCAGCGCGGCCGCCCATTTTAGGGATTTGCCCGTCGGCAGGGTTGGGCAGGCCTGTGCCGCGCCCCGCAAAGGCAGGCAGCGGCACACGAGCGCACCGCCCTGCCCCACCCCCTACCCCATACCGATCAGCCCACCAGGCGCTGGCCCGTGAGCCGCTGGTGCTCGCTGCCGGCAAAGCGGTCGGTCATGCCGGCCACGAAGTCCGCCACGGTGCGGGCCTGGCGCTCCGTGGCGCCCTCGGCTATCGCCTGCGCCGCGCGGGCGGCGAAGGCGGGCTTCATCTCCTGCGGGCGCTGTAGGTAGATGGCGAACAGCTCGCGCACCACCTGCTGCGCCTGCCGCGTGGTCTGCATGACCTGCGGATGGCGGTAGAGCTGGCTGAAGAGAAAGCGCTTGAGCGTCTGCGACTCGGCCCGCATGCCCTCGCTGAAGCCCACCAGCGGCCGGCCGGCCTGGCGCACCGCATCGGCATCGGCCGGCGCACACTCGGCCAGCGCGGCGCGGGTGGTGGCGATCACGTCATAGACCTGGTCGCTCAGCATGCGGCGGATGGCTTCGTTGAGCCAGCGGCGGCGGTGGGCGGGCTGATCCAGGTGCGGGTGCTCGGCCAGCGCCTGAGCGCGGTAGCGGTCGAAGAGCGGCACGCCTTCAAGCTGCTCCATGGTGATGAGGCCGGAGCGCACGCCGTCGTCGATGTCGTGCGCGTTGTAGGCGATCTCGTCAGCCAGATTGCACAGCTGCGCCTCCAGCGCTGGCTGCTGGCGCAGCAGGAAGCGCTGGCCCACGCCGCCGGGCTCGCGCGCCTCGATCTGCTCGGCATGCTTGCGCGAGCAGTGCTTGAGGATGCCTTCGCGCGTCTCGAACGTGAGGTTCAGGCCGTCGTAGGCGGGGTAGCGCTCTTCCAGCGCATCCACCACGCGCAGGCTCTGCAGGTTGTGCTCGAAGCCGCCGTGATCGGCCATGCATTCGTTGAGCGTGTCCTGCCCCGCATGGCCGAACGGCGTGTGGCCCAGGTCGTGCGCGAGCGAGATCGCCTCCACCAGGTCTTCGTTGATGTGCAGCGACCGGGCGATGGAGCGGGCCAGCTGCGCCACCTCCAGCGAGTGCGTGAGCCGCGTGCGGAACATGTCGCCCTCGTGGTTGAGGAACACCTGGGTCTTGTAGACCAGACGCCGGAAGGCCGACGAATGCACGATGCGGTCCCGGTCGCGCTGGTATTCGGTGCGCGTGGGCGCGGCGGCTTCGGGAAAGCGGCGGCCCCGGCTGCGCGCAGGGTCGCAGGCGTAGGGGGCGAGGGGCAGTTCTTGCATCGAATGGGCCTGGAGCGCTCACCCTATCTGCGCATACTGCTATTTTTTCAATAGCAGTGCATGCCAGCTTGGGGCAGGAGCAGTGATGAACGGGAAGAAGCTGCAGCCCCGGGTCAGGCGCAGCAGGCGTCGATGACCTCGCGCACCAGGGCGTCGGGCGCGGCCCGCATCACCGCCCGGCCCGGGCCGTCGATCAGCACGAAGCGGATCTCGCCAGCTTCGGACTTCTTGTCGCCGCGCATCCACGCGAGGTAGCGCCCGGCGTTGTCCTCGGCATCGATCACCGGACCGCGGACCGGCAGCCCCGCCCGCGCGATGAGCGCGCGCAGCCGCTGGACGAAGGCGGCATCCACCAGGCCCAGCCGGTGCGACAGCTCCGCCGCCATCACCATGCCCGCACCCACGCCCTCGCCATGCAGCCAGTTGCCGTAGCCCATGCCGGCCTCGATCGCATGGCCGAAGGTGTGGCCGAAGTTGAGGATCGCGCGCAGGCCCGACTCGCGCTCGTCCAGGCCCACCACCTGCGCCTTGATCTCGCAGCTGCGCCGCACCGCATGGGCCAGCGCGCCGGGATCGCGGGCGCGCAAGGCCTCGATGGAGCCTTCCAGCCAGTCCATGAACGCCATGTCGGCGATGGGGCCGTACTTGATGATCTCGGCGAGACCTGCGGACATCTCCCGCTCGGGCAGCGTATCGAGCGTGGAGAGATCGCACACCACCAGCTGCGGCTGGTAGAAGGCGCCGATCATGTTCTTGCCCATCGGATGGTTGATCGCCGTCTTGCCACCCACCGACGAATCCACCTGCGCCAGCAGCGTGGTCGGCACCTGCACGAAGGGCACGCCGCGCATGTACGAGGCGGCAGCGAAACCGGTCATATCGCCGACCACCCCCCCACCCAGCGCATAGAGCACGGTCTTGCGGTCGCAGCCGTGGGTGAGCAGGGCGTCGAAGATGAGGTTCAGTACCGGCCAGTGCTTGTGTTCTTCGCCATCCGGCAGCGCGACCTGATGCACCTGCGCGTGCCGGCCTTGCAGCACACTGGCCAGGCGCTCGGCATAGAGCGGTGCCACGGTGTCGTTGGTGACGATGACGGCAGTGCTGACCTGGGGCAGGCCAGCGAACGTGTCAGGCGCATCGAGCAGGCCAGCGCCGATGGCGATCTGGTAGCTGCGGTCTCCGAGGTCGATAGCGACCGTGTCGTGTGCCAGGCCCGCAGAGGACAAGCTAGCCCGATCGGAGGAAAGGATCAACTCGCTGGAATCAGCCGACACGCTGGCAGATTTCACGCCACGCGATTGAATAGAGGTGACAGAGGTCATGACGCCGAGTCTATCGGCATCTCACGGCAAGAGGCTTCTGCACTTCAGCTGCTTGCTCGAACAATCGGCTACTGCAGGTGGATGGACATCAGAGCCATACCACCTGCAGAACACCGCACTCGAAGCGTGCGCATTCGCTCAGTTCAATATCACTGTCTGAGAGGCCACCAAGCCGCTGGGAGCGGCGATCTTGACAATCACCTTCTGCCCAGAGGCGCAGCCCTTCAAGCCGATCGACACCTTCGTTTTCAGATCCTGATTCGGACTACCCGGAGCGGGGACCACATTGGCAACGGGAGAACCACCGATATCACCCACGGAACAGCCATCGGCCACCGGAACTGCCGTGATGACCGTACCCACAGGCATCGGGAGCAACGGGTTGGCCTCGCTACCCAACATGAAGCTGATACTTGAAGAATTAGCCGAGATACCAGAGAGAGTGGGCTTAGACGAAGCGAACAAGAGCACAGCGGCCTGACGCACCGTCGCCCTCAAGCCTGCACTGCAGGTGTCTGCGCGCGAAGGGAAGAGCCCACCCGATCCCGTGCAAGCGAGCGCTCCGCCACCGGAGACAAAGAACTCACCGGAATCGAATGCGTTGTTCTCATTGTCATCGCGGTAAGCGTCGCCCAACTGCTTGAGGCTATCGATACCCGGGTCATAGATGTTGTTGCCGTTCAGGTCGTCGTAGTCCTTGGTGCCGTCGAGAAAAGCGATCACGGAGACACGGCCACCGGCTGGACGTGGGTTCTGGCTGATGAAGTTCACCGAGCACGAAGAGATCTTGTTGACGGTGGTCGTGGCGCAGCTGTTGGACACTTGCCCCCCCTCCGTAGTGAAGTTCACTACCGTGCCATCGGCCACGGCATTGCCCTGGCGGTCAGCGATCCGGACGGTCAAGGTGGTGGGGATTCCATCCAACTCCCACCCTTCGATATTGGAACTGCTGACCGACAGGCTCATGAAGCGCTGCGATGGTGGGCCCGAAGCCACGGTGAGGTTCTGCGTTTCGGCAAACACAGTAGGCGTAGAGGCCAAACTGGCACGCACCTTGATCGGTCCGGGAATCGTGCCCGAGAACACCGAAATCGACACCAAGCCCGATTGATCGGTGGTACCGGTCACGCTGGCCGTCGAGCCAGAGGCATTCAGCCCCACGCCACCAGGATTTTGCTGGATGCTGAAGACCACACTGGCGCCGGGCAAAGGCGTACTGGATGCGGCAAACACCTTGAACGTTACCGTCGTCTGCTCGACCCCGCCCGATCCTGCGATGAACACCTGGCTGGGCGCAGCACTGACGAAGGCAATCGCATTGGCAACGGGCGCAGCGACATTGATCGAAGCAGTGCGCGTAGTCGCGCCCGGGCTGGTAGCGGAAATGATGACACTGCCGCTGCACAACGAGCCATCCGCGTTGACGGCCGTGTAGTTCGCCGACGCCACCCCGCTGCCGTTGGTCGTGGCGCTCACGCCCCCACCCGAGGCGCTGTTGCCATTGATGCGACCGCACGATGCGGAGAACGCCACATTGACCGGAGTTCCCGTAAGGGGC
The DNA here is from genome assembly GCF_057642795.1 of Paracidovorax sp. Classification (NCBI taxonomy): domain Bacteria; kingdom Pseudomonadati; phylum Pseudomonadota; class Betaproteobacteria; order Burkholderiales; family Comamonadaceae; genus Paracidovorax; species Paracidovorax sp. The sequence continues at coordinate 293,641 of NZ_JBXYZY010000027.1, forward strand.
GCGTTGTTCACCAGTGCAGTGACGGCAATCGAAGTGTTCCCGGCTGCATCCAGGCTGGAGTTGCCAATGGACAGCGGTGACAGCGACAGTCCCGCTGCAGCCACAGCAAAATCCGTAGAGCCTTGGCCCGTCACGGCCGTGCCGGAACCAGACGCCAATTGCGCCGAAGCTGTTACGGTGGCCGCACCCGCCGCAACGAACGATGCAGCGTTGATGGGTACACTGGCATTGCCCGATGCATCGGTCAATGCGGTCGTCTGCGGCAGCACTGCGACGGCGGCGTTGTTGACTGCAAAGGTGACAGCACGGTTGCTGACCACGGCGCCATTCTGGTCCGTCACATTGGCGCTGACCTGAAAAGCGCCGCCTGCAGTGATGCTGGTCACGGTCTGGCCAGAGGCATTGACCAACTTCACGCTGATCGACAGCGCGGGAGCCGGCGTCGTAGGGATTGAGGGCGAGCCGCCCGTACCACCAGAACCGCCGCTGCCCCCACCACCATTGCCCGTGGTCCCCGGATTGCCGCCGCCGCCGCCACAAGCAGCCAGTGCAACTGCGAGCAACAGACTCAAAAGACCATTCACCAGCTTTTTCATTCTCTTTTCCCCTCTTATTACCGAACCGGTCCCTTGTCAGAAATCACCTTAGGCGTGATGAACACCAGCATCTCCCGCTTGGTGGACGACCGCGTGCGGTTCTTGAAAAGGTTGCCCACGACGGGGACATCCCCCAGCACCGGGATCTTGTTTTCCTGGTTGGTCTCTTCCATTTCGAAGATACCGCCGATCACCACGGTGCCGCCGTTCTCGACCAGCACCTGGGTCTTGATGTGCTTGGTGTCGATGGCCACGCCCTGGGTCGTGCTCTCACCGCGGCTGTCCTTGTTCACATCCAGGTCCAGGATGATGTTGCCCTCCGGCGTGATCTGCGGCACCACTTCCAGCTTCAGGACAGCCTTCTTGAAGGCGATGGTCGTGGCACCGTTGGGTGCCGTGACCGAATACGGGTATTCGGTACCCTGCTCGATCAGCGCCTTGGTCTGGTCGGCCGTGATCAGCCGCGGGCTGGAAACGATCTTGCCCTGCCCATCGGCCTCCATGGCGGAGAGCTCAAGCGCCAGGAAGCGATTGGCGGCCGAATTGAAGATCGACAGCGCGAATGTACCCACGCTGGAGACACCGGCCACCGAGGCCGGCAGGTTGACGAAGTTGCCCCCCACGTCCACCGCTGAGCCGAAACCCGTCGAATTGATGGCGTTGGAGTACCCCGTGCCCACAGCCACACGGCTGTTGCCGCCGATGCCGTAGCCGCCATCGCCGCCGCGGTTCGCGCGCAGATCGCCACCGCCCAGGCGCACGCCCAGGGAACGACCGAAGGAGTCACGCGCCTCGACGATGCGCGCCTCGATCATCACCTGCCGCACCGGCACATCCAGCGTCTGCAGCAGCAGACGCACTTCTTCCAGCTTGGAAGGGGTGTCGGTCACGAAGAGCTGATTGGTGCGCGGTTCGGCCAGGGCGCTGCCGCGCTCGGACAGGAAGCGGTTGCTCTGGCCGGAGGCGCCCACGCCCCCCGAGCTGTTGCTGGTGGACAGCTGGGTCACCATGTCAGCCGCCTTGGCGTAGTTGAGCTGGTAGGCTTGCGTGCGCAGGGGCTCCAGCCGGCGGATGGCCTGGGCGGCCTCGAAGTCTTTGCGCGTGCGCTCGTCGATTTCATCCTTGGGCGCGATCCAGAGCACCGTGCCCGACTTGCGCATGCCCAGCCCCTTGGCGTCCATGATGATCTGCAGCGCCTGGTCCCAGGGCACGTCCTTCAGACGCAAGGTCAGCGCGCCCGTGACCGTGTCCGACGTGACGATGTTGAAGTTCGTGAAGTCGGCGATCACCTGCAGCAGCGAACGCACTTCGATGTTCTGGAAATTCAGCGACAGCTTCTCGCCGCTGTAGCCCGGGCCCTGCGTGAGCTTGCTCAGGTCCACCTTCTTCTGGCGCACTTCCACGACGAACTGGCCGTCGCTCTGGTAGGCGCTGTGCTCCCAGTCACCGATGGGGTCGATCACCAGACGCACACGGTCGCCCTGCTGCGATGCGGTGATGAGCTGCACAGGCGTGCCGAAGTCGGTCACATCCAGCCTGCGGCGCAGCCCCTCGGGCAGCGACGAGTGCATGAACTCCACCACCAGCGACTTGCCCTGCTGGCGCAGGTCCACACCCACCTGGTTGTTCGGCAGGCTGACCACGACGCGCCCGGCGCCGTCGCTGCCACGGCGGAAGTCCAGATCACGCAGGGCCTGGACGTTGCTGTTGCGATCCTCAGCGAACACGACCGGCGCCGCCTGGGTCATGCTGGGCGTGGCATTCACGGGAGAGAGCCGAACCAGCAGCGTACTGCCCAGCACCTCGGCCTGGTAGGCGGTCGGCTGTTTCAGATTGAGAACCAGCCGGGCACGGTCGCCGGTCTCGACGATATTGGCCGACTTGACGTTGCCCTGGTTGATATCGATGAGGGAGCGGCCCGTGCCATTGCTGATGCCCGGAAAGTCCAGCGCGATGCGGGCTGGCGACTGGATCGAAAACCCGGTAGGCACCGAGCCCAAAGGTTCAGACAACTGGATGCGTACCGTTTCCGTGCCGCCTTGCACGGTGCCGGTGACGGATTCGATGGTCCCCTTGGCGTAAGCAAAGGTCGTCATGACTGCCGCACCTGCCATCAGGGTCGCCGCGCGAAGACACCCGAGCCATGGGCGGTTTTTGTAGTTCATTGCTTACCTCTTTCCCTCTTGCAGATCCAGGGAGGTCATGCGCTCGACCCAGTCGCCGCTCACATCCTGCACGATCTCTCGGATCTGTATTCCCGTTTCGGTGATCTTCACGATCTTCCCGTAGTTCTGACCGACGTAGTCGCCCACCCGCACCTGATACAGCAGTTTCTCGACCCGCAGCAGGGCCGTGGGCATGCCGGCCTTGTTCAGGCTGCCGACCATCGTCATCGCATCCAGCGGATAGGCCTCCAGAGGCTGCTTGCGGCGCGCCATCTCCGGCGACACCAGAGAGGAGACGGCACTGACCTGCGCGGAATCGCGCCGCAGGGCCTGGGTGAGCTTGGCGACATTGAACGGATCCATGCCGGATTCGCCCACATAGTTCTGCGGAATGAACTGCTTGGGTTCGGTGATCGGCACCACCCGAGGGCGTATCGAGGCGCGCAGTTCCTGCATCCAGGTGCGGAGCTCCTCCTCGCCCGAAGGGCCGCAGCCAGCCAGAAAAACGGAGGCGAGCAATACGGCTGACAGACAGCGGGCAGACGTCATTTCTTCTTCCCTGCTGCTGCGTTGCGCTGCGCCTGGATCTCGTCGGCGTCCAGATACCGGAACGTCCGGGCTGTGGCGTCCATCGTCAGCACGGACGAATCCTTGGACGCCGCGATCGACAGATTGTTGAGGGTCACGATGCGCGACAGGTTGGCCACGTCCGCGGCGAAGGCGCCAATGTCGTGGTACTTGCCGGTCACGCGCAGCGCGATAGGCAATTCGGCGTAATAGTCACGTACCACGACCTGCCCAGGACGGAACAGCTCGAACTGAAGGCTGCGGCCAAGGCCGGCCTGGTTGATGTCAGACAGCAGCGCGGACATTTCGGCCTTGCTGGGCAGCTGTTTTTCGAGCTGTATCACGTACTGCTGCACCTGCTCACGCTGCTTCTTCAGTTCGTCGAGGTTCACTGCCTTGACCAGCTTGGCCTGGTAGTCGGCCCGCAGCGTCTGCTCGGTGGCACGCTCCGCATCGAGTTCGGCTTCGTAGTCGCTGAGCTTGACGAACCAGAGCAGCACAGCGACGCCCACGGCGATAGCCACGCACAGCAGCACCCGGGGCACGATGGGCCAACGGGACGGATCCTTGGGGTCGAGGTTCTGGAACTGGCGCCGCAAAACATCCTGCAGTTGGGCGAAGTCGACGTTGGAAATCTTCTTGGAGGTCACCATGCGCTTACTTCCTGGCCGTACCGGCGTCCGGCTGCGTTGCGGCCGCCGTCTTCTGCACTTCGCTGCTGCGCACCAGACGAAAACGAAGGGTGAACGAAGCCACACGCCGCTGGTCGCGCGGCGTCAAAGCCACATTGGCCGCCACGATCTCGATCAGTTCAGGCTTGCTGAACCAGGGCGTGTTGTCGGTGAAATTGCGCAGCATTTCCGAAACGCGCTCATTGGACTGCGCCATGCCCTGCATGGTCACCATCTCGCCCTCCTGCTTGAGGCTGGTGATATAGACACCATCGGGCAATTGCTTGACCAGCTCGTTGAGCAGATGCACAGGAAGGTTGCGGTCGGACTGCAAGTCCTCCACCGCCTTTTGGCGGGCCCGCAGTGCGGTGATCTCGCCTTCGAGCGTGGCGATTTCCTTGATCTGCCCTTCCAGCACGGCGATCTCACGCTTCAGGAACGCATTACGCCCCTGCTGGTCGGAAATCATCATCTGGAACCACCAGTAGATGAGCCCGGCAATGAGGAGCCCCAGCATCGCGGAAGCCACCATGGTGGCCTGGTAGGCCTCGCGCCGCCGCTTGCGGGCGGCTTCCCGATGAGGGAGTAGATTGATCAGGATCACTGCAGGAACCTCCGCATGGCCAGGCCACAGGAGGTGAGGTACGACGGAGCCTCACGCAGCATCTTCTTGACGCGCACGCCGCTACCGATTTCCATGCCGTCGAAGGGATTGACGGTCGAACAGGTGAAACCAGACGTCTTGACAACCGCTTCGGTCAGGCCAGGCAGGGGAGCAGAGCCGCCGGCCAGGAGGATGTGGTCGACGCGGTTGTGCGGCGTGCTGGTAAAGAAGAACTGCAGAGCCCGGCTGATTTCGTGAGCCATGCTTTCCACGAAGGGGCGCAGTACCGCTGCAGCATAGTCTTCGGGTAGATCGCCGCTGCGCTTCTTGCTTTCGGCCTCTTCGTGCGAGAAACCGTATTGACGGACGATCAGCTGGGTGAGTTGCGCGCCACCAAAGGCCTGGTCGCGGTCGTAAACCACCTCTTCATTGCGGATCACCTGCAGACTCGTGGTGAGCGCGCCGACCTCGAAGAGCGCCACCAGCGCGTCCTTGCCTCCGCCAGGCAAGGATTCGATCAATCGGCCAGCCGCCAGACGGGATGCGTGGGATTCGATGTCCACGATGACCGGCTTGAGGCCCGCGGCCTCCGCCAGGCCCTGACGGTCCTGCACCTTCTCGCGACGTGAGGCGGCGATGAGCACATCCACATCACCGGGCATGCTCTTGCTGGGCCCGACGACGCAGAAATCGAGGCTCACTTCGTCCAGGGAAAAGGGGATGTACTGGTTCGCCTCCGACTCGACCTGCACTTCCAGCTCCTGCTCGGACATGCCGCCCGGCAGCGAAATCCGCTTGGTGATCACGGCAGATGGCGGCAGCGCGAGGGCCACGTTCTTGGTGCGCGTACCGCTCTTCTTCACAACGCGGCGCAATGCCTCGGCCACCTCGTCGAACTTTTCAATATTGCCGTCGATGATCCATCCGCGCTCCAGCTGCTCGATAGCGCAGCGCTCCAGCACGACGGCACCGGATTTATCGCGGCCGAGCTCCACCAGCTTCACGCTGGATGAGCTGATGTCGATACCCAACAGGGGCGCCGACTGGCGATTAAACAAAGACCCCATTGAGATCAAGATTGGCCTCTCGTGAAACACCCATAGGCGCAACAAAACCTAACACTTCACATGCATGCTAGCAGTCGTGCGTATGCCGGCAAAGTATTTTGCCCAGGCGTAACATATTCGTCGTTGTCAAAAGCAGACGATCCGCGAAGCGGATTACGGACAAAGCGACGAGCGCGAGCGCACACCCCCGGCATTTTGGAGGTAGCGCGCTGAGGGGTTTCCAGATAATTCAGCGGTCCGCACGGGGATTGCTGCGCAGGGATGCAAGCTCCAGGGTCTTGGACGAGCGACTCTTGCCCGGATGAAGAACGCGTAAGGCCGTCATTCCTTTAATTTTTATAATGGCGGGTTCCTCCTTCCCAAAGCGCGACATGCCGCCCAACGACACAAAACCCTCGACCCCTCCTGCTTCGCGGCCCACGTGGTTGAGAGTTCTCCTGCGCATCCTGACCTGGGTGGCAGGCTTGGCGGCCGCCGCCGTACTGGCGGGGATGCTGACGGTCGCCGTGGCGCTGGCCGTGGCCTACCCCAATTTGCCTGACATCTCCGACTTGGCCGACTACCGTCCCAAGCTGCCGCTCCGGGTCTATTCGAGCGAGGGCGCGCTGCTGGGTGAGTTCGGCGAGGAGCGACGCAACCTCACGCCCATCGGAGACATCCCGAAAGTGATGACGGACGCAGTGCTGGCCATCGAGGACGCTCGCTTCTTCGAGCACGGCGGCGTGGACTACAAGGGCATGGTGCGTGCGGCGTTGGCCAACCTGGGGCGCGTGAAGAGCCAGGGCGCCTCCACCATCACCATGCAGGTGGCGCGCAATGTCTATCTGTCTTCGGAAAAGACCTTCACCCGCAAGATCTACGAAATCTTGCTGACTTTCAAGCTCGAGCATCTGCTGACGAAGAACCAGATCCTCGAGATCTACATGAACCAGATCTACCTGGGCAACCGGGCCTATGGTTTCTCTGCCGCTGCCGAAGCGTATTTCGGTAAGCCGCTCAAATCCATCTCGATCGCCGAAGCGGCCATGCTGGCGGGCCTGCCCAAGGCTCCCTCGGCCTACAACCCGATCAGCAACCCCAAGCGCGCACGCATCCGCCAGCTCTACATCATTGAGCGGATGCAGGAGAACGGCTTCATCACTGCAGAGCAGGCTGCTGCCGCCAAGACCGAGGAACTGAAACTGCGCACGGGCAATGACAACACCCGCGTGCATGCCGAATACGTGGCCGAAATGGTGCGCCAGCTGATCTTCGCGCAGTACGGCAACGAGGCCTACACCCGCGGCCTGAACGTGTACACCACGCTCAACGCCGGCGACCAGGACACCGCCTACGCGGCCCTGCGCAAGGGCATCATGGACTACGAGCGCCGCCAGCACTACCGCGGCCCCGAGAAGTTCGTCACCCTCCCCGACGACCCGCAGGAAGCCGAAGAAGCGATCGACGATGCGCTGGCCGGCCACCCCGACAACGGCGATGTACTCGCCGCCGTGGTGCTGCAGGTCAGCCCCAAGCGCATAGTGGCCGCGCGGGCGAATGGCGAGCCCTTCGAGATCACGGGCGACGGCCTCAAGCCGGTGCAATCAGGCTTGAGCGACAAGGCGCCGCCCAACATCAAGATCCGCCGCGGCGCCATCATCCGCGTGGTGCAGACGCCCAAGAACACCTGGGAAGTCACGCAATTGCCCGAAGTGGAAGGCGCCTTCGTCGCGGTGGACCCGCGCAACGGCGCCATCAAGGCCCTCGTGGGCGGATTCGACTTCGACAAGAACAAGTTCAACCACGTCACTCAGGCCTGGCGCCAGCCCGGCTCCAGCTTCAAGCCGTTCATCTATTCGGCGGCCCTGGAAAAGGGTTTCACACCGGCGACGATCATCAATGACGCGCCGCTCTTCTTCAGCGCTGGCGTGACCGGCGGCCAGCCGTGGGAGCCCAAAAACTACGACGGCAAGTACGACGGCCCGATGACGATGCGCACGGCGCTGGCCCGTTCCAAGAACGTGGTGTCTATCCGGATCCTGCAGGCGGTGGGCCCGAAGACGGCCCAGGCCTGGGTCGGGCGCTTCGGCTTCGATCCGGAAAAGCACCCGGCCTACCTCACCATGGCGCTGGGCGCGGGCTCGGTTACGCCGATGCAGATGGTGTCGGCCTATTCGGTCTTCGCCAATGGCGGCTACCGCGTCAACCCCTACCTCATCAGCCGCGTGACGGACCACAAGGGACGCATCCTGTCGGACTTCCAGCCCCCGGCGCTGGCCGAGAACATGCGCGCAATCGATGCGCGTAACGCCTTCATCACCGACAGCCTGCTGCAGGAGGTGACCCGCACCGGCACCGCCGCGCGCGCGCAGGCCACCCTCAAGCGCCCCGACATCTACGGCAAGACCGGCACCACCAACGACGCCATGGATGCCTGGTTCGCCGGCTTCCAGCCCACCATCGCTGCCGTGACCTGGATCGGCTACGACACCCCGCGCAATCTGGGCAGCCGCGAAACCGGGGGCGGCCTCGCCCTGCCGGTCTGGATCAGCTTCATGGAGCGCGCGCTCAAGGGCGTGCCCGTGGCCGAGCCCACCGTGCCCCCGGGCGTGGTGAACGTGGGCGGTGAATGGTTCTACGACGAATACGCCCGCAATGGCGGCGTGGCCAGCGTGGGCGTGGACGACCATGCGCCGGCACCAGGCAGCGCCCCCGAAGTGACCCCCGCCGCGCCACCTCCGCCCGAGGAGCGCAGCCGGATCCTCGACCTGTTCAGGAACTGATCGGCAAAAGAAAAAGGGGTGGCCACTGGGTCCACCCCTTTCTTTTATCGACCGCCCCTGGGGCCTGGCCCTCAGTCCCTCAGGAGGCCATCACGTCATTGGGCATCGAAGCGCAGCGCCATCCCCGACTGCAGGCTGGCGTTCTGATTGAGCATGGCAAAAAACTCGCCGCCGCCCTTGGTGTCCTGCCAGTGCGCGCCGTCGAAGCGAAAGTGGTAGCCGCCGGTGCGCGCGGCCAGCCAGATTTCGTGCAGCGGCTTTTGCTGGTTGATGACGATCTGGCTGCCATTGCCGAAGGTGATGGTGATCATGCCGCCCACGCGCTGGCCGTCCAGGTCGGCGTCGGTGGCATCGTTGATCCGGTCGCAGCCCTCCTCCACCTTGAGCAGTAGTTCTTCGGCGCGATCCAGGAATTCGAGGTCCGTCATAATTTGCAGATGTTGAGAGCTTCCCAAATTCTAGTCAGGGCGCTTGTCCTTGCAGGCAGTGCGGCGGCGATTGCCGGCTGCGGCCAGCGCGGCCCCCTCTACCTGCCCACGGAACCGGCAGCGGCCCAGCGTGCCACGCTGCCACAGACGGTGCTGCCGTTCCTGAAGCAGGACAACAGCTCGCCGCCCACGCCGGCCGCGCCTTCCGCGCCGGCTTCCGCTCCCGCCGATCCGGCCTCTTCCGCCCTGCCTTCTTCCCGTACATGACCTCGACCCCCCTGCCCGGCCACCCGCACATCGCCTACCGTGACGACGCGCTGTTCGTCGAAGACTGCTCCCTGAGCGACCTCGCCCGCCAACACGGCACGCCGCTCTACGTGTATTCCAAGGCGTCCATGCTCGATGCGCTGGCGGCCTACCAGCGGGGCTTCGCAGGTCGCAAGGTGCAGATCTGCTACGCGATGAAGGCCAATTCTTCGCTGGCGGTGCTGCAGCTGTTCGCCCGCCAGGGCTGCGGCTTCGACATCGTCTCGGGCGGTGAACTGCAGCGCGTGCTGGCCGCCGGCGGCGATCCGCGCAAGATCATCTTCTCGGGCGTGGGCAAGACGCGCGCCGAAATGCGCCAGGCGCTGCAGGCCGGCATCGGCTGCTTCAACGTCGAGAGCGAGCCCGAGATCGACGTGCTCAACGAAGTGGCGCTCGAGCTGGGCGTGCAGGCTCCGATCAGCATCCGCGTGAACCCCAACGTGGACCCCAAGACGCATCCCTACATCTCCACCGGCCTCAAGGGCAACAAATTCGGCGTGGCCCATGAGCGCACCGTGGCCACCTACCAGCGCGCGGCCGCGCTGCCGGGCCTGCGGGTCGTGGGCATCGACTGCCACATCGGCTCCCAGATCACCGAAGCGACGCCGTACCTCGACGCGGTCGACCGCATGCTCGACCTGGTGCAGTCCATCGAGGCAGCGGGCATTCCCATCCATCACATCGACTTCGGCGGCGGCCTGGGCATCAACTACAACGGCGACACGCCGCCCGCGGCCGATGCGCTCTGGACGCAGCTGCTGGCCCGGCTGGATGCGCGTGGCTACGGCGACCGCCAGTTCATGATCGAGCCCGGCCGCTCGCTGGTGGGCAATGCCGGCGTGTGCCTGACCGAGGTGCTGTACGTCAAGCCCGGCGAGCAGAAGAACTTCTGCATCGTCGATGCCGCCATGAACGACCTGCCCCGCCCGGCCATGTACCAGGCCTTCCATGCCATCGTGCCGCTGCACGCGCAGCCGGCCGCCGGCGCTGCTGCGGCCCAGGTCTATGACGTGGTGGGTCCGGTGTGCGAGAGCGGCGACTGGCTGGGCCGCGACCGCGAGCTCGCCGTGCAGCCCGGGGACCAGCTGGCCGTGCTCTCTGCCGGCGCCTACTGCAGCGCCATGGGCAGCAACTACAACACCCGCACCCGCCCGGCGGAACTGCTGGTGGACGGCAGCGCGGCGCACCTGATCCGCGCCCGCGAGACGGTGGCCGACACCTTCCGCAACGAGCGGCTGGTCGCGGGCTGAGCGCCTGCGCCATCCGCAGCCGACTTGACCCGTATCAATCTGGCGGCGGCGGGGCGGCCGTAGAGTCGGTGTCTTTACCCGACATGAGAGCGCCGCCATGGCCCACCAGCAACCCGTGGAGCTGTACCGGGACGCGCAGCACGCCTGCCTGATGTTCACGGACCTCATCGAGGAAGATGGGCAGGCGGTGCAAGCCAACCAGTTCCTCATCGTGGATGGCGACACCGGAGCCATCATCGACCCCGGCGGCAACCTCGCCTTCAACGAGCTGTTCATGGGGATGAGCCGGCATTTCGCGCCGCACAAGCTCTCGTACCTGATCGCCTCGCATGCCGACCCGGACATCATCGCGTCGCTGGACCGCTGGCTGACCAGCACCCGCGCGCGGTTGGTCATCTCGCGGGTCTGGGAGCGCTTCGCGCCGCATTTCGCCAAGGCCGGCAAGACGGAGAACCGCGTGATCGGCGTGCCCGACGGCGGTGGACGCCTTCCGCTGGGGCGCCACGAGCTGGTGCTGCTGCCCGCGCACTTTCTGCATTCGGAAGGCAACTTCCACTTCTACGACCCGGTCAGCCGCATCCTCTTCACGGGCGATCTGGGCGTGTCGATGACCTCGGGCGCCCAGGCGCGCGTGCCGGTGACGGACCTGGCGCCGCATATCCCGCGCATGGAGGGCTTCCATCGCCGCTACATGGTGTCCCAGAAGATCCTGCGGCTCTGGGTACGCATGGCGCGGCAGCTGGACATCGCCATGCTGGTGCCCCAGCACGGCGCACCACTGGCAGGGGCTGCCATCGCGGACTTCTTCGACTGGATCGAGCAGCTGCAGTGCGGCATCGACCTGATGGACCAAGCAGCCTACCAGGTGCCCACGGTGATGATCGACCCGGTGTGATTCCAGGCCACGCCACCGCCACGCGCAGCCCGTGCATTCAAGAGAAAAACCGCTGGAGCGCTTGATTCACGTGCGCTTCTCGCTATATTTTCAATAGCATCATTCAGCTGATGCAGAGGCTGGCTTGCGGCCGGGCTTGGGGTGCTTCCAGCGGTGCCACACCCGCCAGCCCAGCAGCGCCAGCACGATGGAGGCATAGACCCCCACCTCGGCAAAGTTGTTCTTGCCGGCGCGCATCCAGAAGAAGTGCAGGAGGGCCAGCCCCGCCGCCACGTACACCGCGCGGTGCAATGCCTGCCAGCGCGTGCCGCCGAGCCATCGGATGGCGCGGTTGAACGAAGTGGCGGCCAGCGCCAGCAGCAATGCGAAGGCCAGCATACCCACCAGGATGAAGGGCCGCTTGGCGATGTCGGCCGCGATGTCGCCCAGCTCGAAGCCCATATCGAACCAGCTGTAGCACAGCAGATGCAGCAGGGCGTAGAAGAACACGAAGAGGCCCAGCATGCGCCGAAGGCGCGCCAGGGCCGGCAGGCCCAGCTGCACGCGCAGCGGGGTGACGGCGAGCGCCACGCACAGCAAGCGCAGTGTCCACTCGCCGGTGGAGCGGATCAGGGTCTCCGCCGGGTTCGCGCCCAGCTGGCCCGCCACGGCGCCATAGACGAGCCAGGCCAGCGGCAGAAGGCACAGCAGGAAAACGAGGGGCTTTGCGGCGGAGTGCGCCAGGATCTTCTTCATGCGTGGGGCCCCGAGCGGGTGGAGAGGGCCGCTCCACGGGCCCGGGGCACGGAGCGCCCCGCACACAACGCGGTGGACGGCGGATAGCGGACACGGCCGGGGCGCTCCAGGCGCCCGCAGCCTCCTCAGTAGTTCTTCTTCAGGTCCATGCCCGCATACATCTGGCCGACCTGCTCTTCGTAGCCGTTGAACATCAGCGTCTTGCGCTTCTTGGCGAAGAGGCCATCCTCGCCGATGCGGCGCTCGGAAGCCTGGCTCCAGCGCGGGTGATCGACGTTCGGATTCACGTTGGAATAGAAGCCGTATTCCTGCGCCGCGGCCTTGTTCCAGGCCGTGCTGGGCTCCTTCTCGACGAAGCGGATCTTGACGATGCTCTTGGCACTCTTGAAGCCGTATTTCCAGGGCACGACCAGGCGCACGGGCGCGCCGTTCTGGTTGGGCAGCACCTCGCCGTACATGCCGAAGGCCAGCAGCGTGAGGGGGTGCATGGCCTCGTCCAGGCGCAGGCCCTCGGTGTAGGGCCAGTCCAGCACGCTGGAGCCGACGAAGGGCATGGTCGCCTTGTCGGCCAGGGTGACGAACTGCACGTACTTGGCGCTGCCCTGGGGCTCCACGCGCTTAATGAGTTCGGACAGCGAATAGCCCACCCAGGGGATGACCATGGACCAGCCCTCCACGCAGCGCAGGCGGTAGATGCGCTCTTCCTGCGGGCTGAGCTTGAGCAGGTCTTCGATGGCGAACTTGCGCGGCTTGTTCACCAGGCCCTCCACCTCCACCGTCCAGGGCGAGGTCTTGAGCGTGTGGGCGTTGCGGGCCGGGTCGGACTTGTCCACCCCGAACTCGTAGTAGTTGTTGTAGGTGGTCGCGTCCTTGTAGTCGGTGACCTTGTCCATCGCCATGGCACCCGCCACGGCCGACTTGCCGCCCGGCAGCGCCGCCAGCTTGCCCGGGCGGGCCACCTGCGCGGCCATCGCCTCGCGGCTGGCCCAGGATGCGAGGGCCGCCCCTGCCGCGCCGGTCGCCATCCAGCGCAGCATGTCGCGGCGCCCCTCATAGACGCCGCGGGGCGTGATCTCGCTGGAGTGGGGATGTTGGAAGCCGTTCTGGCGGGAAGGAATCAGCATGGGGTTCTCCGTTTCAGGTCCTGGCCGCGCCGCGCTGCCCTGGCAGCAGCGGTGGCCGGAAGCAGCCAATCTACCCGCAAGTGGAAAACGCTGCTGCGTGACGGGTCTGCAAAGGCGTCGGTCTTGCTTGTACGCAGGCGCAGCGCCAGCGGATCATTCCGCTCCCCCCGGTTGCCGCGGTACGGCGCTACAGCGTGCCGTAGCTGTGCAGGCCGCTCAGAAACATGTTCACCCCCAGGAAGGCGAAGGACGTCACCGCCAGCCCCACCAGCGCCCACCAGGCCGACACCGTGCCGCGCAGGCCCTTCATCAGGCGCATGTGCAGCCAGGCGGCGTAGTTGAGCCAGACGATCAGCGCCCAGGTCTCCTTCGGGTCCCAGCTCCAGTAGCCGCCCCAGGCCTCAGCCGCCCACAGCGCGCCCAGCACGGTGGCGATGGTGAAGAAGGCGAAGCCCACGGCGATGGCCTTGTACATCATGTCGTCCAGCACCTCGAAGGCCGGCAGCCGCGCCGCGATGTGGCGGCGCCCGAGCAGGATGCCACCCACGATGAGCGCGGAGATGCCGAAATACACCATCCAGTAGGCGCCACCACTGCCATCCGCCCCGCCCTTGCGGAACACGATGGGCTCGAAGCACAGCACCACGCCCAGCAGCCAGAGGGGTGTGAGCTTCCACCAGCGCGTCTCACCGGCCTGTTGCTTGATCAGATAGGCAAAAGCCACCATGGCCGACAGAGCGAAAGTGCCGTAGCCGATGAAGTTGGCCGGCACATGCAGCTTCATCCACCAGCTTTTCAGGGCCGGCACCAGGGGCTGGATTTCGTGCGCCTCGCGCACCACCGTGTACCAGAGCAGAAAGCCCACAGCGGCGCTCACCACCAGCATGACGAAGCCGCCCAGGGCGCGGGTCTTGTACTGCGCCTCGTAGTAGAGGTAGAAAGCCGCCGTCATCCAGCAAAAGAGCACGAAGACTTCATAGAGGTTGCTCACCGGGATATGGCCGATGTCAGGCGCGATCTGGTAGCTCTCGTACCAGCGCACCATGGTGCCGACCAGCGCCATGGCGATCGCCACCCACGCCACGCCCGAGCCGATGCGCATCAGCGCCTGGCCCTCGCCCCGCGAGAAGAGGCCGATCCAGTAGAACACCGTGCTCATGAAGAAGAGCAGGCTCATCCAGAGGATGGCGGACTGGCTCGACAGGAAGAACTTCAGCAGAAAGACCGTGTCCGCGCGGGACAGGTCGCCCCCTGCACCGCCCTGGTAGAGCTGGATGGCCAGCAGCGAACAAGCCGCCACCACCAGCGCCAGCACGCGCAGCGGCCGCCAGAACCAGCACAGCCAGATGGCACAGGGCACGGCGCCGATCAACACGCCCTTGTCGTAGCCGTCCATGGCGCTGCCGTAGCGCTGCAGCACGTAGAACGCGCCCACAGCGACGAGGGCGGCAAACAGCCAGTCGAACAGCGAGCGGCGCGCGAAGAAGCCTTCGTTCAGGCTGATCGTCGTCGTCGTCGTCGTCGTGGTCGTCGTGGTGGTGGCGGTATTCATGTCGTGGTGCCTCCATGGGGTTCCGTGCCGATCAGCTTGCGGGCCAGCTCGCCGAACTCGCGGTCGCCGTCGAGCGTCTTGCGGTTGGTCGATAGCGCCAGATTCGCATGGGCCGCGCCCTCGCCCTGCGGCGTGATCCAGATCCAGAGCCGCCGGTCGCGCACGTACAGCATGGCGAACACGCCCAGGATGAGCAGCGCGCAGCCCAGATAGACCACATTCTTGCCCGGCGCACGCGCCACCTGGAAGACGCTGGCCTGCACCTGGTGGAAGTCCTTGAGCTCGAAGGCCACCGGCGCCGGGTACAGCTGCGCGTCGCTCAGCGACAGCACAGCCTGCGTCATGAAGGCCTGGGTCTTATCGCTCTGCTGCAGCGGCGGCTGGCCGGCGCGCTCGCGGGTCAGCTGGGCCAGCTCGAACAGCGTGCCGTTGAGGATGCGCACCAGCACCTCGCCGGCCCGGGCACGCTCGGCCTCTGGCACATTGGCTTCCATGAAGTCGGAGATGGCCTGCAGCCCGCCCGTGCGGGGGTGGCCTTCCTTGTCGGACAGGGCACCGGCGAAGAGCGCCAGCGCGCGCCCGGCGGACTGCGCCAGCTGCTGCGCGAGATCGGGCCGCGAGGCATCGACCGCCATGGCCACATAGCGCTTCACGGCCTGCTCGCGCAGTGCCGGATCGGCCAGGGCGAGGCGCATGCGCAGAAAGCCGTCCATGCTGCCCTGGTCGTCGGCCGGCACGCGCAGGTAGCGGAAGGGCTCGGCCGGCGTCTCGCGCACGCCCAGCAGATAGACGGGCTGACCGTCGCCCGTGTCCACCGGCAGCATGAAATTCTGGAACTCGCGCGCCTGGCCGGCCGCATCGCGCAGCTTGTAGGTAATGTTGGGCCCCACGTTGCGCAGGTCCCGATGGGTGACCGTCTTGTTGCCCGCGCCCAGGCGCGCCTCGATGGAATCGCGCAGATCGACGCGGCGCACGTCCACCGCCGAGCCGCTGGCGCCCGAGCCCGCGCCGCTGAAGTTCTCGACGTTGAGCACGCGCAGCGATGCGTATTCGAGCGTGGCCGGCTGACCGCCCAGGGTCGCATCCGCCAGTGGCGTACTGCTGCCGATCGTCCCCTGCACCTCGAAAGGCTGCACGCCGGCCACCAGCGGACGCGCGCGCAGCGTGACCCGCGAGCCACCGTCGTCAAAGCTCGATTGATAGATCTCGATGCCCCGGTAGCTGGCCGGGTGGTTCACCTCCACCCGCGCGGGCGTGGCCTCGCCCGTCACCTTGTCGTGGATGACGATATCGCTCGCAAAGAGCTTGGGCATGCCGGTGGAGTAGTAATCGACGACGAACTTCTTCAGCTCGATGGCGAACGGCAACTCCTGCAGCAGCACGCCGTCGGACTGGCTCAGGATGGCGGTGCTGGACTGCGTACCCTCTGCCACCAGCAGGTTGCCGCGGAAGGTCGGGTTGCGCTCCGAGAGGCGGTGTTCGGGTTTGACGTCCGAGATCAGCCCGCCGCCCGAGTAGGGTGTCTTGCCGCCCAGCCACATCTGGGCACGCACCACCAGATCGCCGTCCAGCAGGCCGCCCAGGCAGATCAGCACGATCGCGCTGTGCGCGGCGATGTAGCCGATCTTGTTGGCCGCGCCGGCCTTGGCCGCCACCATCCAGCCGCGCTCGCCACGCTGCTGCAGCTTGACCTTCCAGCCACCGGAAGCCAGCAACGCGCCCAGGCGCCGGGCCGCGGCCTCGGGCGGCTCGGGCAGGTCACCCTCGGCCCGGTGCGCGAAGGCCTTCAGGCTCTGCTCGCGGATGTCTTCCTTGTGCGTGCGCAGGTCGGCCAGGTAGCGCGGCGCGTTGCGGGCCACGCAGAGCGAAGTGCTCACCACCAGGAAGGCCAGGATCAGCAGGAACCACCAGGCGCTATAGACGGCGTTGAGCTTGAGCGCCAGGAACAGCTCGGCCCAGAACGGCCCGAACTGGTTGACGTAGTTGGCAGCCGGCTCGTGCTGCTTCATCACCGTGCCGATGACCGAGGCGATGCAGATCACCGTCAGCAGCGCGATGGCGAAGCGCATGGACGACAGCAGCTCGGTCACCGCGCGCAGCGCCTGCGAGCGGGAATGAAGGCGGATGCCGTGGGTGGTTTCAGACATGGGCAGGCAGCGAAGGCGGGAAGCTGCCGTGGTGGCGGCGCCCCAATGAAAAGGGCGGGCCATCTGCGCAGATCAGATGGCCCGCCCGTCTTGGGTGGTGATTATGGTCGGGAGGTTCCCGAACCGCAGCGCGATTAACCCTGAAGCTTGACGCCGGTCAACGCAGGCCCGCAATGTAATCGGCCACGGCCTTGATCTCGCGGTCGTTCATCTTGGCAGCGACCTGCGACATGGGCAGGCTGTTGCCGCGCTTGCCGTCGCGGAAGCTGGTCAGCTGCTGGACGGTGTAGTCCGAATGCTGGCCCGACAGGCGCGGGTATTGCGCCGGGATGCCGGCGCCATTGGGGCTATGGCAGCCCGCGCAGGCGGCAATGTTGCGGTCGGCGATGCCGCCGCGGTAGATGCGCTCGCCCAGGGCCACCAGGTCCTTGTCCTTGGCGAAGCCGGGCTTGGCGGGCTTGGTTGCCAGCCAGGCGGACACATTGCGCATGTCGTCGTCAGACAGCAGGGAGGCCATGCCCTGCATCACGGGGTTGGCCCGCTTGCCGGACTTGAACTCCTGCAGCTGCTTGACGAGATACTCGGGGTGCTGCTGCGCGAGCTTGGGATTGGCGGCGATGGTGGAGTTGCCATCGGCAGCGTGGCAGGCCACGCACACAGCCGTATAGCTGGCCTCGCCCTTGACCAGATCGGGCTTGGCTGCAGGCTTTTGCACCTCGCCCGCAGCCTGGGCCGAAACGGCGGAAACTGCCATCGCGGCAGCCATCAGCAGGGGGACAAGCAACTTCATATCGAGGGTTTCTTCTTTGTGGTATTGGGGCGCGAAACCGCTCGATTCTACAATCGCCCCCCTTTGGGCCGTATCCCTTCAAACCCCGATTTATGACGACTACATCACATGCGCCAGTTGCTGGCAATCTCCCGCCCGCACCCGACGCCAAGGTCGCCATGGGCTGGATACACACGGCACGTTTTCTGACCACGGCGGCGCAGCTGCACCACCTGCCCGACATCACCGTGCCCGAGATCGCTTTCGTCGGCCGCTCCAACGCTGGCAAATCGACCTGCATCAACACGCTCACGCAGCAAAAGCAGCTGGCGTTCGCGTCCAAGAAGCCCGGCCGCACGCAGCACATCAACCTCTTCGCGCTGGGCAAGCAGGGCGTCACCGACGCGGTGCTGGCCGACCTGCCCGGCTACGGCTATGCGGCCGTCTCGCGCTCGGACAAGCAGCGCTGGCAGCAAGTGATGGTGAACTACCTGCGCTCGCGCCAGGGCCTCACGGGGATCGTCCTGCTGTGCGACCCGCGCCTGGGCCTGACCGAGCTGGACGAGGCCCTGCTCGAAGCCGTGCGTCCACGCGTCGAAGAGGGCCTGAAGTTCCTGGTGCTGCTGACCAAGGCCGACAAGCTCAACCGCGCCGAGCAGGCCAAGGTGCTGTCCATCACGCGACTGCAGGCCGGCGGCGGCGAAGTGAAGATGTTCTCCGCCCTGAAGAAGCAGGGCGTGGACGAGGTGGCCCAGTTGCTCTGGCAATGGTCGCATCCGGTGGGCGAGGCCGTCCCGGCTGAAGCTCCTGCCGACGGTGCCGCGGCAGGCGAGCCCTCCGACCCCATCGAACCTTACGAACCGAATTGAGCTGCAGCGCTTGATCCTCTTGCGCGAGCCGCTCTGGAAAGCGTAGCGCAGCATGACGATCGAGACCCTGGAGCACGCCCTGCCGCACGGCATCACCCTGCACTGCCGCGCGAGCGGCGCGCCGGGCCGGCCGGTGCTGCTCTTTTTGCACGGCTTTCCCGAAGGCGCCTTCATCTGGGACGGCCTGCTGGCGCATTTCTCGCAGCCCGCGCACGGCGGCTTTCGCTGCGTGGCACCCAGCCTGCGCGGCTTCGCGCCCTCCAGCAGCCCGGGCGCGCCCGAGGCCTACCGCGCCCGCCATCTGGTGCAGGACGTGACCGCCCTCATCGCCGCCGAATGCGGCCCGGACCAGCGGCTGGCCGCGCTCATCGCCCACGACTGGGGCGGCGCGGTGGCCTGGAACGTGGCCAACCAGCGGCCGGAACTGGTCGAACGCCTGCTGATCGTGAATTCGCCCCACCCCGGCGCCTTCGTGCGCGAGCTGCAGCAGAACCCCGCACAGCAGGCGGCCAGCGAATACATGCACTTCCTCTGCCGGCCCGATGCCGAGGCACTCTTGGCCGAGGACGACTTCCGGCGCCTCTTCGGCTTTTTCGATACGGGGGATGGCAGCGCACCCGGCTGGCTCACGCCCGCGCTGCGCGAGCAATACCGCGCCCAGTGGCGCCAGGGCCTGACGGGCCCTTGCAACTACTACCGCGCCAGCCCGCTGCGCCCACCCCATGCGGGCGAACCGGGCGCCGCCGCCGTGCAGCTGCCGCCCGAGATGCTGGGCGTGAGCGTGCCCACCCAGGTACTCTGGGGCATGAACGACCCGGCGCTGCTCCCCGGCCTGCTGGAGGGACTGCCCGAATGGGTGCCAGACCTGAGCGTGCAGCGGCTGCCGGCCGCATCGCACTGGGTGGTGCATGAACAGCCCGAAGCCGTGGCCGCCGCGCTGACCGGCCTGTTGGCGCGCTCCTCAGGGCGCCATCGCGCTACATAAACAATAGCACCACACCTTCCCAAATGGAGCGCTGCCGGGCATTTCGATCAATAGACCGACGGCTCGCCCTCAGGCCGCGTCTTGAAGCGGCGATGCACCCAGTAGTACTGGCTGGGCATGGTCATGATGGCCGCCTGCAGCTCGCGGTTCATGCGGGCCGTGTCGGCCACCGCATCGTCGGTGGGAAAGCGCTCCCACGCGGGCGTCAGTTCGGCCACGTAGCCCTCGGGCGTCATGCGGCTGTAGAGGGCCACGACCTTGGCCCGGCCCAGCCGGGCGAAGCGCGAAAGCGAGGGAATGGTCGCCACCTGCGGCACGGCGAAGAAGGGCACGAACACCGAATCGGTCGGGCCATAGTCCATGTCGGGCAGCAGGTAGAGCAGCCCGCCCTTGCGCAGGCACGAGATGATGGGCTTGACCCCGTCGGCGCGGTTGAGCATGCGCACGTTGCCGAAGCGCTGGCGCCCAGCCATGAACCAGGCGTCCTGCACCGGGTCCGGATGCGTGGCGAAGATGGAGGTGAACTCGCGCTGCGTGTTCAGCGGCAGCGCCAGACCGCCCGCATCCATGCTGTAGAAATGCGGCGCGAAGACGATGGTGGGCGTGTCGCCCTCCAGCTCGTGCAGCGCGCCGACGAGCTTCACGCGGCTGCGCACCAGCGCCTCGGAGCCGGCCCAGAGCCAGCCCCGGTCCAGGAAGGTCTGGCAGAACACCTCGAACGACTGGCGCGCCCAGGCGCGGCGCTGCGCGGCGGGCACGTCGGGAAAACACAGTTCCAGATTGCGCAGCGCCACCCGGCGGCGCGGCACGGCCAGCACGAACAGCATCCGCCCCAGCCACGCACCCAAGGCGCGCAGCGCGGGCAGCGGAAGGCGGCCCAGCAGGCCCAAGAGCCAGATGCCGGCACGCGCGATCATCGGCTCGCCTCCGCGGTGGCGGCGACCGCCGCCGGCCCGGCGGCGGCCTCGCCGCGCGGGTGCTTGTAGCGGGCATAGCCCCACAGATACTGCTGCGGGCACTGGCGGATGACGTGCTCCATCGCCTGGTTGATCTGCAACACGGCAGCGTCGAGTTCGGGGGCCAGGGGCACGGGCAAATCCTCCAGATACAAAACATAGCCACGGCCGCGCGGCTCGCGCTCGCAGCGCGCCAGCACCACGGCGGCGCCGGTCTGCTGCGCCAGCCGGGCGGCCAGGGTCATGGTGTAGGCCTCGCGGCCGAAGAAAGGCGACCAGACGCCCTGGCCTTGCGGCGGCACCTGGTCGGGCAGCAGGCCCACGGCCTCGCCGCGGCGCAACGCCTTGATCATCTGGCGAACGCCCTGCAGCGTAGTGGGCACGGCACTGATGCCGGGGCGGTTGCGCGCCGTCTGCATGATCTCGGCCAGCCAGGGCTGGCGCGCAGGCCGGTAGAGGATGGTGATGGGCCCGCGCTCGGCAGCCCAGCGCACGGCCGCGGCCTGCACCGACAGCTCGAAGCAGCCCAGGTGCGGCGTGAGAAAGACGATGCCACGCCCGCGCTCCCAGGCGCGCTCGACGCATTCGGCGTTGACCATCCGCACCGGCGGCGATCCGGCCTGCAGCCACAGGCGCGGCATCTCGGCCACCATGCGGCCCGCGTGGCCCACGGCAGCGGCCACGTCGGCAAAGGCATAGCCGGCGTGGCGGGCGTTGTCGATGAAGCGCCGGCGGTAGGCGGGCGAGCAGGCGAAGACCACCCAGCCGAGAGCGGCGCCGAGCGCATGCGACCAGCGCAAGGGCAGCGCCGCGAGACCATGAAAGAGGGAACGAAACAAGGATGGCACTAGAATGGCCCGGTCGCTGACTTAAATGAGCAACTTGCAGGGCGACGTTAAAAAATTCTGCTAAAGCGTTCGCCAAAGCTTCCGAGCTGAGGGCCAACGCCCAAAAAAGCTGCAAGTACCGGAGTTTATTCAAATGGCGAACGATTTCCTCTTCACATCCGAGTCCGTGTCCGAGGGCCATCCCGACAAAGTGGCCGATCAGATCTCGGATGCCATCCTCGATGCGATCTTCACGCAAGACCCCCTGAGCCGCGTGGCAGCCGAAACGCTGACCAATACCGGCCTGGTCGTCCTGGCTGGCGAGATCACCACCAACGCGCACGTCGATTACATCCAGGTGGCGCGCGACACCATCAAGCGCATCGGCTACGACAACACCGACTACGGCATCGACTACAAGGGCTGCGCCGTGCTGGTGGCCTACGACAAGCAGTCCAACGACATCGCCCAGGGCGTGGACCACGCCAGCGACGACCACCTGAACACCGGCGCCGGCGACCAGGGCCTGATGTTCGGCTACGCGTGCGACGAGACGCCCGAGCTGATGCCCGCGCCCATCTACTACGCGCACCGGCTGGTCGAACGCCAGGCCCAGCTGCGCAAGGACGGCCGCCTGCCCTTCCTGCGCCCCGACGCCAAGAGTCAGGTCACGATGCGCTACGTGGACGGCAAGCCCCACAGCATCGACACCGTGGTGCTCTCCACCCAGCACCATCCCGACCAGTCCGAGACGGCCACCAAGATGAAGGCCAGCTTCGTCGAGGCCGTGATCGAGGAGATCATCAAGCCCGTGCTGCCCAAGGAGTGGCTGCAGGACACGAAGTACCTCATCAACCCCACTGGCCGCTTCGTCATCGGCGGCCCGCAGGGCGACTGCGGCCTGACCGGCCGCAAGATCATCGTGGACACCTACGGCGGCGCCTGCCCGCACGGCGGCGGCGCCTTCAGCGGCAAGGACCCGACGAAGGTGGACCGCTCGGCCGCCTACGCCGCGCGCTACGTGGCCAAGAACATCGTCGCCGCAGGCCTGGCGCGCCAGTGCCAGATCCAGGTGAGCTACGCCATCGGCGTGGCCCGCCCGATCAACGTCACCGTCTATACCGAAGGCACGGGCGTGATCCCGGACGACAAGATCGCCGCGCTGGTGCAGGAGCACTTCGACCTGCGCCCCAAAGGCATCATCCAGATGCTGGACCTGCTGCGCCCCATCTACGAAAAAACCGCCGCCTACGGCCACTTCGGCCGCGAAGAACCCGAATTCACCTGGGAAAAAACGGACAAGGCCCAAGCGCTGCGCGCAGCGGCCGGGCTGTAAGGCCTGGCGCTGGGCCGGGCGCTAAGCCCGCGCGCTTGGGCACAAGCCAAGCCGTGGGCTTTGAGGCGGAGGTCCCATCGCGCACCGATGTGAACACCCGCCGTCAGCGCCTCGGGCCTCGCGGCCCTGCAATGACCGGCGGCGCCTAGCGTCCTCCCGCATCAGCGCCCTCCTACGCTCACCGCCCTCACCCACCGACGGGCCCCTCGCCTGGCAAGGGCTAAGGTACCTCCAGCGGCATGACTTTCCATGCCACCCATTCAAGGAGGCCCAACATGCTCAAGTTCGCCATCATCTTTGCCCTGATCTCGCTGGTCGCCGGCGCCATGGGCTTCACCGGCGTTGCCGCAGGCGCTGCCGGCATCGCCAAGATCCTGTTCGTGCTTTTCCTGGTGCTGGCCGTCATCTTCGTGGTGCTGGCAGTACTTGGCGTGGGCGCCGCCCGCAAGGTACTG
This sequence comes from Paracidovorax sp., assembly GCF_057642795.1. Lineage (NCBI taxonomy): Bacteria > Pseudomonadati > Pseudomonadota > Betaproteobacteria > Burkholderiales > Comamonadaceae > Paracidovorax > Paracidovorax sp. The sequence continues at coordinate 316,707 of NZ_JBXYZY010000027.1, forward strand.
AAGTAAGCGGGTTGGCGGGCCCAGCGGGTCCTTGGCAGGGCCCGCTGACGTGCCATCATGCGCCGAGGCCCTGAACGGGCCTGACCATGATCCGAGGAGCCCGTCCCATGTCCCGCTCGATCCAGTTGCTCGTTATCGACCCGCAGAACGATTTCTGCGACCTGCCTGCCCATTGGCATGGCCACGATCCCCTGGCCGATGCCGCCATCGCGCCGTCGCTGCCCGTCGCCGGCGCGCATGCCGACCTGCAGCGGCTGGCCGGCTGGCTGAGCCGAGAGGGCTCCCGCCTCGACGAGGTAACGATCACGCTCGATTCGCACCAGCGATACGACGTTGCGCACCCGGGCTTCTGGCGTGCCGACGGGGGTGGCGAGATCGCCCCTTTCACCCCCATCACCGCCGCACAGGTTCGGTCCGGTGAGTTCGCTCCGCGCGATGCCGCAGCGCTGCCCCGGGTGCTGGCCTATCTGGATGCGCTGGAAGCGCTCGGCCGCTACACGCTGGTGGTCTGGCCGGTGCATTGCGAAGTGGGAAGCTGGGGGCACGGCGTGCATGCCGGCCTGCTGGCCGCCTGCGCTGCCTGGCAAGCCGAGCGCGGCCGCGCCGTGTGCAACGTCTTCAAAGGAATGAACCCTTGGACCGAGCACTACAGCGCCATCCAGGCCGAGGTGCCGGACGCCGCCGACCCACACACCGCGCTCAATACCCGGCTGCTGGACGCGGTGGGCAAGGCCGACCTGCTGATCGTGGCAGGAGAGGCCGGCAGTCACTGCGTGCGCGCCACCACCGAGCACCTGTTGCAGTACCTGCCGCAAACCCACCCGCGCTGGCAGCCCCGGCAGTTGCTGCTGCTGACCGACTGCATGAGCCCGGTGCCGGGTTTCGAGACGCAGCAGGAAGACTTCCTTGCCGCCATGCGTGCGCAGGGCGTTCAACTGGCGACGACAGCCGACATTCACCTGAACGACTGACGGCTTGAACCACCAGCGATCGCTGACCACCCGCCGCAACCGCCGAAGCTCAGCGATCACCGGCCGAGCAGCGCGCGGTACGGCACAACCCCGCTGGCATTTACGTCAAAATGCCCTGCAGCGCAGGTATTGCAAGCGCATGCCGCTCACTTTTTCATAGAGACTTCCCCTCCCAACTCTGCGCGCCGGCCAGTCTGCCAGGGCTCCAGCACGCAACCGCCTTTCCCCTTCGCGCATGTACGACACCGCCATCTTCATCGGCCGTTTCGAGCCCGTCCACCACGGCCACCTGGCGCTGCTGCGGCAGGCGCTGGAAAGGGCCCCGCAGGCCATCGTCATCATGGGATCGGCATGGCAGGCGCGCTCGCCCAAGAACCCTTTCGCGTGGACCGAACGCCAGGCCATGCTGCTGGACGCGCTGCCCGCCCCCGAACGCGCCCGCGTCACCGTGCTGCCGGTGCGCGACCACTACAACGAAGCGCGCTGGGTCGCCGCCGTGCGGCAGGCCGTGGCGCAGCACACCGCGCCCAGCGCGCGCATCGGGCTCGTGGGCCATTTCAAGGACGCCAGCAGCAGCTATCTGCGCGCCTTTCCCGGCTGGCAGCTGATCTCCGCCGAGCGCCAGGGCAGCATCGACGCCACCGCCATCCGCGACGCCTACTTCGGCGCCACCGATGCGCAGGACGTGCCCCGGGCGCTGCAGCCGCTGGCCGGGCAGATGCCCACCAGCACGCTGGACTTCCTGCAGCGCTTCGCCGCAGAACCCGCCTACGCCGCACTGCAGCAGGAATGGCGCATGCTGCGCGACTACCGCGCCGCCTGGGCCGCAGCACCCTACCCGCCCGTCTTCGTCACCGTCGATGCCGTGCTGCGCTGCCAGGACCAGGTGCTGCTCATCCGCCGCGCCCACGCGCCCGGCAAGGGCCAGCTGGCCGTGCCCGGCGGCTTCCTCGAACAGCGCGAAACCGTCTGGCAATCGTGCCTGCGCGAGCTGCAGGAAGAAACCCACTGCGCACTGCCCGAAGAGCGCATGCGCGCCGCGCTGCGCGAGGCCACTGTGTTCGACCACCCCGACCGCAGCCAGCGCGGCCGCACCATCACCCACGCGCACTACTTCGACCTGGGCGCCGACGCCTTCCCCGCCGTGCGTGCCGACGACGACGCGGCCGAAGTGCTGTGGATGCCCATCGAGCGGCTCGCCGGGCTGGAAGACGCCTTCTTCGAGGACCATTTCCACATGCTCGACCACTTCCTGGACATCACGGGCCAGAGCGCCTGAAACACCTGAAGCACCTGCATCGGGGGTTTACGCCAATGCCTCCATTGGCATCGTTGAGCCCTCAAAAGTGATTGGATCGTTATCGCTCGTCTTCCTACACTGCGCCGCACCCGCCCCCACCGGATGCCGGGACCACAACGAGGAGGAGACGAGAGACATGCACCACCGATCAGCATCCACCACCCGCCGGGCCCTGCTCGGCACCGCTGCGGCCGCCACGGCCTCCGGCCTGCTGGCGCCGCTGCCCGGCTTCGCGCAGGCGAACGCCAACGCCTGGCCCGCAAGGCCCGTCTCGCTGGTCGTGGGCTACCCGCCCGGCGGGCTGACCGATGTGGGCGCACGCGCCATCAGCCGCGGCCTGGCCCAGTCGCTGGGCCAGCCCTTCACGGTCGAGAACAAGCCCGGCGCCTCAGGCAACATCGCGGCCGCCGAGGTCCACCGCGCAGCGCCCGACGGCTACCGCCTGCTGGTGGCCAACACCAGCCTCACGATCAACCCGCACACCTACGACTCGCCTTCGCCCCACCCGAACGACTTCACGCCCATCGGGCTGATCCTCGAATCGCAGCTGGTGCTGTGCGTTCACCCCTCCTCGCCCGCGAAGGATCTGGCGGGCTTCGCCGCCTGGGTCCGGCAGGGCGCGGCCTCCGGCGGCTTCAGCTATGCCTCGGCGGGCAGCGGGGGCAACACGCATCTGGCCATGGAATACCTGCGCGAACGCGCCGGCCTGCCGGCCATGACGCAGATCCCCTACAAGGGCAGCGCGCCCGCCATCCAGGACCTGGTGGGCAACCAGGTGCCCTGCCTGATCGACGCGGCCTCGCTGCTGCTGCCCTTCATCCAGGGCGGCAAGCTGCGGCCGATTCTGGTGACCGGCGTCACGCGGCTGCCCGCGCTGCCGCAGGTACCCACGGCGCAGGAACTGGGCCTCAAGAACTTCGACGTGACCGTCTTCGTGGGCCTCTGGGGCCCGCCCCGGCTGCCCGCCGACATCGCACGCCGCACCAACGCCGCCCTGGCCACGGCACTGGCCGATCCGGCCGTAGCCGGCCCTATCGCCAAGAACGGCGATCTGGTGGGCGGCGGCGGGCCCGAGCGCCTGGCCGCGCTGACGCGGGACAGCTATCAGCTCTGGGGTGATATCGCGCGGCGCAACGGCATCAAGGCAGGCTGACGCGAGGCCGCACGCCCCATGAAGGAGACACCCGGCCGCGGAGGGCCGGGCCGCATGCTTTCACACGCGGACTGCGGGAACCTGCCGCCCTCTGCTCGCCCCCACCCAGTGCGAAAGCAGGCCCCGGGTCACCACGCGCAGGCGGGTGGCGACGGGAAGGCCCTCGTCGTATCCGGCGGCCCGGGCCGGCGAAGTCGCTCTTGGAGGCGCCGCTTGCGGATGCCGCCGGCATCGCCGCGAGAGAAGACCGCCCCCAGCGAGAGGCCCTGGTCGGAGGCGACCATCTGCCGATCGACGTATTCACCACCGCCGCGGCGCATACCGCCAGAGGCCACGAGCAGCCGCCCGCAGCCCTTGGCCTGCATGCGGTTGGCCCTGCACACGACGACGCAGCTGGATGGATGGATCGAGGAAGGGATCAGGATGCGCAGCAGGTTCGACGCGGGCGGCAGCTGGTAGGTGTGTATCGCGCAGGAGGGCTGATCAGCCCCGATCCCGGCTTGCGAACGGCGACGAGCGCTTACACACCAGTCACCCATTCGTCGCACCCCATCTTGAAAATAGGACGAATGCCCGTATCATTAGCACTCGATGCCGGCGAGTGCTAACAACACACTCCGGCTGCCATCCCGGGCACCGGCCCCGAGCCGGTGTCCTCTTGTTGAGACCGCAGTCCTTTTTTGAACCAGGAGAGATGCAAATGAATCTTCGCCCCCTGCACGATCGCGTGATCGTCAAGCGCATTGAAAGCGAAACCACGACCGCCTCCGGCATCGTGATCCCCGACAACGCTGCCGAAAAGCCCGATCAAGGCGAAGTCCTGGCCGTGGGCCCCGGCAAGAAGAACGACAAGGGCGAAGTCGTCGCCCTGAACGTGAAGGTCGGTGACCGCGTTCTGTTCGGCAAGTACTCGGGCCAGACCGTCAAGGTCCACGGCGACGAGCTGCTGGTGATGAAGGAAGACGACCTGTTCGCAGTCGTCGAGAAGTAATCCTTCTCCCGCACCGCAAACACTCATATTTCCATAGCTGCTCGCGGTTGATACACAAGCGCCAGCAGCCGTTTTGAACCCAATTTTGAGGAGCCAAACATGGCAGCAAAAGACGTAGTTTTCGGCGGCGAAGCCCGCGCCCGCATGGTTGAAGGCGTGAACGTTCTGGCCAACGCGGTCAAGGTCACCCTGGGCCCCAAGGGCCGTAACGTGGTGCTCGAGCGCTCCTTCGGCGCCCCCACCGTGACCAAGGACGGCGTGTCCGTGGCCAAGGAAATCGAACTCAAGGACAAGCTGCAGAACATGGGCGCCCAGCTCGTGAAGGAAGTGGCCTCCAAGACCAACGACATCGCCGGTGACGGCACGACCACCGCCACCGTGCTGGCCCAAGCCATCGTGCGCGAAGGCTCCAAGTACGTGGCCGCCGGCCTGAACCCGATGGACCTGAAGCGCGGCATCGACAAGGCTGTCGTCGCCCTGGTGGAAGAGCTGAAGAAGGCTTCCAAGGCCACGACCACCTCCAAGGAAATCGCCCAAGTGGGTTCGATCTCCGCCAACTCCGACGAATCCGTGGGCAAGATCATTGCCGACGCGATGGACAAGGTCGGCAAGGAAGGCGTGATCACCGTTGAAGACGGCAAGAGCCTGGACAACGAGCTGGACGTCGTGGAAGGCATGCAGTTCGACCGCGGCTACCTGTCGCCCTACTTCATCAACAACCCCGAAAAGCAAGCCGCAATTCTGGACAACCCCTTCGTGCTGCTGTTCGACAAGAAGATCAGCAACATCCGTGACCTGCTGCCCACGCTGGAGCAAGTCGCCAAGGCTGGCCGTCCGCTGCTGATCATCGCAGAAGAAGTCGAAGGCGAAGCCCTGGCAACGCTGGTGGTCAACACCATCCGCGGCATCCTGAAGGTCGTGGCCGTCAAGGCGCCTGGCTTCGGCGACCGCCGCAAGGCCATGCTGGAAGACATCGCCATCCTGACGGGCGGCAAGGTCATCGCGGAAGAAGTGGGCCTCACGCTCGAGAAGGTCACGCTGGCCGACCTGGGCCAAGCCAAGACCATCGAAGTGGGCAAGGAAAACACGATCATCATCGACGGCGCCGGCGCCGCTGGTGACATCGAAGCCCGCGTCAAGCAGATCCGCATCCAGATCGAAGAAGCCACCAGCGACTACGACCGCGAAAAGCTGCAAGAGCGCGTGGCCAAGCTGGCCGGCGGCGTGGCCGTCATCAAGGTCGGTGCTGCCACCGAAGTCGAGATGAAGGAAAAGAAGGCCCGCGTGGAAGACGCCCTGCACGCTACCCGCGCTGCCGTGGAAGAAGGCATCGTGGCCGGTGGCGGCGTGGCGCTGCTGCGTGCCAAGCAAGCCGTGGGCGACAAGGTCAAGGGTGACAACGTCGATCAGGAAGCCGGCATCAAGCTGGTGCTCAAGGCCGTCGAAGCGCCCCTGCGCGAGATCGTCTACAACGCCGGCGGCGAGCCCTCGGTGGTCGTGAACAAGGTGCTGGAAGGTTCCGGCAACTTCGGCTTCAACGCCGCCAACGACACCTACGGCGACATGCTCGAGCTGGGCATCCTGGACCCCACGAAGGTCACCCGCACCGCTCTGCAGAACGCCGCTTCCGTGGCCTCGCTGCTGCTGACGACCGAAGCCATGGTCGCCGAAGCACCGAAGGACGACGCTCCTGCCGGTGGCATGCCCGACATGGGCGGCATGGGTGGCATGGGCGGCATGGGCATGTAATGCCCGGCTGAGCCTCGCTCACCACGACGAAAGGGCCGCGAAAGCGGCCCTTTTTTCTTGGGTATGCCCGTTCGTGTCGTTCGTGTCGTTCAGCCGGCGGCCAGCATCCCCGCCGTGATTGACCAGGCCGGCGAAGTCCACCGCCCCAGCGCCGTGCATCGGATCAAGGCAGCCGTCGCCGCACGGGACCGCTGCGTCGAGCACGCCCGCAAAGACGACAGCCCGCATGCAGCGGGCTTTCGGCCTGAGGATCGACGAAAGAAGAGGCGCGTCAGCCCTGCGGCATCAGCCGCCGCATGAGGCCGGCCGTGGAGGCATCCAGCCCCTGCACGTCGCCCGAGGCGAGGCGCGGCTCCAGGTCCTTGGCGAGCACCTTGCCCAGTTCCACGCCCCACTGGTCGAAGCTGTTGATGCCCCAGATCGCGCCGGTCACGAACACGCGGTGCTCGTAGAGCGCGATGAGCGCGCCCAGCGCAGCGGGTTCGAGCCGGTCGAGCAGCAGGAAGGTGCTGGGCCGATTGCCGTTGAAGTGGCGGTGGCCGTCCTCGCTGTCCTTGCCCAGCATCAGCGCGCGGGCCTGGGCCAGCGCGTTGGCCAGCAGGCGCGGATGCTGCGCGGGCAGGTCGGCGCCGCCCTGGCGCAGGGCGATGAACTCCACCGGGATCACGTCCGTGCCCTGGTGGATCATCTGGAAGAAGGCGTGCTGGCCGTTGGTGCCGGGCTCGCCCCAGACCACGGGCGAGGTGGCGAAGGGCAGCCGCTGGCCCTGCGCATCGACGCCCTTGCCGTTGCTCTCCATCTCCAGCTGCTGCAGGTAGGCGGGCAGCCGGCGCAGGCCGTGGCTATAGGGCGCCACGCTGCGGCTGGCAAAGCCGTGGAAGTTGCGGTACCAGACGTCCAGCAGGCCCAGGCGCACGGGCAGGTTCTGTTCGAGCGGGGCGGTGCGGAAATGCTCGTCCATGGCATGGGCGCCGGCCAGCAGCGCGCGGAAATGTTCCGCGCCGATGGCGATGGCGATCGGCAGGCCGATGGCGGACCAGAGCGAATACCGCCCGCCCACCCAGTCCCAGAAGCCCAGTGTGGTGTCGATGCCGAACTTCGCCGCCGCTTCCACATTGGTGGTGAGCGCGTAGAAGTGGCGCGACAGCGACAGCGGAGCCGCCCGGTCGTCGCTGCCGCCGTGGGCGATGAACCAGTCGCGCGCGGCATGCGCGTTGGACATGGTCTCGGCCGTGGTGAAGGTCTTGGAGGCGACGAGGAACAGCGTGCTCTCGGGCTTGAGCTGGCGCAGCACCCGCCCCAGCTCCATGCCATCGACGTTGGAGACGAAGTGCATGCGCTTGCCCGGATGGCACAGCTCTTCGAGCGCCTTGACGGCCATCGACGGGCCCAGGTCGGAGCCGCCGATGCCGATGTTGACCACGTCGGTGATGGCGTCGTCGGCGCGCACGCGCTCGGCCAGCTGCAGCATCGCGTCCAGCGTGGCGTGGACATCCTTGAGGCCGTCAGCCACCGCGCCCGCTACATTTTCAGTAGCATGCTTCCCAGGTAAATCCTGCGCTGGAGCCGGATTACGCAGCAACCAGTGCATGACGGCGCGCTGCTCGGTGTGGTTGATGGCGGCGCCTGCGAACATCGCGTCGCGATAGCCTTCCAGGCCCGTCTCGCGCGCCAGCTGCAGCAGCAGGGCTTCGGCCCGGGCGTCGATCAGGTTCTTGGACAGGTCGGCGAAGACATGCGGCGCCTGCAGGCTCAGGCGCTCGAAACGCTCCGGCTCGGCCGCGAAGGCGCCGCGCAGGTCGAAGCCGCGGCCTGCCCCCTCGAAATGCGCCTGCAGCTGCGCCCAGGCGGGCGTGCGGTCGCAGCGGGTGCGGGTGGGAAGGACATCGCCGCCGCTCATGCGGCCGCCTGCATCAGCTGTTCGAGCTTGGCCGCGTCGGCCGCGAAGGCGCGGATGCCTTCGGCCAGCTTCTCGGTGGCCATGGCGTCGGCGTTGAGTGCGTAGCGGAAGCCCGCCTCGTCGTACTCCACGGCCGGCAGGTCCAGGCCGCGTGCGGCGTCCGGGTCCAGCGCGCGCTGCACGGGCGCATCGCTCGCAGCCAGCTGGGCCAGCAGGTCGGGGGCGATGGTGAGCAGGTCGCAGCCGGCCAGCGCGATGATCTGGCCGGTGTTGCGGAAGCTCGCGCCCATGACCTCGGTGGCGATGCCGAAGCGCTTGTAGTGCTGGTAGATCTGGCGCACCGATTGCACGCCCGGGTCGTTGGGGCCGGCCATGGCGGCTTCGTCCCAGCCGGCGCCGGCCTGCTTCTTGTACCAGTCGTAGATGCGGCCGACGAAGGGCGAGATCAGCTGCACCTTGGCCTGGCCGCAGGCGACGGCCTGGGCGAACGAGAACAGCAGCGTGAGGTTGGTGCGGATGCCGCGCTCTTCGAGCTGGCGCGCGGCCTGGATGCCTTCCCAGGTGGAGGCGATCTTGATCAGCACGCGATCGCGGGCGATGCCTTCGGCCTGATAGAGGGCGATGATGCGCTCGCCCCGCGCCACGGTGGCGGCCGTGTCGAACGAGAGGCGCGCATCGACTTCGGTGGACACGCGGCCCGGAATCAGCGAGAGGATCTCGCAGCCGAAGCGCACGATGAGCCGGTCCATCACCTCGTCCAGCGGCTGACCGCGCCAGCGGGCTACGGCCTCGGTCATCAGCGGCGCGTATTCGGGCTTTTGCACGGCCTTGAGGATGAGCGAGGGGTTGGTGGTCGCATCCTGCGGCTCGAAGGCGCTCAGCTGGCGGAAATCGCCCGTGTCCGCCACCACGGTGGTGAACTGCTTGAGCGCATCGAGTTGGTTCATGGCCATTTGCTTTGTTTCCTCTAGTCCTTGGGGGATGACGTGCCTCTCGATGCAGCCACGGCAGAAGATTCCGGGTTACCGCCTGCCTCAGGCGCCGCCGATGCGCACGACAGCGCAGAAGTGTATGCCGGGCCGCAGCGGTTCTGACGTAGGCCCATGCCGATTGGTGAAACTCGGTAACATACCGGGCATCGACAACGAAACATCGTACGGGAGACACGGAACACCATGAGCTTCGATCTGGTCCTTTTCGGCGGCACGGGCGACCTGGCCTGGCGCAAGTTGCTGCCCGCTCTCTTCCAGGCGTTCCGTCACGGCTCGCTGCCCGAAGGCGGGCGCATCATCGGCGTGGCGCGCGACGACCTGAGCGATACGGCCTACCGCGATCTGATCGCCAGCCGCTTCGACGCCGTGATCCAGGAAAAACGCCCCACGGCCGAGGAGTTCGAGCGTTTCGCCGCGCTGCTGCAGTACCAGCGCATGGACCTGTCCAAGCCCGAGGACTACGCTCAGCTGGCCGAGCGCCTGCACGAGCGCAATGCCGACACGGTGGTGATGTATCTGGCCACCGCCCCCAGCCTCTTCACCACCGCCTGCGAGCAGCTGGGCGCCGCAGGCCTGGCCACGCCGAAAACGCGCGTCGTGCTGGAAAAGCCGCTGGGCCACGACCTCGAATCCAACCGCGCCATCAATGCCGCCGTGCGGCGAGTGTTCCGCGAAGAGCAGATCTTCCGCATCGACCACTACCTGGGCAAGCCCGCTGTGCAGAACCTGCTGGCGCTGCGCTTCGGCAACGTGCTGTTCGAGCCGCTCTGGCGCCGCGAAATGGTGGCCAGCATCGAGATCACCATCGCCGAGAAGCTCGGCGTGGAAAAGCGCGGCGCCTTCTACGACGGGACCGGCGCGCTGCGCGACATGGTGCAGAACCACGCGCTGCAGCTGCTGTGCGCGATCGCCATGGAGCCGCCCATCAACGCCACGGCCGACGCCATCCGCGATGAAAAGCTCAAGGTGCTGCATTCCCTGGTGCCCTGGACGCCAGCCACCCTGGCGCGCGACGTGGTGCGCGGCCAGTACACCGCCGGCAGCACCGGCGGCGAGCGCGTGCCCGGCTACGCCGAAGAGACCGGCGTGCCGGCCGACAGCCGCACCGAGACCTTCGTCGCCCTGCGCACCGAGATCGCCAACTGGCGCTGGGCCGGCGTGCCGTTCTTCATCCGCACCGGCAAACGGCTGGCCTCGCACGAGGCGCACATCGCCATCAACTTCCGGGCCACGCCCCACCCCATCTACCGCACGCCCATCGGCGCGGCCAACCGGCTGGTGATCCACCTGCAGCCGCGCGACGGCGTCGCGCTGCACCTGTTCGCAGCGGGCCAAGACAAGCGCAGCGCGCGCGCCGCCGAGGCCCAGTCGCTGGCCCAGGTGCATCTGGACCTGGACTTCGAGCAGCGCTTTGGCACCGAGCGCGTGGGCGCCTACGAACGGTTGCTGCTGGACGTGATCGCCGGCCGGCTGAACCTCTTCGTGCGTGCCGACGAGCAGGAAGCCGCCTGGCGCTGGGTCGAACCCATCATGCAGTCCTGGCAGGAATCGAACGAAGGCCCGCGCCCGTACGCCGCCGGCACCTGGGGCCCAGCCGCCGCCAGTGCCATGGTGGCGCGCGAAGGCCACAGCTGGATCGAGGAATCCTGATGCGCAAGCCCTTTGCGCGCCTGGCTCCGCCCGCGCCCGGCGCGCCGCTGCACCGCGTGAAGCAGGATGGCTGACATGCTGGAACGCATCACCGCCTCCCTGCCCTCGCTGGCGCCGGCCGAACAGCGCGTGGCCGCCCTGGTGCTGCAGGACGCGCGCGCCTTCGCGCGCCTGCCGGTGCGCGAGCTCGCCGCACGCGCGGGGGTGAGCAAGCCCACCGTGGTGCGCTTTTGCCGCAGCATGGGCTATGACGGGTTGGCCGACTTCAAGCTCAAGCTCGCCGGCAGCGTGAGCGAGGGTGTGCCCTTCATCCACCGCAGCGTGGACGCCGACGACAAGACCGGGGACGTGCTGGTGAAGGTGGTGGACAACGCCGTGGCCGCCTTCCTGCAGTACCGCAACGCGGCCAGCACCGGTGCCATCGAGCGTGCGGTCGAGGCCATCGCCGGCACCTGGAAGACGGGCCACCGCATCGAGATCTACGGCGCCGGCAACTCCGGCATCGTGGCGCAGGACGCGCAGCACAAGCTCTTTCGACTGGGCATCACCAGCCTGAGCACCAGCGACGGACACATGCAGGTGATGAGCGCCACGCTGCTGGGCCCGGGGGACTGCCTGCTCATCGTCTCCAACTCGGGCCGCACGCGCGACCTGATGGACGCCGCCGACATCGCCCGCCGGAACGGCGCGACCACTGTGGCCATCACTGCCAGCGGCTCGCCGCTGGCGAGCGCCTGCCACATCCACCTGGCAGCCGACCACCCCGAAGGCTACGACCGCTACAGCCCCATGGTCTCGCGCCTGATGCACCTGCTCATCATCGACGTGCTCGCCACCTGCGTCGCCCTGCGCATCGGCGATCCGCTGCAACCCGTGCTGCAGCAGATGAAGGACAACCTGCGCGCCAAGCGCTACACCTGATCCGACACCCGTGCGAGGAGGGCCTGCCAGCCCTGCCCGCCAGGGCTGCGGCGCCGCCCTTCGCCGCGCACATCACCGGACGAGGCCGCCGCAGTCCTGCGTCCGGCCGCAGCCGGCCCTCGGGCGGTAACCGGCATCCGTCGCTGCGTCCGTCACTTCGCAGGCGGCGTGAAGTTCTTGGTGCTGTAGAGCGCGACCGGCAGACGGCTCAGTACCGGCAGGCCGGTGCCCGCATCCTTGGGCTGCTTGTCGATGTACGTGAAGAACACGTCGGCATCCAGCACGCCGATGTCCAGGCGCCGCGCGGCGGGCACGGCGGCCAGGGTCTTGTAGCCGTCGCCGCCGGTGGCGTTGAAGCTCAGCACGAAGAGCTTGTAGGTCTTGGAGGCTTCCAGCGCGCCCCAGTTACCGGTCTGGCGATCGCGCACCTCGATGTTGCTCACGCGCTGGCCGAAGGCCGCCGAGGCGTTGACATCGAAACGCAGGCCGCCGGTGTACGGATAAGGGCCGGTGGAGCCGCCCGTGCCATAGACGGCTTCCAGGCCGTCTTCGAGCATGGACTTGACCTCCGTGCCCGTGATGTCCAGCCGGAACAGCATGTTGCCGAAGGGCAGCACCTGGATGACCTGCGCGGCCGAGACGGTGCCCGCGAGCGGAATGCGCACGCCGCCGCCGCTTTGCAGCGAGATGTCGGCGCCGCCGTACTGGGCGTTGGCCACGTCCAGATAGGCCTGGGCCACGAGCTGCTGGATGTCGCCGCCGCGCAGGCTCACGCTCCCTTCTGCATTGCAGGCCGCGCTGGAGCGGCCGTAATCCACCGTGCCCTGGCCACCGGGCACCCGGCGCGAGCAGAGTTCCTGCGGCACCGTGGCGACCTGCTTCTGGTTGAACACGGACACGCGGTCCTTGAAGGGCTGCAGCACGCTGGCAGCCGAGGCCAGCGGCGTGGTGGTGCGCAGGAAGCCCGCGGCGGCCACGCTGGCCTTGATCGCCTGCAGCTGCGCATCGGTCGCAGCCTTGCCACCGATGGTGAAGCTGTCGCCGATCAGCACGTGCGGCGTGCCGGCGCAGCTGGCCACGTCGCCGTTGGCGTCGAAGCGCACCTTGAGCTCGCCCACGACCTGGGCGTATTCCCACGCCTGCACCACGCAGACGGGCTTGCCGTCCTTGCCGGCCAGACGGGTCGGATAGGCCCCGGACGGGGTGCCCACGCCGGTGGTGCGCAGGGTGTCGGGGCCCAGCAGGGTGTGCGAGTCGGCGCCAACCACCACATCGACGCCCGAGAGCCTGGGCACGATCTGCAGGTCGTTGTCATAGCCGATGTGGCTCATGAGGATGATCTTGTTGATGCCCTGGGCGCGCAGGCGGTCGATCTCGCGCTGCGCGGCGGTGGCTTCGTCCTCGAAGGTGGTGTCCGGGTCGGGGCTGGAAGAGGCCTTGGTCTTGCCCGCGATGGTCACGCCCACGATGCCGATCTTCTGGCCGCCGCGCTCGACCACCGTGGAGGCGTTGACGCCGTCCGTGGCCTTGGACGGGTTGAGCGCCGAATTGGCGCCGAAGCGCACGTTGGCGCTGAGCACGGGCGTCTTGCAGCTGCCTTTGTGCAGCAGGTCGATGAAGCCCTTGAGGCCGCTGTCGCCCTTGTCGAACTCGTGGTTGCCGAGCGTAAAGGCGTCGAAGCAGACGGTGTTCATCAGCGCCGCGTCGGCCTCGCCATTGGCGCCCGCGCGGTTGAAGTAGAGCGTGCCCGTCAGCGCATCGCCCGCGTGCAGCTTGAGCACGTTGGCCGACTGAGCGGCCAGCTCACTCATCGCCGCGGCCACGCGGGGAAAGCCGCCCGCGTCCACCGACACTGCCACCGCCGAGCTACCTCCGGCGGACAGCTGCAGCGCTTTGGTGCGCGAATCCAGCGTGGAATGGTGGTCGTTGATATGCAGGATGGTCAGATCCAGCGGCTGGGCCTGGGCGGGTGCCGGCGTGGGGTTGGGCGCGGGGGTCGCGCCATCCGATCCGCCACCGCAAGCGGCCACCAGCACCGCGGTCGCCAGGGCCAGCGCACCGCCAGCCCAGGGGCGCCGGCGCAGGGCCGGCGCGTTCGCGTGCATCTTCATGTTCTGGTCTGCTCTCTCGTGCCAAGGCATGTCCATCTCCCAACCTTCTTTGTCGAAGGCTCGGATGCTGGACAGCACGCATGACAGGGGCATGAAAGTTCCCTGCTCCGCCGCCGGTCCGAACCGACTGCGGCGCCCCCTGGACCGCACGCACGCATCGCTGGATACTGTCCAAGCATGTGCGCCAGCGCACAGACGGCGCGGCACGGGCTGCGCACACTGCGGGCTGCTGGCGATGCACCGACCGGCAGACCTGCGGGCATACGCACAGGGCCCGCCGCATGCATCGCTTTTTTCCATACATCCCATCCCGTTCAGAAGAGAGGTTTTCCATGCGCACCGTTACCACCCGTTCCACCCCCGCAGCTTCCGCCTCAGCCCAGGGCGACGATGCCGGCAAGCTCGTGCTGCGCCTGGCCGTCGGCGTACTCGTGCTGTTGCACGGCGTCTTCAAGCTGCAGCATGGGGTGGGCTTCATCAGCGGCATGCTGGAAAAGGCCGGGGTGCCGGGCGTGGTGGCCTACGGCGTGCTGGTGGGCTAGGTCCTGGCGCCACTGCTGCTGATCGCGGGCCTGTTCACGCGTGCCGGCGCGGCCATCATCGTCATCAACATGCTGGTGGCCTTCGCGCTGGTGCATCGCGCCGACCTGTTCGCACTCACCAGCCAGGGCGGCTGGGCACTGGAGCTGCAGGGGCTGTACCTCTTCGGCGCGCTGGCCGTGATGCTGCTGGGCGCGGGCCGCTACAGCGTGGGCGGCGCACAGGGTCGCTTCAACTGAGTGAGCGCCCGATCGACTGCGCCCCGGCAGCGCGGGCAGATTGCTATTAAAACAATAGCTGCAGGCGCAAGCGGATCAATCGCCTGCGCCTGAAAACCCTTGAAACTCAGGCCGCCACGGCCTCGATGCGCGGAATGCGCCCTTCTTCCACGGCATGGCACGCCACGCGCGTGCCGCCGTCGTCGATGAGCACGGGGCGTTCGCTGCGGCAGCGGTCGTTGGCATGGGGGCAGCGCGGGTTGAAGGCGCAGCCGGTCGGCGGATTCAAGGGGTTGGGCACCTCGCCCTGCACGGGCGTGCGGGCATGGCCGGTGTCGTGCATCTTGGGGATGGCGTCCAGCAGCATGCGCGTGTAGGGATGGCGCGGCGCGGCGAAGAGCTGCTGTTTGTCGGCCAGCTCCACCAGCCGGCCCAGGTACATCACGCCGACCTGGTCGCTCACGTGGCGCACCACGGCCAGGTTGTGGCTGATGAAGAGATAGGTCAGCTGCCGCTCGCGCTGCAGGTCCTTCATGATGTTGAGCACCTGCGCCTGCACGGAGACGTCCAGCGCCGAGGTGGGCTCGTCGCAGACCAGGAACTCGGGCTCGGTGGCCAGCGCGCGGGCGATGGAGATGCGCTGGCGCTGCCCGCCCGAGAACTGGTGCGGGTACTTGGCCATGTCCAGCGGCGAGAGGCCCACGGACCGCAGCAGCTCGCCCACGCGGGCCTTGAGCTCGGCCTTGTCGGTGATGAGGCCGTGCTCGCGCAGCGGCTCGCCCACGATGTCCTCGACCAGCCAGCGCGGGTTCAGGCTGGCGTACGGGTCCTGGAAGATCATCTGGATGCGGCGGCGCATGGCGCGTGCGTCGCCGCCCTTGAAGGCGGCATGCGCGTCCTGCCCGTCGAAGGTGAAGCCGCCGCGCGTGGGCTCGTAGAGGCCCACCAGCAGGCGCGCGACGGTGCTCTTGCCGCAGCCCGATTCGCCGACCAGCGCCAGCGTCTTGCCGCGCTCGATCTCGAAGCTCACGCCGTCCACCGCATGCAGCAACGTGCGGGGCTTGCGTTCGAGCACGCGGTTGAGCCAGGGCGCGGACACGTCGAAGGTGCGGGCCAGGTCGTGCGCCTGCACCAGCGGCTGGCCCGGGCGGGCCGGGGCGTCGTCGCTGCGGAGGGTCATGGGGGCTTCGTGGTTCATGCGTCGGCTCCTGCCAGGCCCGCGGCGGCCACGGCGGCAGCGGCGGATCGGGGGTCGTGCAGCCAGCAGGCGGCGCGGGTGGCGCCGGCGGGCAGCAAATCGGGCCGCTCGGTGCGGCAGCGGTCGAAAGCCTTGGGGCAGCGCGGGTTGTAGGCGCAGCCCGGGGGAATGGCATTCAGGCGGGGCATGGCACCGTCGATCTGGTTCAGGCGCTCGCGGTCCTGCGCCATGTCGGGGATCGAGGCCATCAGCCCTGCGGTGTAGGGGTGGGCCGGCTGGTTGATGACCTGGTGCACGGGCCCGATCTCGGCGATGCGGCCGGCGTACATCACGGCTACGCGATCGCAGGTCTCGGCGATCACGCCCATGTCGTGCGTGATGAGCATCACCGCCGCGCCGCGCGTGCGGCAGATGTTCTTGAGCAGCTGGATGATCTGCGCCTGGATCGACACGTCCAGCGCCGTCGTGGGCTCGTCGGCCACGATGAGCTGGGGCTCGGCGGCCAGCGCCAGGGCGATCACCACGCGCTGGCGCATGCCGCCCGAGAACTGGTGCGGGTAGTGGTCCACGCGCTGCTCGGCGGCAGGAATGCCGGTGTCCTTGAGCAGGTCGATGGCGCGCTGGCGGGCCTGGGCGGCGTTCATCGGCAGGTGGGTGCGGATGGTCTCGACCAGCTGGTGGCCCACGGTGTAGAGCGGGTTCAGCGAGGTGAGCGGGTCCTGGAAGATGGCGCCGATGCGCCGGCCGCGCACCTGGCGCATCTTGTGCGCGGGCAGATCGTCGATGCGCTCGCCCTGCAGCAGGATACGGCCGGAGGCGATGCGCCCCGGCGGCTCCAGCAGGCCGATGATGGACGCGCCCGTGAGCGACTTGCCCGCACCGGATTCACCCACCACGCCCAGGATCTCGCCCGGCGCGATGGAAAAGGAGATGTCGTCCAGCGCCCGCAGCGTGCCACGGCGGCCCGGGAATTCGACGACGAGGTTCTGGACTTCAAGCAGTGACATGGGCCAGTCCTTCGGAGGGCTTTTTCTTCATGGGGAGATAGCTATTCTTTTAATAGCATTACACCCTTGCAGCGCAAGGGACAGCAGCCTATCGGCATTCCAACTCCGTTACCGCAGGCGCGGGTTGAGCGCGTCGCGCAACCAGTCGCCCAGCAGGTTCACCGAGACGGCGATCAGCACCAGCATGGCGCCCGGGAACACGGTGATCCACCATTCGCCCGAGAAGAGGTAGTCGTTGCCGATGCGGATCAGCGTGCCCAGCGAGGGCGAGGTGGGCGGCGCGCCGACGCCCAGGAAAGAGAGCGTCGCCTCGGTGATGATGGCCGTCGCCACCTGGATGGTGGCCAGCACCAGCACGGGCCCGAGCACGTTGGGCAGCACGTGGCGCCGCATGATGCGCAGGGGTGACACGCCGGTCACCCGCGCGGCCTGCACGTACTCCTTGTTGCGCTCGACCAGTGTGGAGCCGCGCACCGTGCGCGCGTACTGCACCCAGCCAGTCAAAGAGATGGACAGGATCAGCACGCCGAAGGCGAGCGATTCGCCGCCGTTCGGAAACATCGCCCGTCCCACACCGGCGATGAGCAACGCCACCAGGATGGCGGGAAAAGACAGCATCACATCGCACAGGCGCATCAGCAGTGCGTCGATCCACCCACCCTTGAACCCGGCCAGCAGCCCCAGCGCCACGCCGACCACCACCGAGAGCGCCACCGAGGCGAAGCCCACGATGAGCGAAATGCGCGCGCCGTAGATCACGGCCGAAAGAATGTCGCGCCCCTGGTCGTCCGTGCCCAGCAGGTACTTCAGGCTGCCGCCGCCTTCGCTGTTCCAGGCCGGCGGCAGCCGCGCGTCGGACAGCTCCAGCGTGGTCAGGTCGAACGGGTTATGCGGCGCCACCCAGGGGGCGAACACGGCGCAGAACAGGCAGATCAGCGCCACCAGCGCCGCGCCGATGGCGACGGGGGAGGTACGGAAACTGTGGCCGACGTCGCTGTCATACCAGCGGAACAGGGTTTTCTTCATCGTGTGGGACTCTTATGGCTTTCTGAAGCGCTTCTGGAACTCTCGGTGCGAAAACTAAGGCGTCAACTGGCACGCTCGGCACGGGCACTGCGGCGCAGGTCCGTGCGAGGCTGCGGCGGCTGCACGCACGGAGGCGGGCGCCATGTCGGGCGGAGGCTTCAAGGGCTGATGCTCATCCACTTGAAGGGCATGGTGTTGTCGGCCAGCTGCACCACGCGGATCTTGTCGGACACGCCCCAGGCCAGTTGCTGCTGGTGCAGCGGAATATGGCCCACATCCTCCGCGTGGATCTGGAACGCCTCGCGGATCATCGCGTTGCGGCGGGCCTTGTCAGCCTCTGCCCCGATGCGGCGGATCAGCCCATCCACCCGGGGGTTGCAGTACCCGCCCAGGTTGTACTGGCCAGCGCCCTGGCCGTCAGGGCAGGCCAAGAGAGCATTCAGAGCGTCTTCCGCATCGTAGGTGGAAGGAGCCCAGCCCAGCAGGTAAAAGCTGGTGTCGCGCCGCAGCACCTTGGGGAAATAGCTGCGCCGGCTTTCCAGCTGCAGCCGCACCTTGACCTGGATGCGCGACAGGTTGGATACCACGGCTTCGCAGATGCGCTCATCGTTCACATAGCGGTCGTCGGGGCAGTTGAGCGTGACCTCGAAACCATTGGGGTAGCCCGCCTCCGCCATCAGCCGCCGGGCGGCGGCCAGGTCGTACGGCTGCCGCCGAGCGTCCGCGTGGAAACCGCTCACGCCCGGGCCGACCAGCCAGGCAGCGGGGGTGGCGGCGCCGCGCATCACATCCTTGCGGATGCTCTCGATGTCGATCGCCTGGTAGAAGGCACGGCGCACGCGCACGTCCTTGAACGGGTTGCGGCCCCGCACACTGGAGTACAGCAGTTCGCTGCGCTGCTGGTCCATGCCCAGGAAGATCGTGCGCGGCTCCGGCCCGGTGACCGCACGCGTGCCGGGGTGGGCATTGACCCGCGCGATCTCTTCCACCGGAACAGGCTCCATCACATCCACCCGGCCCGACAGCAGCGCCGCCAGCCGGTCCGCGTCGCTGGCGATGGGCGTGAAGACGACTTCCGCGGCATTGCTTTCGATGGGCGCCCAATAGTCGGCGTTGCGCACGAAGACCGTGCGAACGCCTGGCTGGCGTTCGCTCAGCCGGAACGGCCCCGTTCCGTTGGCCTTCGTGAGAATGCGCGCGCTCGCGCCGGCACTGCGCGCGTCGAAAGGCGCGAGAGCGCCATGCGCTTCGCACCACGCGCGGCTCATCATGTACACGGTGGTGAGTACCTCAGGCAGGATCGGATAGGGCATCGCCGTCTCGACCTCCACCGTGGACTCATCGATCTTGCGCACCTGCTGGATGGAGCCGACATGGCTCTTCATGCCCGAGCCGGCCATCCGGGCGCGCTCGAGCGAGAACACCGCGTCGTCTGCCGTGAAGGCCGACCCGTCATGGAAGCGCACGCCCTGCCGCAGCTCGAAGCGCCAGACGGTGGGTGCCGTCTGCTGCCAGGCCTTGGCAAGGGCGGGTGACAGGCTCAGGTCCTTGTTGCGGCCCACGAGCGGTTCATAGACGTTGCCCAGCAGGCTGAGCTGCAGTGCCTCATCAAGGGAGTGCGGGTCCATCGACAGTGCATCGCCCTGGTCAGCGATACGGATGGTCTGCGCGACAGCTATTGAATTTATAGCGAAAAACCCAAACAGGACGGGAGCCAAGACCCATCGACGCATCAACCCCAGGTACCGGACAAGGGAGGATGGGCCACCGGATGCGGAGGAGCGTTTCGTCATAGCGTGGCCAGCGGCATCGCCTGCTCCACCAGGCTGGCATGCAGCGCTGCCCCCAGCGGCAGGATATCGTCGTTGAAGTCGTAACGGCTGTTGTGCAACGCGCTGTTGCCGGGGCCCATACCCTGGCCGATGCGCAGATAGGCACCCGGGCGGCTCTGCAGCATGAAGGAGAAATCCTCGGCGCCCATGCTGGGCTCCAGATCGCGCACGACGTTGTCCGCCCCCACCAGCCGCTCAGCCACATCGCCTGCGAAGATTGCGTGCTCTTCGGTGTTGATGGTGGCCGGGTAGATGCGCTCATAGCGCACGCTGGCCGTGGCGCCGAAGCCCAGCGCGATCGCTCCGCACACTTCCTGGATGCGCCTTTGCACCATCTCCTGCACGGCTGGATCGAAGCTACGCACCGTGCCCACCAGCGTGGCCGTGCCCGGAATCACGCTGAACGCGCCCAGGTCGCCCGCGTGCACCGCGCACAGGCTGATGACGGCGCTGTCGAGCGGCCGCACGTTGCGCGAGACGATGGACTGCACGGCCGTGATGATGTGCGCAGCCACCAGCACCACATCCACCGCCTGATAAGCATGAGCGCCATGGCCGCCGCGGCCATTGATCTCGATGGTGACGCGGTCAGCCGCAGCCATCATGGCGCCGGCATTGAGCCCCACCGTGCCCGGCTTCATCGCCGGCCAGTTGTGCATGGCATAGACCGACTGGACCGGAAAGCGCTCGAAAAGGCCGTCCTCGATCATGACGCGCGCCCCACCGAAGCCCTCTTCACCCGGCTGGAAGATCAGTACCGCCGTGCCGTCGAAGTTGCGTGTGGCGGCCAGATAGCGCGCAGCCCCCACCAGCATGGCGGTGTGGCCGTCATGGCCGCAGCCGTGCATGAGACCGGACTTGCACGACTTCCAGGGCGCATCGCTCTGTTCGGTGATGGGCAGCGCGTCCATGTCGGCGCGCAGGCCCACCATGCTGCCGCTGCCACGCCCCTGCCCACGGATCACGGCGACGATGCCGGTGCGGCCGATGCCGTCGTGGACCTCGTCCACGCCACATACCCTCAGCGCCTCCTTCACCCGCGCGCCGGTGTAGACCTCTTCAAAGCCCAGTTCGGGATGGGCGTGCAGGTCGCGCCGGAAGGCCGTGAGTTCGGGGTGGAACTGCGCGATCTGCGCGAAGGCCCGGCCACCGGCCTTGAGACGGGGGGTAGGAGGCACCGCGTTGCCTCCGACTGCGCTCGCCATGTCAATGTCCTCCGGCCTTGCCCACCCGCAGGCGTGGATCGACCACGAAATAGAGCAGGTCCACCACCAGGTTGATGACCACGAATATCAGCGCGATCAGGCACAGGTAGGCGGCCATCACGGGAATGTCTGCGAAGGTGACCGCCTGGATGAACAGCAGGCCCATGCCCGGCCACTGGAAAACTGTCTCGGTGATGATGGCGAAGGCGATCAGCCCGCCCAATTGAAGGCCGGTGATCGTCATCACCGGCACCAGCGTGTTCTTGAGCGCATGGCCGAAGTGGATGGCCCGGTCGGACAGGCCCCGCGCCCGGGCGAACTTGATGTAGTCGGTGCGCAGCACTTCCAGCATCTCGGCACGCACGAGCCGCATGATGAGCGTGAGTTGGTAGATGGCCAGCGTGACGGCCGGCAGCACGATGTGGTGCCAGCCCTTGGCCGTGAGCAGCCCCGTACTCCACCAGCCGATCTGGGTGACCTCGCCCCGGCCGAAGCTGGGGAACCAGCCCAGATGCACGGCGAACACCAGGATCAGCAGGATGCCGATCAGGAAGGTGGGCAGCGAAACACCCAGCAGCGAGATCGTCATGAACATCTGGCTCATGAACGTGCCCCGCCGCAGCGCCGCATAGACGCCCATCGGCAGGCCGATCAGCAGCGCCATCACGGCAGCCACCAGGG
Organism: Paracidovorax sp.; assembly: GCF_057642795.1. Lineage (NCBI taxonomy): Bacteria > Pseudomonadati > Pseudomonadota > Betaproteobacteria > Burkholderiales > Comamonadaceae > Paracidovorax > Paracidovorax sp. The sequence continues at coordinate 338,152 of NZ_JBXYZY010000027.1, forward strand.
CCAGTTCCAGCGTGGCCGGAAAGCGCTCGGCGATCAGCCGTGAAACCTTCGCGCCCTGGCGCAGGCTGATACCGAACTCCCCCTGCGCGGCGTTCATCAGGAAATGCCAGAACTGCACGACGAAGGGCTGGTCCAGACCGAGCGCAGCGCGCATGTCGCGGATCTGATCGGGCGTCGCGTCCTGCCCCAACAGGGACACCACAGGATCGCCCACGTACTGGAACAGCATGAACGAGATGAAAGCCACGGTGACCATCACGATCACGGCCTGGATGAGACGGCGCAGGATAAAGGCGAGCATTCAGTGAACCGGAGTTGGGAGGGGCATGCTAGCAGGAGATATTTCGCACAAAGGAGTCGGGGCATGCGCCAACAGAGGGAAAGCTTGCAATGCAAACCGCTGGCTACGCGCCATGCAGGCCGGCACCGGCCCATCGAGCAGCAACAGACCGGTCACGGGGCAGCAGACTTCAACGTCGCTGCTTGCAACATGGCACCGCTGCAATCGGGGGGAAAGACTGCCGCACGGCACACCGCCACAGTTCCGTTCACCGCGATGGAACGCAAGCCCACTCACATGCAAGTGCAATGCCAGCTTGGCAGAAACTACTGACTCCCTGCCTTGCATCCACAAAAAAGCCGACGGTCCCAAACGGGAATCCGTCGGCCTGGGCAGGCAGTTGGCACCCCGGAGCGTGCCACCCTGCTGTCAGCGCATGTCAACGCAATAGCGCAGCGGTCAGAACCGGTGACGCATACCCACGGTGATGCCGGTGCGGTTGCGCGCACCATTGCTGTCCAGCGCCATGCCGGCGCCACCGCTCACCCGCGTGTGATCCACCGCGAAATACGCATCGGTGCGCTTGGAGAGCGCGTAGTCCAGCACAGACACGAGGAAGTCGGCCTTGCCGCTATAGGCACCAGATGCCGAGCCCGACTGGCGGGCATGGAAGTAATGCACGCCGATGTTGATCTGCGACGTGGCCTGGTAGCCCACGCCCACCTTGTACATCTGCCGCTTGTCGGCGTGGTTGCGCAGGTTCAGCAGGCTCGCGGGATTGGCCGGGTTGGCAGCAGCGCCCGGCAGGAAACCGCCATTGGAAGAACCGGACCAGTAAGCACCCATGAGGGAGCTGTCCACGACGCCAGCGGTGTTGAAACCATAGGCGTCCTGCCGCTTGTTCATCCCATAGCCCAAAGCCAGATACCAGGGGCCCGTGCGGTAGGAGCCGCCCAGCGTCCACGCGTCCACGTCCGTGCCGCCCGGCAGTCGCGTGTTCAGGTAGCCCACGCCTGCAGCCACGCCGCCCGAGGCGTAGCGCAGGTAGCCGCCTGCCGTGCGGATGGCGCCGGCCGGATTCACATTGGCGCCCAGCTTGCTCACCGTATTGCCCTCGTCGAAGGAATACTGCAGCGCGCCGCGGAAGTCGCCCACCTCGGCCAGATATTTGATCGAGTTGCTGGCACGCGCACCCATCGCCATTCCGAGCTCGGGCTTGTAGGCTTCCATGTAGGGCGAGTACGGGAACGATGCATAGGTGGACGTCACCAGATCGAACAGCATGTTGTACTGCCGCCCCATGGTGATGCGGCCGAAACCGCCCTGCAGCCCTACCCAGGACTGCTGGAAGTAAGGAGTGGTCGGGGTCCCGTTGTCGGCGGTGAAACGGTTCTCCACGTTGGCAATCGCCTTCAGGCCGCCCCCAAGGTCCTCGTTGATGTTGAGGCCCCAGCGGCTTTGCGACATCCCGCCACCGATCATCTGGCTCAGCGAGCCGTCGGCGTTGGCACCTTCATTGTTGGTGTGGCGATACGCCACATCCACGATCCCATACAGCTGCACGCTGCTGGTGGCAGGGGCTTGCTGTGCCAAGGCCAAAGGCGCCACTGCGGCCAGAGCCGTCATCGCCAGCGTTTTTTTCACAAACGGAATGCGCATGGTTTGTCTCTTTCTGTAAGGGAAGGAATCTCATTCTAGAAAGCAAGGGCGATTGCCAACATAGGGCTAGCACCTCAAAACCACAGTCGTTTTCCCTTAAATCCTGTTACCTGCGCGACAAAAAAAAACCGCTGCCCGAGGGCAGCGGTTTCTTGTCTTCTTGCTAATTCAAGCTGGCTAGGCCAGCCGGAAATTAGAAGGAGTGACGCACACCGACTTGCACGCCGGTTTGGCTGTTGCCAGCGCCCGGGCCGGCGTTGTTCAGGCTCTTGGCGTTCAGGCCCAGGTTGGACTGGTCCTTGTTCTTCAGGTAAGCAACGGTGCCGTACACAGCGGTGCGCTTGGACAGGTTGTGCACGTAGCCCAGGGACAGCTGTTGAGCCTTGGAGTTGATAGCCTTCTGGTCGTACAGAGCGTATTGCAGCTTGAACTCGCCAGCGCCGACGGGCATGGAAGCGCCGACAGCGTAAGAGTTGAACTTTTGGTCTGCAAGGCCAGAAGCTTCATACTTCGACTGCTGCAGAACCGTGCTCAGCTTTGCAACATTCAGGTCGTAAGAAGCACCGAGCGTCAGGATGTTGTGCTTGCCAGTGCGAGCAGCACCCCGGAAGGTGGCTGCAATGTCGCGCTGGTCATAAGACAACGTGGCGCTCAGAGGACCGTTGTCATAAGCAACGAAGCCGCCGGCGTAACGACCGTTGCGACCAGTGGTTTGCTCATCAAAGCCGTAGCCGACGCCACCAGTAAAGCCGCTCAGGTTAGGCGTGTAGTAGCTAACCATGTTGCTGGAACGGATGTTGTTCGAGTCAGCGGTCAGATTGGTTGCGCCGTTGAGGGTAGCCCAATCGTTCCAACCGTAGAATTGGCCGATGCCGGCTTGACCGAACACGTCGTAGCCGCTGACCTTGGCATAGCTGGGGGTCAGATCACGGCCCAGACGCACTTCACCGAAGTTGCCCATCAGGCTGATGGTGGAACGACGTTGGAAGTTGAAGCCACCGGTGTTGCCGTTGTCACCAAAGATTTCGCCTTCGAGCCAGAAGCCAGCCTTCAGGCCGCCACCCAGGTCTTCCGTGCCACGGAAGCCCAGACGGCTCGTAGCGTTGCCGCTGGTGCTCAGGCCGTACAGGCTGTCACCGGCTGCGTTGGCCTTGTTGATGTAGCCAACAGAGGTGTCAACGATACCGAACAGGGTCACGGACGATTGAGCCATTGCAGCGCCGGAAGCAGCCAGCACAGCCAGGGCAATCAGAGATTTTTTCATTGCGAGTTACTCCAAGGTTAAACAGAGGGCGCCGGTTCGGAGGGCTGAGCTGCGTCATGCAAAGCGCGCAACCCTCGCCGGTTCCCCGGGCCAACCTCCTGGTGAGGAAGTTACTGATATTGCAACAGACGCCAGCGGGTTTCGCAAAGGAATTCCCGCACAATCCTTTAGCCGAGCCGGTTTTCGTTGCGATGCAGCAACAGTGGCCGGAGGCAGGAAAATTCCTGACAACGACAGGCGGCGAAGGCTGACAACTCAAGCACTTAGCGCAATGTATTGAACCTCTTTGGAAAACTCACCATGGACAAACTCCTGAACGCGGCGGACGCGGCATTGAGGACCCTGTTCGCCAAACCCGTGGCAGCCGAAGCCTCTCCGGCGCGCGCTGTGGCACAGCAAGCACTTTCCGTACCAGACCGAGCCCTGTCCGGTGCATTGATGCGGGTCAACCATGTGGGCGAGGTCTGCGCTCAGGCGCTCTATACCGCCCAGGCCAGCGTGACGACCGATCCTGTACTGCGGCGCGAGTTGCTCGAAGCAGCGCGAGAAGAGACAGACCACCTCGCATGGACCCAGGAACGCCTGGACGCCCTGGGCGCCCGCCCCAGCCTGCTGAATCCTCTCTGGTATGCCGGCGCCTTCGCCATCGGCTTCATGGCGGCCAAGGTGAGCGACCGTGTGAGCCTGGGCTTCGTGGTGGAAACGGAACGCCAGGTGGCATCCCATCTGCAAGGGCATCTGGGCCGGCTGCCGGTGGACGACCATGCTTCGCGCGCCGTGGTGTCGCGCATGCAGGCCGACGAGGAGCGGCACGCCAACCATGCGCTGGCAGCGGGCGCCGTGCCCCTGCCGGCCCCGGCCCGCCTGGCGATGCGTGCCGCAGCCAAGGTCATGACGACCACTGCGCACTATCTATAAGAACACCCCAGCGCCTCCCTCCAACCTCAGGCCTCGACGATGTCGTAGCCCGTCGTGATCTCGGCGGTCTTGCCCAGCATGATGCTGGCCGAGCAGTACTTGTCGTGGCTCATGGCGATGGCGCGCTCCACGGCGGCCGGCGGAATGCCGCGGCCGGTGACGGTGAACTGCATGTGGATCTTGGTGAACACCTTCGGATCGGTGTCGGCCCGCTCGGAGGTGAGCTTGACGCTGCAGCCCCGCACATCGTGCCGGCCACGCTTGAGGATGAGCACCACGTCATAGGCCGTGCAACCCCCTGTGCCGGCGAGCACGGTTTCCATCGGGCGCGGGGCCAGGTTCTGGCCGCCGTTGGCCGGGTTGGCGGCGTCGGGCGCGCCGTCCATGGCCAAAACGTGGCCGCTACCGGTTTCCGCGATGAAGCCCATGCCCGAGCGCGTTCCGCTCGCTCCGGTCCAGCTGACAGTGCATTCCATGTTGTTTTTTTCCAAAAATTAGACTGATTGGCAGCCAATCTGCCACACACCCACGCAATTTTGCTGCATCGCAGCATCTGTTGGGCTACACTTTCCCCATGCGCCGCTTTTCATGAGTGGCGCGCCTATTGTCTCCTCCATCTCCTCAAAGGATGGATTCGGCCCTGAACCTCACGGTTCGGGGCCGTTTTTTTTGCCCGTCCGCAATCCACGGGGTGCGCCGGGGCCACGGCCTATGATGTCGGCCCCTGCCCTTCGGCGGGGCTTTCGTTCGATGCAGACTGCCGCCCGCCCATGACCACCCCGCCTCTTTCCCCGTTCGACTATCTCAAGAAGATCCTGACGGCACGCGTCTACGACGTGGCCGTCGAGTCCGATCTGCAGCCCGCCCGCGCGCTCAGCCAGCGGCTGGGTAACCAGGTACTGCTGAAGCGCGAAGACCAGCAGCCCGTCTTCAGCTTCAAGCTGCGCGGCGCCTACAACAAGATGGCGCACCTGACCGCCGAGCAACTGGCCCGCGGCGTGATCTGCGCCTCCGCCGGCAACCATGCCCAGGGCGTGGCGATGAGCGCCCGCAAGCTGGGCACGCGCGCCGTGGTGGTGATGCCCACCACGACGCCACAGCTTAAGGTGGATGCGGTCAAGACCCTGGGCGGCGACGTGGTGCTGCATGGCGACAGCTATTCCGACGCCTACGGCCATGCCGTGCAGCTGCAGCGGGAGCAGGGCCTGACCTTCGTCCACCCGTTCGACGACCCCGACGTGATCGCCGGCCAGGGCACGATCGCCATGGAGATCCTGCGCCAGCTGCAGAGCCTGGGCAGCAGCCGGCTCGACGCGGTCTTCGTCGCCATCGGCGGCGGCGGGCTGGTGAGCGGCGTGGCCAACTACATCAAGGCCGTGCGTCCGGACATCAAGGTGATCGGCGTGCAGATGAACGATTCCGACGCCATGGCACAGTCGGTGCGCGCACACGAACGCGTGGCGCTGGCGGACGTGGGCCTCTTTTCCGACGGCACGGCCGTCAAGCTGGTGGGCGAGGAGACCTTCCGCGTCGCGCAAGGCCTGGTGGATGAATTCATCACCGTCGATACCGATGCCGTCTGCGCCGCCATCAAGGACATCTTCGTGGACACGCGCAGCATCGTGGAGCCGGCCGGCGCGCTGGCCGTGGCCGCCATCAAGCAGTACGTGGCCGATCGCAAGACCACGGGCGAGACCTATGCCGCCATCCTCTGCGGCGCCAACATGAACTTCGACCGCCTGCGCTTCGTGGCCGAGCGCGCCGAGGTGGGCGAGGAACGCGAGGCCCTCTTCGCCATCACCATCCCCGAAGAGCGCGGCAGTTTCCGGCGCTTCTGCGAGGCGGTGGGGTCGCTGCCCGGCGGCCCGCGCAACGTGACCGAATTCATCTACCGCATCAGCGATGCCGCGCGCGCCCACGTCTTCGTCGGCCTGAACACGCGGGGCCGTGGCGAATCCACGCAGATCGCCAATACCTTCCGGCAGCAGGGCTTCGAGGCCCTGGACCTGACCCACGACGAACTGGCCAAGGAGCACCTGCGCCACCTGGTCGGCGGCCACTCGGCTCTGGCGCAGGACGAACGGCTGATGCGCTTTACCTTCCCCGAGCGGCCCGGCGCGCTGCTGAAGTTCCTGAGCCTGATGCAGCCAAGCTGGAACATCAGCCTGTTCCACTACCGCAACCAGGGTGCGGACTATGGCCGCATCCTCGTGGGCATGCAGGTCCCGGCGGACGACAAGGCCGCGTTCGACGCCTTCCTCCAGGCGCTGGACTATCCCTGGGTGGAAGAGACCGCCAACCCGGCGTACCGGCTGTTCCTCAAGGCCTGATGCAAGTCTTTCAGGCCTCCAGCGCTTGATTTACCTGCACATACAGCTACCGAAACCATAGCATCAGCATGCGCCAAGCCCTGCGCCACTACCTGCTGGCCGTGCAGTTCTTCACGCGGCTGCCCGTCACCGGGCGGCTGGCGGACTGGGTGGGCTTCAGCCCGGCCATGCTGCGGGCCAGCGCGGCGCACTTTCCGGGCGTGGGCTGGCTGGTGGGCGCCATCGCCGCCGCGGCCTATGCCGGGCTGCACGCGGCGCTTGGCGGGCAGCCACCGCTCGTGCCGCTCATCGCCGCCGTGGGCTGCACCATCGCCACCGTGATCGCCACCGGCGGCTTCCATGAAGACGGCCTCGCCGACGTGGCCGACGGCCTGGGCGGCAGCGCACAGCGCGAGCGCGCCCTGGAGATCATGAAGGATTCGCGCATCGGCGCCTTCGGAGCCATGGCGCTGGTGCTCGCCCTGCTGGCCAAGGTGATGCTGCTGGCGCTCATCGGCACGCACGGGTGGGTGGCGGCCCTGGTCGCACTCTGGGCCGGGCATGCGCTCTCGCGCGGCTGGCCCCTGCTGCTGATCTGGTGGCTGCCGCATGTGGGCGACACCGCCACCTCCAAGAGCAAGCCGCTGGCCGACCGCATCGCCACGCCGGCGCTCTTGGCCGCTGCAGCCTGGTGCGTGCCGCCGCTGGCGCTGGCAGGGTGGGTGCTGGGCGCCCCGTTGCTCGTCGCCGTGCTGACCGCCAGCGCCCTCGCCGCCGCGTGGATGGGCCGATGGTTCCAGCGCCGGCTGCAGGGCTTCACCGGCGACTGCCTGGGCGCGACGCAGCAAGTGTGCGAAATCGCCTGCTACCTGGGCGCCGCCATCGCGCTGGCGCAGCGCGGCGGCCTGGGCTGATGGAGGCCGCACGGCATCACCTCTGGCTGGTGCGCCATGCACCGCCGCTGATCGACGCCGGCATCTGCTATGGCCGCCACGACGTGCCCGCCGATGCGGCCACCACCCACGCCTGCGCCGCCCGGCTGCGTGCCGCCCTGCCCGGACGGCTGGCTGCCGCCACCACCTCACCGCTACAAAGATGCGAGCAGCTAGCGCAGGCGCTGCAAGGGCTGCGGCGTGATTTGACCTTTGAAAGCGACCACCGACTGGTCGAACTGGATTTCGGCAGCTGGGAGAACCAGGCCTGGGCCCACATCCCCCGCGCCGATATCGACGCCTGGACCGCCGACTTCGCCTGCTACCCACCGGGCGGGGGCGAAGCGCTGACGGCCATGCTGACCCGCGTGCAGGCCGCGCTGACCGAGGCCACGCACCAGGCGCTGGAGCATGGCGGCGACGTGTTGTGGATCACCCATGCGGGCGTGGCGCGCTGCGTGCAATGGCTGCAGCAGCATGGCGCAGTCGCGCCCCTGTCGCACGAATGGACAGCGCCCGCGCCGCGCTACGGCGAATGGCTGCGGGTGGTGCTGGCGCCGGCGGGCATCGGCGCCATCCACGTCACTTCTTGAGCGGGATTTCCAGCGTCATGCTGGTGGCACCGCCGCTCGACGGTCCCAGCCGCGCCTGGCTGCGCGCGAGCGACTGCAGCACCAGGCCGGGCTCGATCTCGCTGCCCACCCGGTAGGGCTTGGGCGGCTTGCCGTCCACAGCGATCAGCGCGGCGCCATGGCCGCTGGTCGTGCCGGCCAGCACACCCACCAGCGCGAAGCGGCTGGCTACGGCAGGCGCTTCGGCCGGGGCCACCGCGCCAGCGCCCAGCAGGCGGGCCAGGGCCTGCGCATCAGGCACCACGGGTTCGGGCGCCGGGGCGGCCACCGGCCAGGCGGGCGCCTGGGCCGAGAGCCGCAGCCCCCAATACACCACGCTGGCACCGGCCAGAACCCAGAGCGCCATCGTGCCCAGCCGCACGCCCCAGGGGCTGAATGTGTTTGTCACCATTGCAGGATTATGATTGACCGGATATGTCAGAACTGCGCACCTCCCCGAGTCTCCTGCCCCCAATGCAACACTCTTTCGCCGCCCCTTCGCCCACCCTGTCCGCTTCCGAGCGGCCTCGCCTGGCCCAGCGGCTACGCCGCCGCGTGTCGGCCGGCTTCACGCTGATCGAGCTGATGGTGGTGCTGGTCATCATCGGTGTGCTGGCCGCGCTGATCGTGCCCAACGTGCTGGACCGCGCCGACGATGCCCGCAGCACCGCAGCGCGCACCGACATCACCAACATCATGCAGGCGCTCAAGCTCTACCGTCTGGACAACCAGCGCTACCCCACGGCCGAGCAGGGCCTGCAGGCCTTGATCGCCAAGCCCACCACCGGCCCGGTGCCGAACAACTGGCGTCCCTATCTGGAAAAGCTGCCCAACGACCCCTGGGGCCGCCCCTATCAGTACCTGAACCCCGGCATCAAGGGCGAGGTGGACGTGATGTCCCTCGGCGCCGACGGCCAGTCCGGCGGTGAAGGCAAGAACGCGGATATCGGCAGCTGGCAATAAGGATGCCCCCCACGGTCGCGCACTGCGCGTCGCTCCCTGCTTCCCGAGGGGGCCGCGTTTCGCCTTGGGGCCGCCCGGCGGCGCAAGCTTTCCGCGGCTGACACCGGCATTTGCGTGCGTCTTCCGTGCAGCCTGCTCGTCTTTTTCTTTTGAATCGCCCGGGGCGTGCGCGCGGCTTCACCCTGCTGGAGCTGCTGGTGGTCATCTCCATCATCGCCCTGGCCACCACCGGCGTGGGCTTCGCCCTGCGCGACAGCGGCGACACGCAGCTGCAGCGCGAAGGCGAGCGACTGGCGGCGCTGCTCGAGTCCGCCCGGGCGCAGTCGCGCACTTCGGGCGTAGCGGTGCGCTGGCGCGGGGGGGCGCAGGGCTTTCGCTTCGACGGGCTGCCGGCCGGCACCAAGATGCCCACGCAATGGCTGGAGCCCACCACCGGCGTCAGCGGCCCGGCCGAGCTGTGGCTGGGGCCGGAGCCGCTCATCGGCGCACAACAAGTCGTCATCGTGAGCAGCGCCCACCCGCAGCGGGCCGTTCGCGTGGCCACCGACGGGCTGCGGCCCTTCGCCGCACAGGGCGTGCAGTGATGATGCGGCGGCTTCCATCCCCCACCGCCCCGCGCGGTGCACGCAACGGCTTCACGCTCATCGAGGTGATGGTGGCGCTGGCCATCGTCGCCATCGCACTGCTGGCCGGCATGCAGGCCACCTCGGCCCTGACACGCAACGCCGCACGCGAGACCGACGTGCTGCTGGCCCATATCTGCGCCGAGAACGAACTGGTGAAAGTGCGCCTGTCCGCACAGATGCCGTCCATCGGCGACGGTCGCACCACCTGCGAGCAGGCGGGCCGCAGCTACGGCGTGCTGGTGATGGTGCTGCCGCTGCCCAACCCGCAATTCCGGCGCGTGGACGCCCAGGTGTTCGATGGCGACAACTCGGTGCTGCGCGTGTCCACCATCGTCGGAAGGTATTGATGCACACCGCCCTGCGGCGCGCGGCGCCGGCCAGCGCTGCACGCGGCTTCACGCTGATCGAGCTGATGGTCGCCATCGCGGTGATGGCGCTGATCGCCATCATGAGCTGGCGCGGGCTCGACGGCATGGTGCGGTCGCAGGAGCTGACCCGCCAGCGCACCGACGGCCTGCTGGTGATGCAGACGGCGCTGGCGCAGTGGAAGACCGATCTGGACGCGCTGCAGGCCATCGAAGGCACCCAGCCCATCGCCTGGGACGGCCAGGTGCTGCGCCTCACCCGCCACGGCACGCGCCAGCCCGACGACGGCGCGCTGGTGGTGGCCTGGACGCTGCGCGCCGTGGGCAACACCACGCAATGGCTGCGCTGGCAGTCAGGCCCGCTGCGCACGCGCGGCGAGTGGAACGATGCCTGGCAGCATGCCGCGCAATGGGCGCGCACGCCCAGCGAGGCCGACCGCCGCGCCGAAACTGCGCTGATGCCGCTCACGCAGTGGCAGCTCTTCTACTTCCGCGGCGGCGCCTGGTCGAACGCGCAGTCGAGCGCGGGCACGCCCGTGGGGCCGCAGGTGCCGGGCGGGCTCTCGCCCGAAGCCGCCAGCGTGCCTGACGGCATCAGCCTGCATCTGACGCTGCCCCCGGGCGGGGCCCTGGCCGGCGGCATGACGATCGACTGGGTGAACCCGCTGCAGGGCGGCAACAAGTCATGAGCGTGACGTACCGCCACTCGTGCTACCGCGCCGCAAGGCCGCCGATGTGGCGATGCGCCGCCGCGCGCGGCTCGCAGGCCGGCGCCGCCTTGCTGGCCGCCATGCTCACCGTGACCCTGGTAGCCAGCTTCGCCGCCGCCGCCATGTGGCAGCAGTGGCGCGCGGTGGAGGTCGAAACCGCCGAGCGCGCCCGCATCCAGGCGGCCTGGATCCTGATCGGCGCGCTGGACTGGTCGCGGCTGATCCTGCGCGAAGACTCCCTCGCGCGCGGCGGCGACGGCACCGACAACCTGACCGAGCCCTGGGCCGTGCCGCTCGAAGAAGCACGGCTTTCCACCTTCCTCGCAGCCCAGCGCGGCGTGAGCCAGGCGGAAGACGCCAGCACCGACACGGCCAACGCCTTCCTCTCGGGCCAGATCACCGACATGCAGTCGCGCCTGAACCTGCGCAACCTGGCCGCCAACGGGCAGGTGAACCCGGTGGCGCTGCGGCAGTTCACCCGGCTTTTCGAATATCTGGGCCTGCCGGTGCAGGAGCTGAACCTGGTCGCACGCGGCATGGTGCAGGCCCAGGTGCTGCACGGCCCGCCCAGCGCATCGGGTGCGGGCACCGCGTCAGGCACGGGCACCGGCGCTCCGGCCAGCAACGCGGCTAACGCTGGCGCGACGGGCGGCAGCAACAACAACCCCAGCGCGCCGCTGATGCCGCAGACCGTATCGCAGCTCACCTGGTGGGGCCTGGCGCCGGCCAGCGTGGCGGCGCTCGCGCCCTACGCCACGATCCTGCCGGTGCCCACCCAGGTCAACCTCAACACCGCCAGCGCCGTGGTGCTGTGGGCCAGCATAGACAAGATCGACATGTCCGACGCCCAGCGCCTGGTGCAGGCGCGTGAGGGCCAGCATTTCCGCAGCGAGAGCGACGCCGCCCGGCTGATCGGCGGCCAGGTCGAGCTCACCGCTGCCACGCACAGCGTGTCGTCCAGCTACTTCGAGGTGCGTGGCCGACTCCGGCTGGGCACGGCGGTGGTGGAGGAACGATCCCTCGTGCTCAAGCAGCGCGGCGTGGTGCGCACCCTCTGGCGCGAGCGCGGCAGCTTCGTGCGCGACAGCGCCGACGCGCTGCGCTGACCGGTGTTCCACCGCCCCCCGCGGCCTGTCATGGCAGGCCCCTAAAATGGCCCGCGAAACCGATCCATGAGCACCCTCATCCTTACCCTGACCCCGGAGATACCGGGGCCGTCCACCGAGTACGGCTACACGCTGACCGCCGACGGACACACCGCCCAGCGGAACGCCAGCGCATCGGCCGCCCTGCTGCCCGACCCGGGCCGTGCCGGCGAGACCGTGGCCGTGGTGCCATCGCGCCTGCTGTCGTGGCACCGCGTGACGCTGCCGCAAGGCACCGGCACCCAGGCGCCGCGCCTGCGCGCCGTGCTCGAAGGCCTGCTGGAAGAGCGCGTGCTCGACGACACCGTGCTGCTGCACTTCGCGCTGGAGCCGGGCGCACGCGCCGGCGAGCCGGCCTGGGTGGCAGCGTGCGACCGTGCCTGGCTGCGCGCCACGCTGCAGACGCTGGAAGCGGCCGGCCGCCCGGTGTCGCGTGTGGTGCCGGAATTCGCGCCCGGACCCACCGGCAGCGGCGCGCCCGAGTACTTCGCCACTGGCACGCCGGAAGACCCGCAGCTGGTCGTCACCGGCCACGGCGCCGACCAGGCCGTGGTCGTTCTGCCGCTCACCCCCGCCTCGCTGGATTGGGCCGGCGCCACCGCCCCGCAGGGCGCAGGCGACCCCGACGCCGCCCCGCCCGCCCCGCCCGCGCCGCTGCGCGCCGAGCCCGCCGTGGCCACCCTGGCCGAACGGCTGCTGGGCCGCCCGGCCGAGATCCACACCGCCAGCCAGCGCGCCCTGGCCGCCGCCCGCGGCAGCTGGGACCTGGCCCAGTTCGACTTGGCCAGCAGCGGCCGCACCCGCGCGCTGCGCAAGGCCGGCAGCGCGGCCGGCCTGCTGGCGCGTGCGCCGCAATGGCGGGCCGCGCGCTGGGCGCTGGGCGCCATCGTGGTCACGCAGGTGGTGGGGCTCAACGTCTGGGCCTGGCAGGAAAAGCAGGCCCTGGCGGCCAAGGAAGCCGGCGTGCGCAACACGCTCACCCAGACCTTCCCGCAGGTCCGGGCCGTCGTCGATGCGCCGGTGCAGATGGAACGCGAACTGGCCCAGCTGCGGCAGGCCGCCGGCAGCATGTCGCCGTCGGACATGGAGCCGCTCATGGCCGCCGCTGGCGCCACCCTGCCCGAAGGGCAGCTGCCCGCCACGCTGGAATATTCCACGGGCGAGCTGCGGCTGCGCGGGCTGGATCTGCCGCCCGAACAGATCGATGCGCTGAACCAGCGCCTGCTGGCGCGCGGCTACGTCGCTAACGACACCAACAACCAGCTGCAGATACGCATGGAGGCCCCGCGATGACCGGCAGGACGACCCCGACCGGCAGCGGCGGCAAGAGCGGTGCCCAGAACGAGAGCAACGGCGCACAGGCCTTCGCCGCGTCGCTGCAGGCCCACTGGAGGGCCCTGGCCCGGCGCGAACAAACCCTGGTGATCGCCGCCGGCTCCGTGGTGGCGCTGGCCTTGCTCTGGTGGGTGGCCCTCGCGCCCGCGCTGCAGGTACTGCGCACCGCCCCCGCCCGCCACGCCGCGCTGGATGCACAACTGCAGCACATGCAGTCGCTGCAAGCCGAAGCCCAGCAGCTGCAGAGCGTGCCCCGCGCGCGCAGCGGCGATGCGCTGCGCGCGCTGCAGACCTCGCTCACCCAGCAGCTGGGCACCAGCGCGCAGCTGTCGTCGGCGGGCGACCGCGCCACCGTCACCCTCAAGGGCGTGCCGGCCGATGCGCTGGCGCGCTGGCTGACGCAGGCCCGAGGCACGACCCGGGCCGTGCCGCTGGAAGCGCGGCTGACGCGCAGCACGTCCGCAGAACCCACGCTCCAGGCCGGCGCCAACGGCCTGCGCCCCGCCACAGCCATGCCCGGTGCCGCACCGTCAGCCCCGCAGCCCAGCCTCGCAGCGACCGGCATGGCGCGCTGGGACGGCACGGTGGTGCTATCGCTGCCTGCGACCTGAGGCCCGCCGCTCCCAGCCCAGCCTCTCGCCCGCCGCTGATCCGCTCTATCGCTGCCCTCATCCCTCGTCGCTCCGTGGCCCGCAACTTCTCATCCCGCAATTCGTCTTCCGCCGGCATGCCGCGCTCGCCCTGGGGCTGGGCGCTGCTGGGCCTGCTGCTGGGCGCCCTGCCGGCGCTGGCCGTGTTCGCGCCCGCGCGCTGGCTGGCCGCCGGCGTGGCCAGCGCCAGCGGCGGGCAGGTGCAGCTGGCAGAGCCGCGCGGCACCGTGTGGGACGGCTCCGCCCAGCTGCTGCTGACCGGCGGCAGCGGCAGCCAGGACCACGCCACCCTGCCCAGCCGCGTGCAGTGGCGCCTCTGGCCCGCCTGGGCTGGCGTGCGTGCCGAGCTGCGCGCCGACTGCTGCACCACGGCAGGCCCGATCGGCATCGCCGCGCAGGCCGGCTGGAACACCGTCCGTGTGCAGATCGCGGATGGCCGCAGCCAGTGGCCCGCTGCGGTGTTGGCCGGGCTGGGCACGCCCTGGAACACCGTGCAGCCGCAAGGCCGGCTGGCGCTGTCCACCCAGGCGCTGGCACTGAACTGGACGAACGGCCGCATGCAGCTGGCCGGCTCCGCGCAGCTGGATGCGCTGGACATGTCGTCGCGCCTGTCCACGCTGCGCCCCATGGGCAGCTACCGGCTGGTGCTCGACGGCAGGGGCCCCGCGCCTGCGCTCACGCTCTCCACCCTGGGCGGCGCCCTGCTGCTCAACGGCAGCGGGGAGTGGGTGGGCGACCGGCTCCGCTTTACCGGCGAGGCCACGGCCGCGCCCGACCGCGAGTCCGCGCTGGCGAACCTCCTCAACATCATCGGGCGGCGCACCGGCGCGCGCTCCATCATCACCGTGGGTTGACCGAATGAAATCCTTGCCTTCCCCGCGCCTGCAGTTTGCTATGAAATTCGTAGCTGCATGCGCGCTCATCGCCTGCGCCAGCGGCCCGCTGAATGCACAGACGGCCATCACCACGAGCACCGGCAGCGTGCGCTCTGGCGAGCCGGTGACGCTGAACTTCGCCAATGCCGACATCGAGGCCGTGGCCCGCACCATGGCCACGATCACCGGCCGCAACGTGGTGGTGGACCCGCGGGTAAAGGGCCAGCTCACGCTGGTGACCGAGCGCGCGGTATCGCCCGCCGCCGCGTTCGACCAATTCCTCGCGGCGCTCCGGCTGCAGGGCTTCACGGTGGTCGAAGCCGCCGGGCTCTACAAGGTGGTGCCCGAAGCCGATGCCAAGCTGCAGGCCGGCTCGGTCAGCGTCACGCAGGGCAGCTCGGGCCGGGCGCCCTCGGGCGGACAGATCGTCACGCAGATCTTCAAGCTGAACTTCGAGAACGCGGCCAACCTGGTGCCGGTGCTGCGCCCGCTCATCAGCCCCAACAACACCATCAACGTGAACCCGGGCAACAACTCCCTGGTGATCACCGACTACGCCGACAACCTGCAGCGCATCGCGCGCATCATCGCGGCGATGGACGTCTCCAACGCCAGCGACGTGGAGGTGATCCCGCTGCAGAACGCGGTGGCGAGCGAGCTCGCACCGCTGGTCTCGCGCCTGATCGAAGGCAGCGGCAGCGCCGCGCCGACGGCCGCCGTGGCCCAGGGTACGCCGGTGGCCGGCGCCAGCGAATCGACCTTCCGCACCACGCTGCTGCCCGAGCCGCGCAGCAATTCGCTGATCGTGCGCGCAGCCAACCCGGCGCGGCTGGCTCTGGTGCGCTCGCTGGTCGCCAAGCTGGACCAGCCGGCAGCGCCCGGATCGAGTGCATCGCACGGCAACATCCACGTCGTCTATCTGAAAAACGCAGACGCCACCAAGCTCGCAGCCACGCTGCGCGCGGCGCTGGCAGCCACGCAGACCGGCACGGGCACGGGCGGTGGCGCCACCTCGGGCGGCTTCACGGCCACCAGCAGCGGTGGCAGCAATTCGGGCGGCATGTCGCAGGTGGGCGGCGCCTTCGGCGGTGGCAGTGCCGGCGGCAGCAGCACGGGCATGGGCGGCGGCAATTCGGGCGGTGGCCTGGGCAGCACCGCGGGCAGCCTGAATTCGGCCAACAGCAATCAGCCTTCGACGGGCGGGCAGATCCAGGCCGACCCGAGCACCAACTCGCTGATCATCTCGGCGCCCGAGCCGCAGTTCCGCCAGCTGCGCGCCGTCATCGACCAACTGGACGGCCGCCGCGCTCAGGTGCTGGTGGAAAGCCTGATCGTCGAAGTGGCGGCCAACAAGGTGGCCGAGTTCGGCATCCAGTGGCAGACGGTGGCTGGCCGCTACGGCAATGGCACCATCGGCGTGCTGGGCACGAATTCCACCCAGGGCGGCGGCGCCAACATCCTGAACCTGGCGCTGGCAGCGGCCAGCGGCTCGGCCAGCAGCGTGGCCAGCGCCCTGGCCAGCGGCAACGCGACGCCCGGCAACGGCCTGAACGTCGGCATCGCGCCGCGCGTCAACGGCAACTACTACCTGGGCGCCCTGGCGCACTTCCTGGAGAACACAGGCGATGCCAACGTGCTGTCCACCCCGAACCTGCTGACGGTGGACAACGAGGAAGCGCAGATCATCATCGGCAACAACGTGCCTTTCGTGACCGGCTCCTATGCCAACAGCACGGGCGGCAACACGGTCAACCCCTTCACCACGGTGGAGCGCAAGGACGTGGGCCTGATGCTGCGTGTGCGTCCGCAGATCAGCGAGAACGGCACGGTCAAGCTCACGCTCTACCAGGAGGTCTCGCAGGTGGACGGCAACACGCTCTCGGACCGCAACGGCCCCACCACCAGCAAGCGCTCCATCGAATCGACCGTGCTGGTCAACGACGGCAGCGTGATCGTGCTCGGCGGCCTGCTGGAAGACCGCTACGCCATGGGCCAGGACAAGGTGCCGCTGATGGGTGACCTGCCCCTGGTGGGCGGCCTGTTCCGCAACGAGAACCGCTCACGCCGCAAGACCAACCTGATGGTCTTCCTGCGCCCGGTGGTGATCCGCGACGCGGCCACCAGCGATGCGCTGGTGCAGGACCGCTACGAGGCCATCCGCGCGCTGCAGCAGGTCACCCAGCCCGCGCCCAGCGCGGTGATGGGCAGCGTCTCGGCCGCGCCGGTGCTGCCTCCGCTGCAAACGCAAACCCCCGCCACGCCGGGCAACCCGCGCGCCGTGCCCCCCGGGCCGCTGATCGCGCCACTGCAGACCGAGTCCATTCCGCTGACGCCCGCCCCCGCGCCAGCACCCGCCGTGGGCAACAACCCCTACAGCCCGCAGTAAGTCTGCCGCCCGCCGGAAGAACCGCCCCACGATGCACCACCCCCTGCCCTACGCCTTCGCGCGATCGACGCAACTCCTGCTGGAGGACGACGGCCAGAGCCTGCTGCTCTGGCACGGCCTTGCGCCCGACGCCGGCGCGCTGTCGGAGGTGCTGCGCAAGTACCCCGCCGTGCGCGAGCTGATGCCGCTCGATGCGCCCGCGCTGGCCCAGCGCATCAGCGCGGCCTATTCGCAGAACGAATCCAGCGCTGCCATGGTGGTGAGCGAGGTCGAGAGCGACGCCGACCTCTCGCGCATGATGCAGGAGTTGCCGGCGGTCGAGGACCTGCTGGAATCGGCCGGCGACGCGCCGATCATCCGCATGCTGAACGCGCTGCTCACGCAGGCCGCGCGCGACGGCGCGAGCGACATCCACATCGAGCCCTACGAGCGGCATTCGAGCGTGCGCTTCCGTGTCGATGGCTCGCTGCGCGAGGTGGTGCAGCCCAACCGGGCGCTGCATGCCGCGCTGATCTCGCGCCTGAAGATCATGGCGGACCTGGACATCTCCGAAAAGCGCCTGCCGCAGGACGGCCGCATCAGCCTGCGCCTGGGAACGCGGGCCATCGACGTGCGCGTCTCCACCCTGCCCAGCGCCCACGGCGAGCGCGCCGTGCTGCGCCTCCTGGACAAGACGCAGACCAAGCTCACGCTGGAATCGGTGGGCATGCAGGGCGACACGCTCTCGCGCTTCGAGCACCTCATCACCCAGCCGCACGGCATCATCCTCGTGACCGGGCCCACAGGCTCGGGCAAGTCCACCACGCTCTACGCGGCGCTGCAGCGCATGGACGCCACGCAGGGCAACATCATGACGGTGGAAGACCCCATCGAATACGAGCTGCCGGGCGTGGGCCAGACGCAGGTCAACGCCAAGATCGACCTGACCTTCGCCAAGGCGCTGCGCGCCATCCTGCGGCAGGATCCGGACGTGATCATGATCGGCGAAATCCGCGATTTCGAGACCGCGCAGATCGCCATCCAGGCCTCGCTCACCGGCCACCTCGTGCTGGCCACGCTGCACACCAACGATGCGGCCAGCGCCATCACCCGCCTGACCGACATGGGCGTGGAGCCGTTCCTGCTCTCCAGTTCGCTGCTCGGCGTGCTGGCCCAGCGGCTGGTGCGCAAGCTCGATGCCAGCGACCCCAGCGGCTACCGGGGCCGCACCGGTGTGTTCGAACTGCTGGTGGTGGACGATGCCATCCGCGAGCAGATCCACAACCAGTCCTCCGAGGCGGACATCCGCGCCGCCGCCCTGGCCCGCGGCATGCGCCTGATGCGCGAGGACGGTGAACGCCTGGTGCAGGCCGGCATCACCAGCCCTGAAGAAGTGCTGCGCGTGACGCGGGACTGAGCGGCAGGACCGGCCGGGGGCTGACGACATCCGCTGCCACCCTCGCGCGCGGAAAAGACGAACGACTGCCAAGGGCTCGAACGCCAGGTTCCATGCGCCTGCCTCTCCGGGAACGGTGTGGCCGAGTCCCCGTGCCTCCCCCGTGGGTATCCCGCGAGCATGGGGGATGGCGACCAATGCCGTACGGCTCTTGGATGGGAATACCGGCCCCTGGGCCCCGGGGCGGTGGAGCCCCACAGGGACGCATCTCGGATGCAGTCCGCAGGCCTGCACGAACCCCGAGCGGCTCGCAACTCGCCCCTATATGCAGCGCCAAACGCCAGCCCACCCGTCCAGCAGGGCGATAGTGCATTTGCATCATTTATGAATGAATCGTAGCGATTTACTGTCGGGTCACGAAAAACAACCACCGGGACCCTTCCATGACCGCCTTCTCCCACACCCCCTCTGCACTGCCGCCCGAGTTCGGCAAGAGCCTGATGTCCGCCAGCGTGCTCGCCCTGCTAGCCGCCTGCGGCGGTGGCGGCAACTCCTCCCCCGCGACCATCTCGCTGAGCGGCACGGTGGTCGCCGACCAGGCCCTGAGCAATGTGCTGGTCTGCGCCGATCTGAACGGCAATCAGGCCTGCGATGCGAACGAGCCCAAGGCTGCCGCAGCCACCGGGGCCGACGGCCGATATGCCCTGACCTACCAGCCAGCCGACGATGCCGCGGCCAGTGCTTTCCGCGCCGCGCCCCTGCTGGCCCAGGTTGGCAAGGATGCGGTGGATGCGGCGGAACCGCAAGCCACGGCCACCACCCGCGCCTTCGTGCTCTCCACCCCGGCCGGCAAGAGCGGCGGGCAGATCTCGCCCCTGACCACGCTGGTGCAGAAAGCCGTGGCAGGCGGCCTGCCGCTCGCTGACGCCGAGGCGGCCGTCGCACAGCAGCTCGCGGTACCCGTCGCCAAGCTCTACGACTACCAGGGCGATGCGCGCTCTGCCGACGCAGTACTGCCCGACACCGCACGCACGGCCGCCAAGCTGACGGCCTTCGCACTGGAGATGGGCGGAGTGCTGAACACGGTGGCCGTGAACGCCACGGCCGCGGCCTCGTCTTCGCAAGGCTCGCTGACCTACACCGACGCGCAGAACTGGCGCCTGGCCGTGCGCGATTCCGACGGCACCGTGGATGCCAATGGCAACACCCAGCAATTCGAACGCCGCAGCGGCATGTCGGCAGGCGCCGCCCTGTCCGCCGCACAGCTCTATCCCACCCCCGCATCGGTGACGCTGACCGAGACAGGCTGGAACCGCTGCGACGGCACGCCCCCGCGCCTGAACACGCGCGGCTCGCCCTCCCGCACCCGCTACTGCGACGGCGCCACCCGCTTCTACAGCGTGACGGTGGCCGAGCAGGACGTCTCCGGCAAGCCCATGGCCGATGTGGCCGCGCAGATGCAGGCTGGCAACAGCCAGCTCAGCGGCAACGGCTTCCAGCAGACAGTGACGCTGACCATGGCGTCGCTGGCGCCGCTGGGCAGCGCGACCTTCCCTGCGGGCTCCGTGCTGCGCACCAACGTGAGCGCACAGCTCAACCAGGCGATCACCATCAACAACACGGCCACCGACCTGCTGGCAGGCGGCGCCTTCACCACGCTGGAAGCGCTGATAGCCGGGCGGCCGGCTTCGGCGGTCAACCTGGCCAACGCAGGCGGCACGCTGCCGCTGGGCATCCAGGATGACACGCACTCGCTGCGCGCGGCCTTCGTCGATGGCAGCACGCTGCAGATCTACCGCTGCAACGCCACGGCGCCCAACTACAGCGACTCGAACAACTGCACCGCGCTGTCCCAAAGCGCCTATTCCATCGATACCTCGGGCGGCGGCGTGCGGCTGCTGAGGATCGCGAACTTCCCGCTCACCTCGCTGAACCAGCTGCGCGGCTATACCGAGTACAACGGCGGCGTCTATCAGTACCGCCAGCCGCGCCCCGCGACGAAGGAGGAACAGGTACTGAGCTATACGGTGCGGCTGAACAATGCGGGCTGGGCCGCCTTCAGGACCCAGCTGGGGCTCTGAGCACATCTTGACGATCCCGGTCCGGTCCGCGCAATGCCGCCCGGACCGGGATGCCGGGCGCAAGTCCCGTCACCAGCATGGATATGGCTCGGCGCCCACAATGGCTGCATGACTTCTTCCATCACGCACCTGCCCGCCCTCTCCATGCTCGACCTGGTGACCGTGCGCGAAGGCGCCACCGTCGCCCAGGCGCTGGCCCTGGCCGTGCGCACCGCGCAGCATGTGGAAAGCCTGGGCTTCACCCGCTACTGGATGGCCGAGCACCACAACATGCCCGGCATCGCCAGTTCCGCCACGGCCGTGCTGATCGGCCATGTGGCGGGCGCCACGCAGAGCATCCGCGTGGGCTCGGGCGGCATCATGCTGCCCAACCATGCGCCGCTGGTGGTCGCCGAGGCCTTCGGCACGCTGGCCGAGCTGTATCCGGGCCGCATCGACCTGGGCCTGGGCCGCGCGCCGGGCACCGACGGCCAGACCATGCGCGCCCTGCGCCGCGATCGGGTGGAGTCCGAGCAGGACTTTCCGCGCGACGTGGCCGAACTGCAGCGCCTGCTGGGGCCCGCCGAGCCGGGGCAGCGCATCACCGCCGTGCCGGGCGCAGGCACCAACGTGCCGATCTGGCTGCTGGGCTCCAGCCTCTTCTCGGCCCAGCTCGCGGCCGAAAAGGGGCTGCCCTATGCCTTCGCGTCGCACTTCGCGCCGCGCATGCTGCACCAGGCCATCGACCTCTACCGCCGGCTGTTCCGGCCCTCGGCCACCCTGGCACGGCCTTACGTGGCCATCGGCGTGCCGGTGATCGCCGCGCCCACCGACGAAGAGGCTGACTACCTGGCCAGCAGCACCTACCAGCGCGTGCTGGGCATCCTCACCGGCCAGCGCGGCCTGCTACGCCCGCCGGTGCAGGGCTATGCGCAATCGCTATTGCCGCAGGAGCGCGCCGCGATCGGCGACTTCCTCGCCGCTGGCGTGGTGGGTGGGCCCGAGACGGTGCGCGAAGGCTTCGCCGAACTGGCGCGTGCCACCGAGGCCGATGAATTCATTCTGGTGAGCGACGTGTACGACGGCGATCTGCGCCTGCGTTCGCTGGAGATCGCGGCAGCGG
Source organism: Paracidovorax sp. (assembly GCF_057642795.1). NCBI lineage: Bacteria > Pseudomonadati > Pseudomonadota > Betaproteobacteria > Burkholderiales > Comamonadaceae > Paracidovorax > Paracidovorax sp. Next base: position 359,738 of record NZ_JBXYZY010000027.1, read on the forward strand.
CCCATGCCTCGCTGGGCGCCGCAGCGGCTGCGACGGCGACCGCGACGGCCTGAGAGCCGGACGCGCGCCCGATCTGCGCCATCCAGATCAGCGCCGGCCGCCGCGCAGCGTGCGGCTGAGCAGCATCACCGGCACGAGCCCCACGGCCACCAGTGCCAGCGAAGGCAGCGCGGCTTCACCGAGGCGCTCGTCGCGCGCCAGCTGGTAGGCAACCACCGCCAGTGTGTCGCTGTTGAAGGGGCGCAGCACCATGGTGGCAGGCAGCTCCTTCATCACATCGACGAAGACCAGCAGCGCCGCGGCCGCCGTGGAGCGCTTGAGCAGCGGCGCATGCACCCGCAACATCAGCCCCAGGCTGCCCACGCCCAGCATGCGGGCGGAATCGTCCAGGCTGGGCGGGATGCGCGCATAGCCGCTTTGCACCGACTGCAACGCCACGGCGCAAAAGCGCACCAGATAGGCCCAGACGATGCCCACGGCCGTGGAGGTGATGAGCGCGGGCAGCCCCCAGCCGGGCGCCGCCGTCTGCAGCCAGCCCACGGGCAGCAGCAGGCCCACCACGATGACCGCACCGGGCACGGCGTAGCCCAGGCTGGCCAGTTGCACCACGCTGCGCGTGAGCGCGGTGGGGCGGCGCCGCACGGCGAAGGCCAGCGCCAGCGCGATGGCCACGGCCAGCACGGCAGTGATGGCGCCCAGGCGCACGCTGTGGCCGGCCCATTCCACGAAACGGTCCCAGGGCAGCACCGACCAGTCAGCCGCCAGCGGACGGAGCATGAAGACCACCGGCAGAACGAAGCCCGCGAGCACGGGCAGCAGGCAGATGCCCCAGGCCGCCGCGCAGCGCCAGCCCAGCAGACGCTGCGGCTGCGCCTCGGCCGAGCCGGCGCGCCCGGCGCTGCCGGTGGCAAAGCGCATGCGGCGCTGCGCACGCAGCTCCAGCTGCAGCAGCGCCACGACCAGCACGAGCAGCATGGTGGCGAGCTGCGCGGCGGCGAGCCGGTTGTCCATGGACAGCCAGGCCTTGTAGATGCCTGTGGTGAAGGTCTGGATGCCGAAATAGCTGGCCACGCCGAAGTCGGCCAACGTCTCCATCAGCACCAGCGCCACGCCCGCCGCCACCGCCGGCCGCGCCAGCGGCAGCGCGACCATGCGGATGCGGCGGCCCAGCGGTGCACCCAGCAGGCGCGCGGCTTCCATCAGGTGCGCGGCACGCTCGCCCAGGGCCGTGCGCGCCAGCAGATAGACATACGGGTAGAGCGAGAAGATGAACACCCACACCGCACCGCCCAGGCTGCGCACCTCGGGCAAAAGCCGCCCTTCGAGCCCGAAGCTCGCGCGCAGCCACACCTGCAGCGGGCCGCTGAACTGCAGGAAGTCGGTGTATGCATAGGCCGTCACATAAGCCGGCATGGCCAGGGGCAGGAGCAGCAGCCATTCCATGCTGCGCCGGCCGCGGAAGTCGAACAGCGTGACCGCCGCCGCCGTGGCCATGCCCACCACCGCCGCGCCCAGCGCCACGGCCACGCCCAGCCACAGCGTGGTGGCGACGTAGCCCGGCAGCACGGTGGCGGCCATCTCGCGCAGGATGGCACCGGCCGCCTCGCCGCCCGTCCCCCAGGGCAGCCAAGAGCCCAGCACGGCCAGCACCGGCAGGGTGAGCAGCGCGGCGAGGGCGATGAGCGGCAGGGAGCGCAGTGCGAAGCGGAACGGAGCCAAGGAGCGGGCCGGTGAAGCGATAAGGAAGATGGCGGCAGCCGCAGGCACGGCCCGGGGCGAGGTTCAGCAGGCCAGAAAGGTGGCAAGCCACCGCGCTGATGCTGAGAATGCGAATTCTACGCATCCATGCCTTCTAGAATCCCCTGCATGTTTCTGGAAGTCTCCCAACTGCAAGTGCGCTACGCCGGCCGCGCACAGGCCGCCGTGCGCGGCGTGAGCCTGGGCCTGGCGGCGGGCGAGATCGGCGTGCTGATCGGCCCCTCGGGCTGCGGCAAGACCACGCTGCTGCGCGCCGTGGCGGGACTGGAGCCGGTGGCCGGCGGCGAGATCCGCCTGAGCGGCGCGGTCGTGGGCAGCGCCGGCCGCAGCGTGCCGCCCGAGGAGCGCCGCATCGGCATGGTGTTCCAGGACTACGCCCTCTTCCCGCACCTGAGCGTGGGGCGCAACGTGGCCTTCGGCATCCACCGCCTGGCGCGGGCCGAGCAGGCGGCGCGGGTCGATGAGGTGCTGCGCCTGGTGGGCCTGGAAGGCAGCGCAGAACGCTTTCCCCACGAGCTCTCGGGCGGGCAGCAGCAGCGCGTGGCGTTGGCCCGGGCGCTGGCGCCGCGCCCGCAGCTGATGCTGCTGGATGAACCCTTTTCCAACCTGGACGTGGAGCTGCGCGAGCGCCTGGCGCACGAGGTGCGCGGCATCCTGAAGGCGGCGGGCGCGACCGCCCTCTTCGTCACGCACGACCAGCTGGAGGCCTTCGCGATCGGCGACCGCATCGGCGTGATGGAGTCGGGCACGCTGCACCAGTGGGATGCCGCCTATGCGCTCTACCACCGGCCGGCCACGCGCTTCGTGGCGGATTTCATCGGCCACGGCGTGTTCGCCCCCGCCACGCTGGAGCGCCGGCCCGACGGCGGCGTGGTGGCGCGCACGCCGCTGGGCGACCTGGCCGACCTGGAGGAATGCCCCCTGCCCGGCGCCTACCCGGGCGGCGCATGCGACGTGCTGCTGCGCGCCGACGACGTGGTGCATGACGACGATGCGCCGGTGCAGGCGCGCATCGTGCGCAAGGCGTTCAGGGGGTCGGAATTCCTCTACACGCTGCAGCTGGCCAACGGCCTTAGCGTGATGGCCCATGTGCCGAGCCACCACGACCATGCGGTAGGCGACTGGATCGGCATCCGGCCGCAGGTGCAGCACGTGGTGACGTTTCCCCGGGGCTGAGCGGCCGGGATCGAGGACTTTGAGGACTTTGGGCCTCCAGCCCAGGCAGATCAATGGCTGACAGCTATATTTTCAATAGCGGATCGCCGGCCACCGCAGGGGGGCCGGCCAGCCCCTGCCCCATCAACTGCGCCGCAGCCCGTCCACCACGCTGCGCAGGTCTTCGGCCCAGGTGCGGCGGTCGCGGCCGGCGGCCTGCTGCGGCGCGCCGTAGTGCACCACGGCCACCAGCCCGTCGGCGCAGAGGGTGCGCCAAAGCGAGCCGATCAGCGTCTCGTCGCCCACATAGCTCGCGGCCTGGCTGGGCGCGCCGGTGCGGCCGTCGATAAAGCGCAGGCCCACGGGCTGCACGGGCGCATCGGCGCTGATGGCCGACTGCAGCAGGTTGGCGTGGAAGGGCAGCAGCGCGATGCCGTTGCTGGTCGTGCCTTCGGGGAACACGGCCAGGATCTCGCCGCGATCGAGCGCATCGCGCATGGTATGGACCACGCGCAGCGCGTCGCGGCGCGATTCGCGTTCGATGTAGAGCGTTCCCGCCGCCGTGGCCAGCCGGCCCAGCACCGGCCAGGCCTTGACATCGGACTTAGAGACGAACCGGCAGTGGCGCGCCGCGTGCATCACCGGAATGTCGAGCCAGGAGATGTGGTTGGCCACCAGCAGCAGCGGCCCGTGCGCGGGCGGCGTGCCCAGCACCTGCAACTGCACACCGGCGCGCCGCAGCATCTCCCGCGCCCAGGCCTGCACGCGGGCCTGCTGCTCCTGGACCGGCATGCCGCGGAAGCGCAGCAGCACGGTTCCCAGGCCGACGGCGATGTGGGTCAGCATGCGTGCGAGGCGCAGGCAGGCGCGGACTTGGCGTCTCATGGTGGCAGCTCGAAGAAAGGAATCGGAGGAGCGGACAGGGGCGAGGACATCACGGCGCGCCGCCTGCCGGGAACCGCACCGGGTGCGGCCAGGCCAGCGCACCCAGGAGGCGATCAGCCGGGCTGGCGCTCGAACGCGACCTGCCCGCCCACCAGCGTGCAGCGCACGCGGCCCGGCAGCTCGTAGGACGAGAAAGGCGTGTGCTTGCCCTGGCTGCGCAGCGCGGCGGCTTCCACCGTCCAGGCGCCTTCGGCATCGACCACGCAGAGGTCGGCCACGCCGCCTTCCACGATCTGGCCCACGCTGGCCTGCAGCGTGCCCAGGGCGCTGCCCAGCACGCGGGCCGGCTCGGCGGTGACCACGCCCAGCGCGCGCGCCAGCGGCACGCCGGCATCGCGCGACCACTTGAGGGCCACGCTCAGGAGCAGCTCCAGGCCGGTGGCGCCGGGCTCGGCCTCGGCGAAGGGCAGCACCTTGGCGTCTTCATCGACCGGCGTGTGGTCGGAGACCAGCGCGTCGAGGGTGCCGTCGGCCAGGCCAGCCAGCAGCGCATCGCGGTCGCGCTGCTGGCGCAGCGGCGGCGAAAGGCGCGCGCGGCTGTCGAAGAAGCCGATGTCGGTGTCGGTGAACATCAGCGAATTGATGCTCACGTCGGCCGTCACCTTCAGGCCTGCGGCCTTGGCCTGGCGCACCAGATCCACGCCCGCCGCGCTGGAGAGGCGGCAGAGGTGGACGCGCGCGCCGGTGGTCTTGAGCAGCTCGAAGATGGTGTGCAGCGCGATGGTCTCGGCCGCGACAGGAATGCCCGAGAGGCCCAGCCGCGTGGCGAGTGGCCCGCTGGCGGCCACGCCCCGGCCCAGGTACATCTCCTGCGGGCGCAGCCACACGGTGTAGCCGAAGGTGGCGGCGTACTGCAGGGCGCGCTGCAGCACCTGAGTGCTCTGCAGCGCCACCTCGGCCTGGCTGAAGCCGACACAGCCCGACTCGGTGAGTTCGGCCATCTCGGTCAGCACCTCGCCGGCCAGGCCCCGCGTGAGCGCGCCCAGCGGAAAGAGCCGCGACTGGTGCAGCTTCTCGGCGCGGAACTTGAGCATTTCCACCAGGCCGGGCTCGTCCAGCACCGGGTCGGTGTCGGGCGGGCAGACCAGGCTGGTCACGCCGCCGGCCACGGCCGCCGCCATTTCGGATTCGAGCATGCCCTCGTGTTCGTAGCCGGGCTCGCGCAGGCGCGCCGCCAGGTCCACCAGGCCGGGCACCACCAGGCAGCCGCTGGCGTCGATCACGCGGTTGGGCGCGAAGTCGCGCGGCGCGCGGCCCAGCGCGATGATGCGGCCGGCCGCCAGCGCGATGTCGCAGGTCTGGTCGAAGCCGCTGGCCGGATCGATCACGCGGCCGTTCTGGATCAGTATCTTCATGGTTTCAAGCCCAATGAACCGCCAGCGCTTTCTGGATGCGCGCTGGCAGCTATTTTCTTTATAGCAATCAAGCCTCGTTACCGGCGACGATGGACATCACGGCCATGCGCACGGCGATGCCGAAGGTGACCTGCGGCAGGATCACGCTCTGCTTGCCGTCCACCACGGCGGAGTCGATCTCCACGCCGCGGTTGATCGGGCCGGGGTGCATGACGATGGCGTCGGGCTTGGCCAGCCGCAGCTTCTCGGGCGTGAGGCCGAAGCTCTTGAAGTATTCCTGGCTGGATGGCAGCAGCGCGCCGCTCATGCGCTCGTTCTGCAAGCGCAGCATGATGACCACGTCGGCATCCTTGATGCCCTCTTCCAGCGTGTGGCACACGCGCACGCCCATGTGGGAGAGGTCGCTGGGCACCAGCGTGCGCGGGCCCACCACGCGCACCTCGGGGCAGCCCAGGGTGGTGAGGCCGTGGATGTCCGAGCGCGCCACGCGCGAATGCAGCACGTCGCCCACGATGGCCACCGTGAGGTTGGAGAAGTCCTTCTTGTAGTGGCGGATGGTGTACATGTCGAGCAGCCCCTGCGTGGGGTGCGCATGCCGTCCGTCGCCCGCGTTGATGACGTGCACATGGGGCGCCACGTGCTGCGCGATCAGGTAGGGCGCGCCCGATTCGCTGTGCCGCACCACGAAGAGGTCCGCCGCCATGGCCGAGAGGTTGGCGATGGTGTCGAGCAGCGACTCGCCCTTGCTGGCCGAGGAGCGCGCGATGTCCAGGTTGATCACGTCGGCCGACAGGCGCTTGGCCGCGATCTCGAAGGTGGTGCGCGTGCGGGTGCTGTTCTCGAAGAACAGGTTGAACACGCTCTTGCCGCGCAGCAGCGGCACCTTCTTCACCTCGCGGTCGTTCACGCTGACGAAGTTGGCCGCGGTGTCGAGGATGTGGGTGAGGATGCTCTTGGGCAGGCCCTCGATGGAGAGCAGATGGATCAGCTCGCCGTTGGCGTTGAGTTGGGGGTTGCGCTTGTACAGCACCGTCAGGCCTCTTGGATGTTCACTGCTTTGACGTCGAAATGGAAAGCGCCGGCCTCGGTGCGGGCCAGGGCCAGCGACTGGGTGGCCGGCAGCGCCACGCGGGCGGCGGCGAAGTCCGCCTGCACCGGCAGCTCCCGCCCGCCGCGGTCCACCAGCACCGCCAGCCGCACGCTGGCGGGCCGGCCGTAGTCGAACAGCTCGTTGAGCACGGCGCGGATGGTGCGGCCGGTGTAGAGCACATCGTCCAGCACCAGGATGTCGGCGCCGCTCACCTCGAAGGGCAGCGCAGTCTGCGCGCTCACCGACATGCCGCGCTGAGAGAAGTCGTCGCGGTGCATGGCCGAGGAGAGCACGCCGGCTTCGCCGGGCAGGCCCAGGTCCTTCTGCAGCCGCTCGGCCAGCCAGGCGCCGCCCGAGGCGATGCCCGCCAGGTGCGTGCGCCCAGTGCGCAGCGCACGCACGCCGCGCAGCAGCTCGGCGTAGAGCGCTTCGGCGTCAAGCGCCAGCGTGCCCGCGGCGTGGGGCGTGGAAGAAGGGGACGGGGGAGCGCTCATGGAAGATTCCTCAAAAACTGTTCCAGGATGATGCAGGCCGACGCGGCATCGGCATCGCGGGCGCCGGCGGCATGGGCCTCGGTAGTGCTGTAGCGCTCGTCCACCTCGAACACCGGCAGCCCGAAGCGGCCGCGCAGCTGGCGCGCGAACTTCAGGGCGCGGGCGGTGTTCTCGTGGCTCGCGCCATCGGGGTGGTAGGGCACGCCGATCACCAGCGCATCGGGCTGCCATTCGCGGATGCGCTCGGCCACATGGGCGAAGCGAGCATCGCCCTCGGCGCGGATCGTGGCCTGCGGCGTGGCGGTGCGCAGCATGCGATTGCCCACGGCGACGCCGCTGCGCTTGAGCCCCAGGTCTAGCGCCAGGAAGGACTGGAAATGCGCGGGAACGGCCTGCGATGCTGGTGAAGATGCGGGGGCTGCGGAAGAGCCGCTCATGCGTGCCCCGCCTCGGGCGAGAGCATCCACGACTGCAGGCCCAGCAAGGCCATGGCACGGTCGTAGCGCTGATCCACCGGGGTGTCGAAGATGACCGACGGGTCGGCCCCCACGGTCAGCCAGCTGTTCTCGGCCACCTCGGATTCGAGCTGGCCCTGCGCCCAGGACGAATAGCCCAGCGTCACCAGCACGCGGCGCGGACCGGCGCCGGTGGACATCGCCTCGAGCACGTCCTTGGAGGTGGTCATCTCCAGCCCGCCTGGAATGGCCATGGTGGAGGCGTAGATGGTTTCGTCGGCTTCGACCCCCTCCCCCGTTTCGGACGAGGAAGCGACCACGGGCTCGTGGAGCACGAAGCCGCGCTCGGTCTGCACCGGACCGCCCTGGAAGACGGGCTGCTGGGTGAGGTCTTCGCGCTGCAGGGGCAGATCGACCTTGTCGAAAAGGCCCCGCAGATTGATGTCGGTGGGCTTGTTGATGATGAGCCCGAGGGCTCCGCGTTCGCTGTGTTCGCACACATAGACCACGCTGCGCGAGAAAGACGCATCTTCCAGGCCCGGCATGGCGATCAGGAAATGGTGCGTCAGGTTCATGGGCGCAGAATCGGCAGGCATTCGGCAATTTTAAACGGTGAACATGGCACCCATTTTTTCTTCTGGCCTGGTCTGGTTCCGGCGTGACCTGCGCTCCACGGACCATGCGGCGCTGCACCACGCGCTGCGCCAGTGCCAGCAAGTGCATTGCGCCTTCGTCTTCGACACCGAAATCCTGGACGCCCTGCCCCGCGCCGACCGCCGGGTGGAATTCATCCGCGAATCGCTGGTGGAGCTGGACGCATCGCTGCGCGAACTCTCGGGCGACACGCACGGCGGCCTCATCGCCTGCCACGGACTGGCGCGCGACGAGCTGCCCGCGCTGGCACGTCAGCTGGGCGTGCAGGCTGTCTTCGCCAACCGCGACGACGAACCCCTGGCACTGGCGCGCGACGAGCACGTGCGCTCGGTGCTGTTGGCGCTGGGCATCCGGCTGCTCACCTTCAAGGACCACACGGTCTTCGAGCGCGGGGAAGTGCTGACCCAGACCGGCACGCCCTACACCGTGTTCACGCCCTACAAGAACGCCTGGCTGCGCAAGGTGGACGACTTCTACCTGCGCGCCTACCCCGTGGAGCCCCGCGCCCGCCGGCTGGCGCCGCGCCCGGAGGGGCTGCGCCAGCCCGTGCCTTCGCTCCCGGCCCTGGGCTTCGAGCCCGCCGGCCTCGCGCAGCTGCGCCTGCCCGCCGGCATGCAGGGTGCGCAGCAGCTGCTGGACGACTTTCTCGAACGCATCGACGCCTACGGCCAAGCCCGCGACTTCCCCGCCATGAAGGGCCCGAGCTACCTCAGCGTGCATCTGCGTTTCGGCACGCTCTCGATCCGCCAGGCCGCGCGGCTGGCGCACGAGCGCAGTGCCCGGGGCAGCGCGGGCGCCGCCACCTGGCTCAGCGAACTCATCTGGCGGGACTTCTACTTCCAGGTGCTGGCGCACCACCCGCAGATCGCGGGCGGCGCGAGCTTCAAGCCCGCCTACGATGCCATCGCCTGGGAAAGCGGCGCGCAGGCCGACGAGCTCTTTGCCGCCTGGTGCGAAGGCCGTACCGGCTACCCGCTGGTCGACGCCGCCATGGCGCAGATCAACCAGACCGGGTACATGCACAACCGCCTTCGCATGGTGGTGGCCAGCTTCCTGTGCAAAGACCTGGGCCTGGACTGGCGCCGCGGCGAGCGCTATTTCGCCGAGAAGCTCAACGACTTCGACCTCTCGGCCAACAACGGCGGCTGGCAGTGGGCCAGCTCCAGCGGCTGCGATGCGCAGCCCTACTTCCGCATCTTCAACCCGGTGAGCCAGAGCCGCAAGTTCGACCCCGAGGGCCGCTTCATCCGCCGCTACCTGCCGCAGTTGGCCAAGCTACCCGACGCGGCACTGCACGCACCCTGGCTGGCACGCCCGCTGGAGCTGCAGGCAGCCGGCGTCGCGCTGGGCCAGGACTACCCCCACCCCGTGGTGGACCACGACGAAGCCCGCCAGCGCACTTTGGCGCGCTATGCGGTGGTGAAGGCCGGCTGAGGCCTCGCGAAGCGCCGGGCGTGCTCAGGCCTCTTCCTGGGTCAGCTCCGCCTTGCGGGCGTAGTGCTCCACCAGACCCAGCAGCTCCTCGTCGGAATAGGGCTTGCCCAGGTAATGGTTCACGCCCAGCTCCATCGCATGCTCCCGGTGCTTGCGCGCGATGCGCGAGGTGATCATCACGATGGGCAGGTCGCGCAGCACCGCATCACCGCGGATGTTGCGTGCCAGATCGAAGCCGTCCATGCGGGGCATCTCGATATCGGAGAGCACCAGCGCCGGCCGCTCCAGCTGCAGCCGCTCCAGCGCCTGCAGACCGTCAGAGGCCAGCGCCACGCGGTAGCCCTCGCGCTGCAGCAGCCGCTGGGTGACGCGGCGCACGGTGATGGAATCGTCCACCACCAGCACCAGCGGCACGCTGGCGCTTCCCGCCGCAGGCACGGCCACCTCGGCGATGCCGCCCGCTCCTGCGCTACCGGCAGGCTCTGCGCCCGCCTGGGCCAGGGCCCGGGCCTGATCGCCATACACCGTGGCCAGTGCCACCGGGTTGTAGATCAGCACCACGGCGCCGGAGGCCAGCACCGACATCCCGGCCAGCCCCGGCAGGCGCGAGAGCTGCGGCCCCAGGTTCTTCACCACCACTTCCTGGTTACCCAGCACCTCGTCCACATGCATGGCGATGCGCTGCGCTGCGCTGCGCAGCACCACCACCGGCCGCGTCTTGCTGGCGGATTCGTCGCTGCGCGGCGAAGACTGCAGCAGCGCGCCAAGCCAGAAGAAGGGGATGGATTCCACGCCGTCATGGAACTGGCTGCCCGCGTAGCTCGCATCCAGCTCGGCCCCCGTGGTGCGGCGCACGATCTCCACCAGGCTGGCCGGCACGCCGATGGTCTGATGTCCTGCGCGCAGCATCACCACCTGCGTGACCGCGGTGGTGAGCGGCAGCACCATGCGGAACGAGGTGCCCTCGCCGGAGCGCGACTGCGTCTCGATGCGGCCACCCAGGGCCTGTACCTCTGAACGCACCACGTCCATGCCGATGCCTCGGCCGGAAAGCTCGGTCAGGCCAGCGGCAGTGGAAAAGCCCGGCTGGAAGATGAGCTGAGCCGCAGCGCCGGCCTCCAGCTCGGCGCCTTCGGCCAGCAGCCCCTGCGCCACGGCCCGGGCGCGGATGCGCTCCAGATCGAGGCCTGCGCCGTCGTCACTGAATTCCACCGCGACGTCGTTACCCTCCTGGCGCAGCGCGATGGCGATGCGGCCCACGGCCGGCTTACCTGCGGCCACGCGCTGCTCGGGCCGCTCGATGCCGTGCGCCACGCTGTTGCGCAGCAGGTGCTCGAAAGCCGGCGCCATGCGGTCGAGCACGCCACGGTCCATCTCGATGGAGCCGCCCTCGATGTCGAGCTTGATCTGCTTGCCCGCCTCCTTGGACGCCTGGCGCACCACGGCGTAGAGCCGCTCGGCGATGCCATCGAACTCCACCATGCGCGTGCGCAGCAGGTCGCGCTGCAGTTCTCGGGCCTGGCGGCCCTGGGCAATCAGGTCATCCTCGGCGGCCTCGACGGTGCGTTGCAGGTTGCGCTGCACCGTGGCCACGTCGTTGACCGACTCGGCCATCATGCGGGTGAGCTCCTGCACACGGGTGAAACGGTCGAACTCCAGTGGGTCGAAGCCCGCGCCGGCGTCCTTGGAAAGCGCCAGGCGCGACTGCATCTGCGTTTCGGCCTGCACCTCGATGTCGCGCAACTGCTGGCGCAGCCGCTCCAGGTTGCCCGAGAGCTCGCCCAGCGAGGTACGCATCTGGCCCACACGCGCATCCAGCCGCGAGCGGGCGATCATCACCTCGCCCGCCTGGTTGACCAGCCGGTCGAGCAGCTGCGCGCGCACCCGCACCGTGGGGCCCGCGGCGCGGGGCTGCATCGCAGCCGGCGGCGCGCCGCGCGCGGCGGGCGCTGCGCCCATGACCTCCGCCGCCGGCGCAGTGCCCGCATCCTGGCCCTCCTGCGGTGCAGCGCCAGCGCCAGCGCGTGCCGCGTCGGCCTGCGGCGGCTGCGCACCGAGCGCACGCAGCGCGTTGAATCCGGCCTGCAGGCCATCGAGATGGGTCAGCAGCGGCTCGATATCCTCGGTGCGCGGGGCCTCCGCGTCGATCTGCTCGACCGCCGACTCCATGCGGTGCGCCATCGCGCCCAGCCGCATGGCTCCGGCCAGCCGAGCACTGCCCTTGAGCGTGTGCAGGCCGCGCAGCAGTTCGTTGCGGGCCCCCATGTTGCCCGGCCGCGCCACCCACTGGCGCAGCGCGGCGCCCAGCCCTGGCAGCAGTTCGGCGGCCTCTTCCTCGAAGATGGGAAAGAGGTCGGGGTCGATCACGTCGCGCGCATCGATCTCGTCGTCGATGTCCTGCACGGTGGACGGCTCCTGGGGCGGCAGCATGTCGGCAAGGCCTTCCTGCGGCTCCTGATCCGCCCAGGCCGCATCAGAGGCTTCCGGTCCGGCACCGGAATCCGGCGGCGTCATCTCGGCTTCGGTGTGCAGGATGGCGCGCAGCTCGTCCATCAGCTGCGGGTTCGGCTCCTTGAGAAAACCGGCGGCGAACTGGTGCAGCAGACGGCGGATGTCTTCCGCCGTGGCGACGAACACGGCGGCCTGCCCGGGTACGCCGTGCGGCTGCCAGCGGACATGTTCGAGCGCATGCTCCAGCGTGCGCGCCATCTCGGACAGCGCGGAAAAACCCACGGTGGCCGAGCTGCCCGCCAACGAATGCGCCAGCGCCACCGCCATGTCAGGCAGCGGCTCATGCAGCTCCAGCGACCATTCCTGCAGCGCGGTGGACAGCCGGCGCGACCATTCGTCGGCCTCGTTCAGATAGACGTTGTAGAGCGGTATCCCGATGCGCAGCGTGCCGATGACCTTGACGGCTTCGTCGGCTTGCGCGGGTTCCAGGGCTTCTGCGGGCTCCGCTGCCTTCTGCGCTGCGCCGGATTCCAGCAGATCGGGAGCCTCCACCGCAGCAGGCTCGTCCTCGGGCACGGGCAGCTCGGGAGACAGCGCCTCGTCGGCGGGGTGTGCTTGCGCGGCGACCGGCGATGCGGGCTCGATGGCTGCCTCTTCGGTCGGCTCCCAGGCATCGGCCGGCTCCACGGCGTCAGCGCCATCCAGTGGGGCGGCGGCGTCGTGCACAACGAGCGGCTCCGGCTCTTGGATAGCGGGCAGGAGGGTTTCGGCTTCAGCAGCCACGGCCTCGACCGCATCAGCCTCCACATCAGCCACGGCCGGCTCGTCCACCCCCTCTTCAGTCTGCGTGCCCGCCTCGCCCACCGCATCGTAGGCCTGCGCCGCCACTGCGGCATCCGACGCTTCAACGGCTTGCATGAAGTCGGCGAAGTCGATCTCCTGCGCCATCTCCTGCGCCATCTCCTGCGCGGGCCATGCCTCGGGAACGTCAGCGGGCGCAGCTTCGGCTGCCGGCATGCTGCCTTCTTCGCCCGCGGCCACGGCGGCCGCCTCGGTAGCGGTGGCGTTCTCCTCGGCCGGGCCAGGCAGCCCGCCGCTCAAAAGCTCCGGAGCAGCTTCGGTCAGGCCTGGTGCAGCACCCGGCACCCGCAAAGGCTCGGGCGTCTGGCCGGCACGCAGCGCACTGGCCGCATCCACGAACGGCTGGGCCTGCCAGCCGCTGTCGTCGCCGGCAGCGATGGCGTCGGCCCAGCGGCCGAAGGCCTGCAGGCTTTGTTCGGAGAGGTCCAGCAGATCGGCCGGCGCGGGTTTCTGCTCGGCCAGCCAGGCGTTCAAGGCCTGCTCCATCGCCCACGCGGCATCGCCGAACGGCGCCAGGCCGACCATGCGCGAACTGCCCTTGAGGGTGTGGAAGGCGCGGCGCAGCGTGGTCTGCTCGCTCAGGTCGCCCGGTGCGGCGCGCAGGCTCTGCACGGCGGCGAGGCCGGTGGCGACGACTTCGCGCGCCTCGTCGAGGAAGATGTCCAGCAGCTCCTGGTCTTCGTCGTCCGCGTCGGGCAGGGGCTGCACCGGGGGCAGCGGCTCGGGCGCCAGCGGCACGGCGGCGGCCAGGGATTCGGCCGCGCCCTGCTCGGCCGGAAAGTCCAGCGCGTCCAGGTCCAGGGTGAAGCCGGGATCGGCCGGCTGGGAGGGCTCCAACCCAGGCTCTGCCGCCTCCACGGGCATGGGGGCCGGTTCCGGTTCCGCGGCGGCAGGCGGCACTTCGGCCAGGGCCTCGGGCTGCATCGCTGCCGGCTCTGCCGCCGGGGCGGGCTGCGGTGCCGATTCCGGCGGGCGCTCCTGCTCTTGCGCCTGCTGCGCACGGTGGGCAAGCTCGCGGGCACGGCCCATGCGCAGGCGCAGCTCGCCCTGCACCTCGTCGTAGACGAAGAGCTTGCGCGCCATGGAGCGCTGGTAGCCCAGCATGTCGATCAGAAAGCCCAGCGCGCCCAGGCTGTTGCCGAGCTTCTCGAACAGCGCTGGCCGGTCGGCCTCGTCTACCTGGCCGGCGAGCAGCCGCTCCACCGTGTCGCGCATGCGCAACGCGGCCAGCGAGGCCTGGTCCAGCCCCAGCACCGACAGCACGCCGCGCATCTGCGCCAGCCGATCGGGCACGGAGGTGAGCGCGGACAGGTCTTCGGGCTGGCGGAAGAACTGGTCCATGGCCTTTTCGGTCTCGGCCAGGGAGGCACGCAGCTCGCCCACCACGCTGCCCATGGTTTGATGGTCGCTGACCCGGCGGTAGAGCTCCTCCATCCACGCCTCCAGCGGAGCGGGCTCGCCGCCTGCCGCCACATGGTCCAGCCGCTGCGCCAGCTCCGCACCGCGCTCGGCCAGATGCGCCTGCGCGGTGTCGGGCTCCTCGAAGGCGGCCTGCAGGTAGAGCACCGAGGTGGCGACTTCCATCGCCAGATCGGGGGGTGGCACGCCGCCTGCGCGGCCGGCCGTATCGACCGCGCGGGTCAGCGCGCCCGCCAGCGCTTCGCTGCCCGGGTACAGCCGGGCGAGCGAATCGCAGACCAGGCCGAACTGGTCGGCCGCCGGCTTGTGCTTGCTGCGGTCTCCGCCGGCAAGAGCGGACCAGGTCTCCGCCGTCGCGGCGATACGCCGCCGGGCCTGCGCCAGCACGGCCGGGTCGTGACGGCCGAAGCGCGGCTGCTCGTAATCGACCGGCGTGGCCGCCTGCTGGCCGAACGTCTGCTGCACGGCATGCAGTGGCGTGGCGCTGGCAGCATCGCCTGCGGGCACGCGGGCCTGGGCGCAGAAAAAGAGCAGGTCCTGCACCAGCCGGTCGGCGATGGCCGCATCGCCCCTGGCGAGGGATGCGTACTGCATGAGCACGCGCGAGGCGACGCGCTTGACGTACACATCGGTCGGCAAGCGCCCGGCGGCGAAGGCGTCGAAAAAGCCGGCGCAGAGCTTCCAGAACGTGCGTGGCTCGCGCTCGGCATTGGCGGCGGCCAGGCCCAGGCAGACATCGCGCATCTGGCCGGCGGCCGCCGCATCGCCATGCTTGACGATGCGCAGCACGGCGCTGTCGAGGCGGGCGCGAGCTGCGGGGCCGTAGGGCAGCGGCGCTTCGGGCAGCGGCATGTCGGGCTCGCGCAGGTCGCGCTCCACGGGCCAGAGATCGGCCGGATGCACGCGCTCGGCGCCCGTCAGCGCCTGCACATCGCGGTATTGGGGAAAAAGACCCACCGGCGAGGCTGGCTTGCCGGCCAATACCAGCTCCAGGTATTCGACCAGGGCAAAGCTCGCGCGTTCGAGCACGGCGATCGCGTCCTCGCCGCACTGGTCGGGGCGCTGCACGAACTTCTGCACGGCGGCTTCCATCGACCGCAACACCAGTGCGGGCCCGGCCATGCCGACCATCTCCAGCGCGCCGCCGGCCTGGTGCAGTTGCTGGCGCGCCATGCGCAGCGCGCTGGAATCGAGCGCTGCGAGGTCGGATTCGCGGGCCACGGCTGCCTCGCGCACAAAGCGGCGCAGCGATTTGAGCGCGCCGTCGAGCGACTTGCGCAGCTCTTCGTGCACCCAGGCGAGCGGCCCTAGGTCCTGCTCGGGCGGCTGCGCCCCGTCGGCGGCGTATGCGTGTGCGGCGTCCATGAATGGCATGAGTTCGTCTCCGGCTGCCTGGAGCCAGTGGTGGGTCGGAGGATGGGCGGGAAAGCGGCTCAGCCGATCTTGAATCGGGACACCGACTGGCGCAGCTCTTCAGCGATCTGCGAGAGCTCGCGCACCTGCTGGGCCGTGGTGCGCGTGCCCTCGCCGGTCTGCTCGGTCACCGCGAAGATGTGCTGGATATTGCCCGCCACTTCGTTGGCGAGCTCGGCTTCGCGCGAGGTGGAGGACGAGATCTGCTCGATCAGTTCGGCCAGACGGCGCGACACGCGGTCGATCTCGGTGAGCGCGGTGCCGGCAGAGTCGGACAGGCGGGCACCCTCGACCACGCCTTGCGTGGAGCGCTCCATGGCAGCCACGGCATCCTGCGTGTCGGTCTGAATGGCCTTCACCAGCGCCGAGATCTGGCGCGTGGCGTCGGCCGAGCGCTCGGCCAGGCGCTGCACTTCTTCGGCCACCACCGAGAAGCCCCGGCCTGCTTCGCCGGCCGATGCGGCCTGGATGGCTGCGTTGAGCGCCAGCACGTTGGTCTGCTCGGTAATGTCCGAGATCAGTTCGGTGATTTCGCCGATCTCCTGCGACGACTCGCCCAGGCGCTTGATGCGCTTGGAGGTGTCCTGGATCTGGTCGCGGATCGAGTTCATGCCGCCGATGGCGTTCTGCACGGCCTGCAGGCCCGAGTCGGCGGCCTGCAGCGACTGGCGCGCCACGGAAGCCGATTCCTGCGCCTGGCTGGACACGTCGTTGATGCGCGTGGCCATGTCCAGCACCGATTTGCCGGTCTCGCGGATCTCGCGCAGCTGCTCGGTGGAGGCGGCGAGCAGCTCGGTGGAGGTGCTGTCCACCTGCGCCGTGGTCTGGGCCACGCGGGCGGCCGTCTTCTGCACGCTGCCCACCAGCTGGCGCAGCTCTTCGACGGTGTAGTTGACCGAGTCGGCGATAGCGCCGGTGATGTCTTCGGTCACGGTGGCTTCCTGCGTCAGGTCGCCCTCCGCGACCGATTGCAACTCGTTCATCAGCCGCAGGATGGCTGCCTGGTTGGCGTCGTTCACGCGCTTGGCTTCCTGCTCCTGGCGCTTGGCATCCTGCTGCAGGGCCTCGGCAGAGGTCTGACGCGAGCGGCTGTCCATCAGCTGCACCCGCGAGATGCCGACGCCGCACAGCAGCACGAAAAGGCCGGCCACCGCCAGCGCGGCGAATTGGCCGGCACCGAGGCCGGTCTGGGCCGACAGGCTCGCCTGCAGCGCCTCCAGCTGGCGGCGCAGCGGCTCGCTGTCCGCGATGATCGAGGTCTGCGCCTCACGCGCGGAGACCAGCCCCTGCAGATTGCTCAGGATGGCGCCGGCGCGCACGCGGGTCTGCTCGTAGAGCTTGACGAGCTTGTCGAGCTGCTCGCGCGTCCCGGCATCGCGCGTGGGCGGCAGGCGCTGCTCGGCGCTGCCGTCCAGCATGCCCTGGGCGATGTCCTTGAACGAATTCAAATCCTTGCCCAGCAGGAACACGGCCTCGGGGCTCACGCCCTCCATGGTCTGGAATTCGTTGGCCGACTTGCCAATGCGCTGGGTGAGCATGACCAGCTGGCCCGCGGCGGAAATCTCGGCGGCCGATGCGTTCTGCTGCAGCTTGAGCGAGGCGATGGTTTCAGCGATCTCCAGCAGTTCGGAAGACTGACGGTTGATGGTACGCAGCGCGTCGCCCACCTGGGTCAGCGTCTTCTGCTGCGCCATCACCACGGCGGCATTGCGTTCGGCACGCTCGGCGAGCGTGGTCACAGCCTCCAGTTCGCTCTTGTATCCCTGGCCCAGGGCCTGCACGCCCAACTCGGCATCGCCGCTGTTCAAGGCGCGCACGTTGCGCGAGAGCACGCCAGCGCTGTCGGCCACGTCCGGGAAGGCCTGCGGGCTGCCCACCAAAGCCTGAGACACCGACTTGGCGAGCCGCTGCGACTGCATCAGCGACTGACCGGTGGCCGCCAGCTGCTGAGCGGACCGGTCGGCCTGCCGCAGCACCCAGCCGGCGATGAGCGCCAGCACCACGAGGCCTGCGGCCAGCATGATCAGCAGGCGGCGCTGGTGGCGCGCGGCCGTGGCACGGCCCAGCACGGGCAACGTGATGAGGTCGCCTTCCGCATCGTCCAGCTCGGGCCCGACGGCGTAGCCCCCCGGATCGCCCTGCAGGCTGTTCAGCCCGTCCAGCACGGCACCGCCTCCCTGGCGCACGTTGGCGGCACCGTGCCCGCCCTGGGCCGGGGAGAGGTCCAGAGCCTCGGGGTCCGCAGGCTTGCGGTTGAACAGCTTTCCAAACAGGTTGACGACGGACATGAGACGGCCTTGGTGAAAAACGAATCGCGCCCGCAGGCGCTCAGACACTGATGCCGAGGAACGCAGGGTGCTGCGACAGGGCCTGGAGATCGAGCACCTGCCAGCGCCCGCCCTGGGCGTCGATATGGCAGGGGCCGAGATAGGGGGGCGCCCCGGCCGCGGGCGGCTCGGACGCGACGAAGGCATCGGGCCCGCGCAGGCCGGCCAGACGCTCCACCAGCAGCGCGGCATTGACCTCGAACGCCGTGTTCAGCGACAGCAGGCTGGACTCGGCCAGCGCGGCATCGGTCCGCGGGCCAGCGGCGCCCAGCAGCGCGGACACGTCCGCCACGCCGACCAGCACGCCGCGCAGGTTGGCGACGCCGAGGAACCAGGGCTGGGTGTAGGGCACGGAGCGCACGCCGCGCCATGGGAATATCTCGCCGGCCTGCTCCAGCGGCAGCAACAGGCGCAGCCCGCCGGACTCGACCGCCAGCCACGAGGAAATGGCCGAACCCTCGCCGCGCGCGGCCTGCAGCCGGACGGCGAGACGGGCCTGCAACTCCCTCAGCGCTTCACGATTAGCCATGGAACGTGGGGCGGGCGGTCTGTGGGAGCATGGCGTTCTGGTACATGCCGCATCAGTTCAGCGCGTCGATCTTGGCCTGCAACTCCGCAGGATCGACGGGCTTGGTGATGTAGCCACGCGCACCCTGGCGCATGCCCCAGACGCGGTCGGTCTCCTGGTTCTTGCTGGTGCACATGATGATGGGCACATCGGCGTACTGCGGGTCGCGCGAGATCGAGCGCGTGAGCTGGAAGCCGTTCTGGCCCGGCATGACCACGTCCATGAGGATCAGATCGGGCTTTTCCTCGGCCAGTCGCCGGAAGGCCTCGTCGGCGTTCTCGGCGGTCCGCACCTGCATGCCCTTCTTCTGCAGCAGGTCGGTCAGGAACATCAGCTCGGTCTTCGAGTCGTCAACGACCAGCACTTTCCGGATGGGCATTACAAGGCTCCTGGTTGGGCATGACCGAACTGCTGCACGGCTTGCAACAGCTGGTCCTTGGTGAAAGGTTTCGTGAGGTAGTCCTGGCAACCCACCATCCGGCCGCGGGCCTTGTCGAAGACCCCGTCCTTGGAGGAGAGCATGACCACGGGAATATCGGCAAAACGGGCGTTGCGCTTGATGATGGCGCAGGTCTGGTAGCCGTCCAGCTTGGGCATCAAGATGTCGCAGAAGATCAGCTGGGGCAGATGGTCGTTGACCTTGGCGAGGGCGTCGAAGCCGTCGTCGGCCAGCAGCACCTCGTGCCCGCCTTGCTTGAGGAAGATCTCGGCGCTGCGGCGGATGGTGTTGCTGTCGTCCACCACCAGCACCCTCAAGGCGCTACCTGTCGTCGTAGTCAATGTCATTGCTCCAGGGGAATGAAAAAACCAACGCTGGCAGGGGCCAGGGCTCGTCAACGGGCCAGGGGCTCACGCCTAGATGGCGACCATCTCGAAATCGTCCTTGCGCGCACCGCATTCGGGGCAGGTCCAGTTCATGGGCACATCGGCCCATGCGGTGCCGGGTGCGATGCCATGCTCGGGCGCTCCCTGCGCTTCGTCATAGATCCATCCGCAAATCAGGCACATCCAGGTTTTGGGATCGGTCACAGGTTCCAGAGGCGTTCACATAGAATGGAACGATTGTATCCAGCCACCATGACGCAGGATGCAGCTTTCGTGCCTCGGCTTGAGGCCGGCGCCAGGCCCATGACGACCCACACCTCCCCCCCTCCCGATTCCGCCTCCGGCACCGACATGGCGGCGGACGCCGAGGACGCCTTCGCCCCCGTGTGCGTGCTGGTCTTCAATGCCAGCGACCCCAGCGGCGCGGGCGGCCTCACGGCCGACATCGCCACCATCGCCTCCGTGGGCGGCCACCCGGTCGCCGTCGTGACCGGCGCCTACGCCCGCGACACGGCCGAGATCTTCGACCACTACGCCTTCGACGACGAAGCCGTCGCCGAGCAGGCCCGTGCCGTGCTGGAAGACATGCCGGTTCAGGCCATCAAGGTCGGCTTCGCGGGCAGCCCCGAGAACCTCAGCGCCATCGCCGAAGTGGCCTCCGACTATGCCGACGTGCCGGTCATCGCCTACATGCCCAACCTCTCGTGGTGGCGCGACGACTTGATCGACCAGTACCTCGACGCCTTCCAGGAACTGCTGCTGCCGCAGACTTCGGTATTGGTGGGCAACTACAGCACGCTGCGGCGCTGGCTGCTGCCCGACTGGGGCAACGAGCGGGCGCCCTCGGCGCGCGACCTGGCCATGGCCGCCTCCGCCATGGGCGTGCCCTATGTGCTGGTCACAGGCATCCCGGCGCCCGAGCAGTTCATCGACAACGTGCTCGCTTCGCCGCAGGCCGTGCTCAGCTCCGCGCGCTTCGAGCGCTTCGAGGCGACCTTCGCAGGCGCCGGCGAGACCCTCTCGGCCGCGCTGACCGCCCTGGTGGCCAGCGGCGACGACCTGGCCGAAGCCACGGCCGAGGCGCTCTCCTATCTCGACAGCTGCCTGGATGCGGGCTTTCGCCCCGGCATGGGCCATGTGCTGCCCGACCGCATGTTCTGGGCCCAGCCCGACGAGGACGACGACGGCCCCAGCGATGACGAGCCTCCACAAGATCCCACGGCCACCGATGGCTTCGTGATGCCCCCTCATGACACCCAGCACTGACCTGAACCTTCCCCTCTTCGAGCGCGCCAAGGCGCTCATCCCCGGCGGCGTCAACTCGCCCGTTCGCGCCTTCCGCGCCGTGGGCGGCACACCCCGCTTCGTGCAGCGCGCACAGGGCGCCTATTTCTGGGACGCCAACGGCCAGCGTTTCATCGACTACATCGGCTCCTGGGGTCCCATGATCCTGGGCCACGGCCACCCGGCCGTGCTGGAGGCCGTGCAGAAGGCCGCGCTGGACGGCTTCAGCTTCGGCGCGCCCACCGAGCGCGAGGTCGATCTGGCCGAGGAGATCCTGCGCCACGTCCCGTCGATGGAGATGATCCGCCTGGTCAGCTCCGGCACCGAGGCCGGCATGAGCGCCATCCGCCTGGCGCGCGGCGCCACCGGCCGCAGCAAGATCATCAAGTTCAACGGCTGCTACCACGGCCATGCCGACGCGCTGCTGGTCAAGGCCGGCTCAGGCCTGGCCACTTTCGGCCACGCCACCAGCGCAGGCGTGCCGCCCGAGGTGGTGCAGCACACCCTGGTGCTCGAATACAACGACGTCTCCCAGCTCGAGGAAGCCTTTGCGCTGCACGGCAGCGAGATCGCGGGGCTGATGATCGAGCCCATTGCCGGCAACATGAACTTCGTGCGCGCGAGCGTCCCCTTCATGCGCCGCTGCCGCGAGCTCTGCACCCAGCACGGCGCGATGCTGGTGTTCGACGAGGTGATGACCGGCTTCCGCGTGGCCCTGGGCAGCGCGCAGAGCCTCTACGCCCAGGCCATCCCCGGCTTCAAGCCCGACATCACCGTGCTGGGCAAGGTGATCGGCGGCGGCATGCCGCTGGCGGCCTTCGGCGGACCGCGCGCGGTCATGGAACAGCTGGCGCCGCTGGGTCCGGTCTATCAGGCCGGCACGCTGTCGGGCAACCCGGTGGCCACCGCCTGCGGCCTGGCCACGCTGCGCGAGATCGCCAAGCCCGGCTTCTACGAGGCGCTGGGCGCGCGCACGCGCTCGCTCGTGCAGGGCCTGGCGCAGGCCGCGCAGGCAGCGGGCGTGCCCTTCAGCGCCGACAGCGAAGGCGGCATGTTCGGCTTCTTCCTGCTGCCCGAGCTGCCGCAGAACTACCCCACGGTGATGACCACCGACGGGGCGCGCTTCAACGCCCTCTTCCACGGCCTGCTCGACCGCGGCATCTACATCGCCCCCGCGCTGTACGAGGCCGGCTTCGTGAGCGCGGCGCACACTGACGAAGACATCGCCGCGACCGTCGCCGCGGCGGCCGAAATATTCCAGACCTGGGCCCGCTCCTGAGATGTTCGCCTTGCTGAAGATGGTGGCGTGCGGCCTGGTGCTGGCGCTCAATACCTTGGGCTGTTTCTCGCTGATGATGCCCTTTGCCTTGGCCAAGCTGGTGCTGCCCTTCGCGCCCGTGCGGCGCGTGACCGACCGCGTGCTGGCCACTCTGGCAGAGCTGTGGATCGGCATCAACAATCTCTGGATCCGTGCGGCCAACCCGGCGCCCTGGCAGGTGTCGGGCCTGGAGTCCTTAAGCCCGCGCCACTGGTACCTCGTCACCTGCAACCACCAAAGCTGGGTGGACATCCTGGTGATGCAGCGCGTCTTCAACCGGCGCATTCCGCTCCTGAAGTTCTTCCTCAAGTACGAGCTGATCTACGTGCCGGTGATCGGCCTGGCCTGGTGGGCGCTGGACTTCCCATTCATGCGCCGCAGCAACGGGGGCGCCAGCGCCCGGCAGGACCTGCGCGCCGCCAAGGCCGCGTGCGAGAAGTTCCGCCGCATGCCCACGGCCGTGATGAACTTTGCCGAGGGCACGCGCTTCACGCCCGAAAAGCATGCCGAGCAGGGATCGCCCTACCGCCACCTGCTGGTGCCCAAGTACGGCGGCATGGCCACCGCGCTGCAGACCCTGCACGACCAGCTGGATTCGGTGTTGGACGTGACCATCGCCTACCCCGACGGCGTGCCCAGCTTCTCCGACGCCCTGGCGGGCCGCCTGGGGCGGGTGGTCGTGCATGTCGCGCGGCGCCCGGTGCCCGGTGCCCCTTCGCGGGCCGGCGGGCGCAACGCCATGCAGGAATGGCTGGACGGGCTGTGGCGCGAGAAGGACGCGCGGCTGGACACCTGGCTGGGCACCGGCCCCGCCGCTGCTGCCGATCCTGCTGCAGAGCCACATCAAAAACCATAGCACCTGGCGCTGATAGATCAAGGGCTGCAGGCCTTTTCGGCTTGAAAACTCCCACATCACCAACCCCCGGCTCCCCCAAAAAGAAAGCGGCCCGCAGGCCGCTTTCTTTTTGGGTGTGCGCCGAGTTGGCCTCGCGCCGGGCCTGTCTGCCGCACCGGCAGGCAGGCCCCTCAGGCTCAATGGCGGAAGTGGCGCACGCCGCTGAACACCATGGCCACGCCGCGCTCATCGGCGGCGTCGATCACTTCCTGGTCGCGCATGGAGCCGCCGGGCTGGATCACGCAGGTCGCACCGGCATCCACCACCACGTCCAGGCCATCGCGGAACGGGAAGAAGGCGTCGCTCGCCACGGCCGTGCCCTGCAGCGAGAGCTTGGCGTGCTCGGCCTTGATGCTGGCGATGCGGGCGGAATCGAGGCGGCTCATCTGGCCGGCACCCACGCCCATGGTCATGCCGCCCTTGCAGAAGACGATGGCATTGCTCTTGACGTACTTGGCCACCTTCCAGGCGAAGAGCAGGTCTTGCAGTTCCTGGGGCGTGGGCTGCTTCTTGGTGACCACCTTGAGATCGGCCAGGGCCAGCTCATGGTTGTCGGCCGACTGCAGCAGCATGCCGGAGCCGATGCGCTTGGCGTCCATGGCGTTGCGGCCACGGCTCCAGGCCGAGTCACCGGCTTGCTCGGGCAGCGCGATCTTGAGCAGTCGCACATTGGCCTTGGGGCGGAAGATCTCCAGCGCCTCGGGCGTGAAGGCGGGCGCCATCAGCACTTCGACGAACTGCTTGACCACGTGCTGCGCGGCCGCCGCGTCCACCGGGCGGTTGAAGGCGATGATGCCGCCGAAGGCGCTGGTGGGGTCGGTCTGGAAGGCCTTGCCGTAGGCCTCGGCCACGTCGGCGCCCACGGCCACGCCGCAGGGGTTGGCGTGCTTGACGATCACGCAGGCCGGCACGTCGAAGCTCTTGACGCATTCCCAGGCGGCGTCGGCATCGGCAATGTTGTTGTACGAAAGCTCC
This sequence comes from Paracidovorax sp., assembly GCF_057642795.1. NCBI lineage: Bacteria > Pseudomonadati > Pseudomonadota > Betaproteobacteria > Burkholderiales > Comamonadaceae > Paracidovorax > Paracidovorax sp. Next base: position 383,414 of record NZ_JBXYZY010000027.1, read on the forward strand.
TTGCCCTGCAGCTGCTCGCCCGTGACGATGGAGCCGGGCGCGGGGTGGAGGTCGCGATAGAGCGCCGCCTGCTGGTGGCTGTTCTCGCCGTAGCGCAGGTCCTGCACCTTGACGAACTGGCCGTTGCTCTGGCCGGGGAACTGGCTGCGCTCGGGCACATAGGCCTCGGACAGCTTCTCGGCCTCGAAGGTGACGGAGGAGAGGTAGTCGCTGATCGCGCCGTCGTACTGCGCGATGCGGTTGAACGCGGCCACCGACAGCGCGAAGCGCAGCTTGTCGGACAGCTTGCCGGCGGCCTTGAGCTCGCCCAGCACGGCGTCGTACTGGTCGGCCGAGGTGACTACGCCCACGTCCTGCCAGTTCTTGGCGGCGCTGCGCACCATGGCCGGGCCGCCGATGTCGATGTTCTCGATGGCGTCGGCCAGCGTGCAGCCGGGTTGGGCCACGGTCGCCTCGAACGGGTAGAGGTTGACCACCAGCAGGTCGATGGTGTCGATGCCGTGCTCCTTCAGCGCGGCCATGTGCGCGGGCAGGTCGCGGCGGGCCAGCAGGCCGCCATGCACCTTGGGGTGCAGCGTCTTGACGCGGCCGTCGAGCATTTCGGGGAACTGGGTGACCTCGGCCACCTCGGTGACGGGCAGGCCCTTGTCGGCCAGCAGCTTGGCGGTGCCGCCGGTGGACAGCAGGCGGATGCCAAGGGCATGCAGCGCCTGCGCGAATTCGACGATGCCGGTCTTGTCGGAGACGGAAAGTAGTGCGTTCATGGGTTCAGGGGGCGGTTCTTGATGGCAATGAAATCGTTCACCAGCGCAGACGGATCAAGCGCAGGCAGCTATTTTTTTGGGAGCAAACGCTTTCGCCGGAGCCTCAGAGCAGCTTGTGCTCGACCAGCTTCTTGCGCAGCGTGTTGCGGTTCAGCCCCAGCCATTCGGCGGCACGGGACTGGTTGTTGTCGGCATGGCTCATCACCACTTCCAGCAGCGGTTTTTCGACCAGGCGCACCAGCATGTCGTACATGCCGTCGGGCGTTTCGCCCCCCAGGTCGCGAAAGTAGCCCTGCAGGCTCTCGCGCACGCATTCCTCAATATGTTGCTTGCTCATCCGTCCGTTCTCTCGGCTCCGTGTCGGCACCGGCATCGGCGTCGGCCGGGGGCAGCCGGTCCATCGAGGCGCCCAGCGCGTCGAAGTAATCGGCCACCGCCTGCCATTGCGCCGCGCAGTCCTCGATGGTGTTGATGTGTTGTCTGAAGGCCTCACCGCCGGGCAGCGCCCGCACGTACCAGGCGATGTGCTTGCGCGCACTGCGCACGCCCGTCGCCTCGCCGTAGAGGCCGTAGTGGTCCTGCAGGTGGTCCAGCAGCAGGCGCCGCACCTCGGCCACCAGCGGCGGCGCAAGGTGCTCGCCCGTGGCGAGGTAGTGGCCGATCTCGCGGAAGATCCACGGCCGGCCCTGCGCCGCGCGACCGATCATGATCGCGTCGGCCCCCGTGGCGGCGAGCACCGCCTGCGCCCTCTCGGGCGAGGTGATGTCGCCGTTGGCCACCACGGGCACGCGCACCGCCGCTTTCACGGCGGCGATGGTGTCGTACTCGGCATGGCCCTTGTAGCCCTGTTCTCGCGTGCGGCCGTGCACCGTGAGCATCTGGATGCCCACGCCCTCGAACGCCCGCGCGAGCTGCACGGCGTTCTTGTGCTGCTGGCACCAGCCGGTGCGCATCTTGAGCGTGACGGGCACGTTGCGCGGCGCGCAGGCATCGACGACCGCCTGCGCAATCTCGATGGCCAGCGCCTCGTTCTGCATCAGGGCGGAACCCGCCCACTTGTTGCAGACCTTCTTGGCCGGGCAGCCCATGTTGATGTCGATGATCTCGGCGCCCCGGTCGATGTTGTAGAGCGCGGCCTCGGCCATCATGGCCGCGTCCGTGCCCGCAATCTGCACGGCGATCGGGCCGGGCTCGCCCTCGTGGTTGGCCCGGCGCGAGGTCTTGAGGCTGTTCCACAAGTCCTTGCGCGAGGTCACCATCTCGCTGACCGCGTAGCCCGCCCCCAGCGCCTTGCACAGCTGGCGGAAAGGCCGGTCCGTCACGCCCGCCATGGGCGCGACGAACAGACGATTCGCCAAGGGAATATGGCCGATGTGCATGGGGGCGGGGGGATGGGGAGGGCAGCGCGTGCTGAAAAAGGAGGCAAGATTGTAGCCGCCCCGCCAGTTCGGCCGAGGGCGGGGCCGGCCGGAGCTCGCCTCCACGGGCCGCACTGCCGGACGGCGCGCCGGGCTACAAGGCGCAGCCGGATCCCCCGCCTACACTCGGCGGCACTTATGGAACTCTGGATGAACCATCTCATGGACGTGCTGGCCCTGCCCCAGTTCGGCCTGAGCACCGTCTTCGTGGTGTCGTTCATATCGGCCACGCTCCTGCCGCTGGGCTCCGAGCCGGCCGTCTTCGGCCTCATCAAGATCAACCCCGAACTCTTCTGGCCCGCCGTGCTCGTCGCCACCGCCGGCAACACGCTGGGCGGCGCGCTCAGCTGGTGGATGGGCCTGGGCGCGCACAAAGCCGTGGACAAGGCCCGCGGCTTCCACAAGGAGCCCCGCGCTCTGAAGTGGCTGGAGCGCTTCGGACCCAAGGCCTGCCTGCTGAGCTGGCTGCCCGTGGTGGGCGACCCGCTCTGCGCCGTGGCGGGCTGGCTCAAGCTGCCGTTCTGGCCTTGCCTGGCCTACATGGCGGTGGGCAAGTTTGCGCGCTATCTGGTGATGACGGCCGGGCTGCTCTACTTCTGGCCCGGCGCCGTGGCGCACTGACCGCACGACCGGGGCGCCGCTGATTGCTATTTAATCAATAGCAATCAGTGCTTGCTCTGCAATCGCCACAACGCTTTTCTGCATGGAAAAAAGGGCGGCCCGCCCTACCGGCGGCCGCCCCTCGCGCAGGCCCGATGCGGCGCTCAGAACTCGGTATGCAGACGCACAGAACCCACGTTCACCGGCCCGCGGTCGGCGTTGTAGGCCGGGTTGCGGATGTACTGCCAGTCGAAGCTCAGCCACGCGGCCTTGGCCAGCCTGACGTTGTAGAAGGTCTCGTAAATCATCTCGGGCCGGTAGTTCAGGCGCCCGTCGCCGATGAAGAAGCCCACGCCCCCGTCTTCGAGGTAGCGCCGGTGCACGCCGGAAAGGCCGTTGCGCGCGACGGCGAAGCCCACGGTGTCGTCCGCACGGCCCCAGGAGCGGCCCTTGACCAGCACGCCGCCCGAGAGCGAGCGCTCGATCTCGGTGAAGGCGTAGGTCTCGGTCTTGCCGTCCGCGCGGCTGGCGCGCAGAAAGAGGCCCACGTCGTCGTTCACGGCCTGCTCCAGGTTGATGCCGAAGCCGCTCTTGCCCTGCACGTCCGTACGGACGGCGTTGATGTCCGGCGTGGTGCCCGTGCGCGCGGCGAGGTCCAGCGCGTCCTGGAAGCGCGACATGCGCGCCCGGTTGTGGAAGGCAAGCAGCCGCACCGTGCCCGGCTGGCCGCCCCAGGTGTGCGAATGCGCCAGCTCGATCTGGTCGCCGTAGTGGCTGAAGATGTGCCGGTCCAGCTGCTGCTGGTTGGGCTGCTTGGGCTGGATGAAGCGGCCCGCGCGCAGGGCCCAGTCATCGTGATACCACTCCAGTGCCGCACCCCAGGTATAGCCCCGCGCATCCGCTGCGAAGTCATAGGAGCCGTGCGTCATGATCGACCAGTTCAGGAACTGGGTGCGCGGATCATGGCTGTAGGTGTTGGCGTCGAAGATATCCGTCACCGACAGGTTGCCCGCCGTCAGCACCCAGCGGCGCTTGTCCACCATGCCCGCCAGCTGGTTGGGGCCGGACTCGACCGCCTCCTGCTCGCCGCCCATGCCCCAGGTCTGGCGCAGGAAGAGGCGCGCCCGGTAGAACTTGATCTCGGAACCAGAGGTGCGCGCCATCTCGCCGTTGGTGAGGCCGCCCAGGCCGGTCAGGCGGGACAGCGGCACGCCCTGCGCCGCTTCCGGGTTGAAATAGAGCTCGCCGCCCGTCCAGGGCCGCCAGCCCAGGAAGGCGGTCGCCGTGAAGGAATAGCTGCGCTCCTTGTCCGCCGACAGGCTGTTGGGCCCGGAATAGACGGCGGAAAACGACGGCTTTCGCTGCCAGACGTAGGTGGACTGGAACTTGGCATTCCAGTTCTCCGTCTCCACCTTTTCGGCCGCCTGGGCCTGGACCAGCACAGGGACGAGCGCGGCAGCCAGCACCGCCAAGCCCTGCAAGCGCGCCAGCGGACGCGCCGTGAAACCATTCAAACGCATGTGAACTCCTGGCCGGCGCCGACAACGCGCACAGCCTCCGCGAGCCACCGCGAACGAGGCAGCCCTTGCATCATCGACGCCTTCGGAATCGCCACCAGCGCTGGCCTCATCCCGCAAGCCCCCTCGCCCGAAGGCGGCGAATTGTAACTGGGGAAATACATCATTCCGCATCCCCTCCAGGAGGATAGGATGACAGAACAATGACAGACCCCACCGCCATCTACCCCGACGTCACCAAGCGCCTCAAGCGCGCCCAGGGCCACCTCAAGAGCATTCTGGCGATGCTGGATGACAAACGCGCTCCGCTGGAGATCGTCCAGCAGCTGCAGGCGGTGGAGAAAGCGGTGGCCAACGCCAAGCGCAGCCTGGTCCACGACCACATCGGTCACAGCCTGGACGGCGCAGCGCAGCGGGATGCGGCCGCCTCGGGTGCGACGGTTCAGGCATTGAAGGAGCTCACCAAGTACCTGTGAGCGCCAGCCGCCGCGGGCATTGCGCCTGGGATGCGGCGGCGCGGCAAGGGAGGCAGCCGGCGCCGTAGCGCGCCCTGGTGGACTGCTCCCGCGCCGCGCGCTCGCCTTCGACGGTCAGCGCGGCAGCGCGTAGGCCATCAGCGAGTCGCCCATCTTCGTGCCGAAGGAGCCGTGGCCGCCGGCCATGATGAGCACGTACTGGCGCCCATCGGCCTCATACGTCATGGGAGTGGCCTGCCCGCCCGCAGGCAGTCGCGCCTCCCACAGCAGATCGCCATTGCTCACGTTATAGGCGCGCAGGTAGTTGTCCTGCGTCGCGGCCACGAACATCACGTTGCCGGCCGTGGAGATGACGCCGCCCAAGCCGGGCACGCCGATCTTCAGGGGCGGCAGCTGGAACAGCGCCGGCAGGCTGTCGCGGATGGTGCCGATGCGCTTCTTCCAGACGACTTCATGCGTCTGCAGATCGACACCCGTCACAAAGCCCCATGCGGGCTGCTTGCACGGCAGCCCGAGCGGCGAAAGGAAAGGCTTGATCTCGACGCCGTAAGGCACGCCGTACATCGGCTGGATGCCGTTTTCGGTGCCCGCGCCGCGCTCGGTGTGCGGTCGATCGGCCTTCTCGGGTATCAGCCGGCTGACGAAAGGCAGCGCCAGCGGGTTCATCAGGGCGACCTGGCGGTCCGGGTTGACGGACATGCCGCCCCACTCGAACACACCCAGGTTGCCGGGGAATACCAGCGTGCCGTTCTCGGACGGCGGGGTGTAGATGCCCTCGTAGTTCAGGCGGTGGAAGATGATGCGGCAGGCCAGCTGGTCGAACATGGTCGCGCCCCACATCTTGGCGCCGTCCAGGCGCTCTGCGGGCGCCAGGTTGAGCGGCGAGAAGGGTTGCGTCGGCGAATAGCGTTCGCCGCGGGTCTGCGGGCCGCGCTGCACGGTCTGGGGCACCGCCCGCTCGTGCACGGGCAGGATGGGCGCGCCCGTCGTGCGGTTGAGCACGAACACGTTGCCGGTCTTAGTCAGCACGTAGATGGCCGGCACGGTCTGGCCCGAAGGCAGGCGCAGATCCAGCAGCGAGGGCTGCGAAGGTACGTCCATGTCCCACAGGTCGTGGTGCGTGGTCTGGAAATGCCAGATCAGCCGGCCGGTGCTGGCGTCGAGCGCCAGCACGGCGTTCGCATAGCGCTCCTTGAGTTCGCTGCGGTCGCCCCCCCAGATGTCGGGCGTGCCCACCCCGGTCGGCACGTACACCGTGTCGCTGCCCGCGTCATAGGCCAGCGGTGCCCAGGCGTTCGGTGAGTTGTGCGCGAACAAGCCCTTCTCTCCCGGCATCTGGTTGGGGTCCTGCGCGCCGGTATCGAACACCCAGCGCAGGGCACCGGTGTTCACGTCATAGCCCCGGATCACACCCGAAGGCTCCCGGTTGGAGAGGTTGTCCGTCACCGAACCGCCGATCACGATGGTGGAGGCCGTCACCACGGGCGGCGAGGTGGGGTTGTAGCCACCGGGGTACGGATAGGGCATGTTGGCCTGCAGATCGATCTCGCCGCCGCGGCCGAAATCGCTGCAGGCCTGGCCGGTATCCGCATTCACCGCGATCAGGCGCCCATCGTTGACCGGCAGGATCACCTTGCGGGGGCAGACCGATGAAGGCGCGGAACCCGACGGCCGAGAAGCGCTCTTGGCGAAACGCTCGGGATTGCCCGCATCGTGATAAGACACCCCGCGGCAGGTCATGTGCTGGAACGTACGGTCGGCCTTCAGGTGCGGGTCGAATCGCCACAGACGCTTTCCGGTGGAGGCATCCAGGGCATCGAGGAACTGGTGGGCCGTGCAGAGGAAGACCTTGTCGCCCACTTTGATGGGCGTCACCTCGTTGGTAGTCTCGCCTGAATCGTTGGCGGTCTTGAAGTCTTCGGTGTGATAGGTCCAGGCGACCTTGAGATCCTTGACGTTGCGCTCGTTGATCTGCGCGAGCGGCGAATAGCGCACGCCGGCTTCTGTCCGGCCGTAGGCAGGCCAGTCCTGGGGCGCAACGCCGGCCACCGGCTGCACCGCGGCGGGCTGGCTGCGCGCGATCGTGCCGTTCACCTCCTGCGGATCATGCAGGAGCGCATAGCCGAGCACGCCCAGCGTGGCCACCATGGCGGCGCCCATCAGCGCCTTGGGCGCTGCGCTGCGCCCGACGAGGGAACGCGATGCCCAGGGCAGCAACAGCCACAGGCCGAACAGGAACCAGATGTCCACGCGGGGCGCCAGTGCCCAGAAGTCGGTTCCGGCCTCCCAGAGGCTCCAGCCCAGCGTCACGATCAGCCAAACCGCATACAGCCACAGGCTGAGGCTGGACCCCCGCCAGTAGGCCAGCGCCACAGCGGCAAGCACGATCGCAGCCAGCACGTAATACGCGGAGCCGCCCAGGGCCAGCAGCCAGCCGCCGGCGGTGCCGAGAGCGACCGCCATGACGATCAGAAGGGCCAGGGTGATCCCCCGCGTCCATGAGCCTGACGATGTTGTTGTTTCTTCTTTCATGACCGCCTCATAAACAAAACAGGGAGTGATTGTGTTGCGTATCAGGCGCATTGCCATGTAAGCACATGGCGACAAATGGCTGTTGGAGGCGTCACGCAGGCCAGGAGGTCAGCCTTTCCCGAACCCGACAGCCGGCCGCCGCCGCACCATGAAAAAAGCCCCGCATCCACGGGGCCGTTTTCTTCTCATATCCGTCGCGACCGCCCCTGGCGGGGCGCGAAGGCGGGGATCAGACGTTGAACAGGAAGTTCATCACGTCGCCGTCCTTGACGACGTACTCCTTGCCTTCGGCGCGCATCTTGCCGGCGTCCTTGGCGCCCTGCTCGCCCTTGAAAGCGATGAAATCGTCGAAGGCGATCGTCTGTGCACGGATGAAGCCGCGCTCGAAGTCGCCGTGGATCACGCCGGCAGCCTGGGGCGCGGTGTCGCCCACCTTGATGGTCCAGGCGCGCACTTCCTTCACGCCGGCGGTGAAGTAGGTCTGCAGGCCCAGCAGCTTGAAGCCGGCGCGGATCAGACGGTTCAGGCCGGGCTCTTCGAGGCCCAGTTCCTGCAGGAACATGTCGCGGTCCTCGTCTTCCATCTCGGCCATCTCGGCCTCGATCTTGGCGCAGATGGCCACCACGGGGGCGCCCTGGGCTTCGGCGTAGGCCTTGAGCTTGTCGAGCAGAGGGTTGTTCTCGAAGCCGTCCTCGGCAACGTTGCCCACGAACATGGCGGGCTTGGCCGTGATCAGGCAGAAAGGCTTGAGCAGGGGCGCATCCTCCTTGCTGACGGGCACCGTCCGAGCGGGCTTGCCCTGGTCCAGCGCGGCCTGGATCGGCGTGAGCAGCGAGACCAGCTTGGCGGCTTCCTTGTCGTTGCCCGACTTGGCGGCCTTGCTGTAGCGGTTCAGGGCCTTCTCGACGGTGGCGAGGTCGGCCAGGCACAGCTCGGTCTGGATGACTTCGATGTCGGCGATCGGGTCCACGCGGCCGGCCACGTGGATCACGTTCGGGTCTTCGAAGCAGCGCACGACGTTGACGATGGCGTCGGTCTCGCGGATGTGGGCCAGGAACTGGTTGCCCAGGCCTTCGCCCTTGCTGGCACCCGCCACCAGGCCGGCGATGTCCACGAATTCGACGATGGCCGGCACCACGCGCTCGGGCGTGATGATCTGGGACAGCTGCTGCAGGCGGGGGTCGGGCACTTCCACCACGCCGGTATTGGGCTCGATGGTGCAGAACGGATAGTTCTCGGCGGCGATGCCGGCCTTGGTGAGGGCGTTGAAGAGAGTGGACTTGCCCACGTTGGGCAGGCCCACGATGCCGCATTTCAGGCTCATGGCAGGGCTTTCAGGGTTCGGGAAGACAAACCGCCGATTTTAAGGGCGCGGCACGCAAAGCCTCGAAGGCACCCCCTCGGAGCCCGTCATAGCACCCCTGTCAGTCGAAGCGCAGGTCGGCGGCGACGGGCTGGCCCACGCGCAGCAGCTTGCCGGCGCCTTGGCCCACGATGGCATTCATGGCGAAACTGATGGCGCCATCCAGGCGCCTGTCCTGCCGGTAGCGGCGCAGCGCATCGCCCACGGCGGGCGTGCTTTCGGCCGTGGCGGGGTCGATGTCGGGAATGGGGCAGCGCACGCAGGGCTTGACCAGCTGCAGCCGGACTTCGCCCTCGGGCGTGCCGACGTAAAGCGCATCGATGCGGTCTTCGTCGTGCGCCTCGACGCCGTCGATCACGATGTTGGGGCGAAAGCGTTCCACGCCCACGGCAGGCTGGCCCGCCGCCAGCAGCCGCTCGTTCAGGCCATCGACCGAAGCCTGGCTCACGACCAGCAGCGGGAAGCCGTCGGAAAACTGGTTCGGCGCCTCGACGCCGCCGGTCCACTGCAGGCTGGAGAGGCGCCGGTGGGCGGGGTCGAACCGCACCAGGCGGCAGGCCAGCCCCAGGAAGTCGCTGAACCATTGCGCGGCGAGCTCGCCCATGTCCCGGGCCGGCACCACGTCGTCCCACACGCTCACGCGGGCTGGCGGGCCGTCCATCGCCTGCAGGGAAACGTGCAGCGCCGGCATGCCCGGGGCCTGCAGCACCATGCGTTCAGGGGCCTGGATCTCGGGCCGTACCAGCGCCATGCGGGCATGCCCGCGCTGGGTGAGGAAGGCGCCCTGGCCGTCCACCACCATGAAGGCGCGGTCCAGCGCCAGTCCGGCCGGGGTCAGCAGGGCTTCGCGCACCTCCACGCCCGCGCAGGACTTGACCGGGTGGACGAACAGGCGGGCGATGCTGCCGCAGAGGTCGAGATCGGGGCGAAAGGTCACGGGGCGGTCCTGGAAGGCACGGATGGGGCAGCGAAGCGGCCGAGAAAGGCAGGAGCGGGATTTTGCCCCTCGGCCAGGGACATCGCCGCGTCGCGCCTGCCGGGGAACGCCGGCTCCTACAATCCGGCATGGCGCAAACTTTCGATGTCTGTATCCGTGGGGCCGGTGTAGTCGGCCGCACGCTCGCACTGCTCTTGGCCCGCGAACGGCTGCGGGTAGCCCTGGTGGGCAGCCCCGCCACCGACGCGGCACCCGCTGCTGCCGACATCCGCGCCTATGCGCTGAACGCGGCCTCCCGCAGCCTGCTCGAATCCGTGCGCAGCTGGCCCGACGCCGCCCACGCCACCGCCGTGCGGCAGATGGAAGTGCATGGCGACCAGAGCGGCCGGGTCACCTTCGACGCGGCCCGCCAGAGCGCGGATGCCCTGGCCTGGATCGTGGACGTTCCCGCGCTCGAAGCGCGCCTGGCCGAGGCCGTGCGCTTCCAGCCCCAGGTGGAGCTGGTGCCCGCCCCGGTGCCCGCCCCGCTCACCGTCATCTGCGAAGGCCGCGCCAGCAGCACCCGCCAGGAGCTGGGCGTGGAATTCGACGTCACGCCCTACGCGCAGCACGCCATCGCCACCCGCCTGCACTGCGAACGCCCCCACGGGCAGGTCGCGCGCCAATGGTTCCTGCCCGACGGCATCCTCGCCTTCCTGCCGCTGGACGGCGCCGAGGGGAACTCCGTCGCCGTGGTGTGGTCAGTCCCCCAGGAACAGGCCGCCGAGCGCATGGCCCTGGATGCCGAAACGTTCGCCCATCGCCTGCAGGACGCTAGCCAGAACGCCCTGGGCACGCTGCAGCAGGTCGGCGGCCGTGCCTGCTGGCCGCTGCAGCAGGCACGCGCGCGCCGCTGGTGCGGCGCCATGCCGGTGCAGCCGGCCAAGGGCGCGCAGCGCACCTGGGTGCTGGCCGGCGATGCGGCGCACACGGTGCATCCGCTGGCCGGACAGGGGCTGAACCTGGGCCTGGCCGATGCCGATGCGCTGGCCAGGCTGCTGCGCGAACGCGACTACTGGCGCAGCATCGGCGACATGCGGCTACTGAGGCGCTACGAGCGCGAGCGCAAGGCGGGCCTGCTGCCGCTGGGCCTGACGATGGACGGGCTGCAGCAGCTGTTCGCACGCACCGAAGCGCCCGTGCAGGCCGTGCGCAACTGGGGCATGCAGGGCTTCCAGCTCAGCGGCCCGCTCAAGGACTGGGTCGCCACCCGGGCCATGGGCCTGCGCTGATCCGGCGCGCCAAATCACCGAAACACCTCTCCATTCAGTGAACGAACGACGACGAAGGACACGACATTGAAAGCGAAACCACTCCTCCCCGCCCTGCTGGCCGCTGCCACCCTGGCCCTGAGCTTCGGCGCCCATGCGCAGGAAGCCGAGATCCGCAAGGCCCTGGGCCAGCGCATTCCGCAGTTCGGCAAGATCGATGAAGTGGTAGCCACGCCCATGAAGGGCCTTTACGAAGTGCGCGTGGGCACCGACGTGTTCTACACCGACGCCAAGGGCAACTACATCATCCAGGGCGAGCTGATCGACACGCAGGCGCGTCGCAACCTGACCGAAGACCGCATCAACAAGCTGACGGCGATCGACTTCTCCGCCCTGCCGCTGAAGGACGCGTTCACCATCGTGCGCGGCAACGGCAAACGCAAGCTGGCGGTTTTCGAGGACCCCAACTGCGGCTACTGCAAGCGGTTCGAGAAGGACCTGCAGAACGTGGACAACGTCACGGTCTATCTGTTCCTCTACCCCATCCTGAGCCCCGATTCGGCCGAGAAGTCGCGCAACCTCTGGTGCGCCAAGGACCGCGCCGCCGCCTGGCAGGACCTGATGGTGCGCGACAAGGTGCCCGAGGCCGCCACCTGCGATACCGGCGCCGTGCAGCGCAACCTGGCCTTCGGCAAGAAGCACAAGATCACCGGCACGCCCACCGTGCTGTTCTCGGACGGCACGCGCGTGCCGGGCGCCATCGGCGCCGCCGCGATCGAAAAGCGCTTCGCCGAGATCGCCGCCACCAGCAACTGACGACCGCCTGCGACCGAGGTCGCACGCCGTTTCGCGGGGCGCTGCAGCTAATCTGGCAGCGCCCTTCTTTCATTTTCTGGCGCCTCCGCCATTCCGTCCATGCCCGCAGCACACCGCTCCCAGTCTCCCGCCGCCCCGGTCCACTACCGCGTCGAAGCCGCCGATCTGCACGCCCACCTGTATGCGGTGACGCTCACCGTGGCGGCGCCCGCAGCGCGGCAGGAGCTGTCTCTGCCGGTCTGGATTCCCGGCAGCTATCTGGTGCGCGAGTTCTCCAAGAATCTGCAGTCGCTCCAGGCCACGCAGAACGGACAGCCGGCCGCTCTCAAGCAACTGGACAAGCACCGCTGGCAGGCCCAGTGCAAGAAGGGCTCGCCGCTGGTGCTGACCTATCAGGTGGTGGCCTATGACACCTCGGTGCGCACCGCTTGGCTGGACGCCTCGCGCGGCTTCTTCAACGGCACGAGCCTCTGCTTGCGCGTGCACGGACAGGAATCCTCAGCCCACACGCTGGAAATCGTCCGCACGCCGGCGTTGAACGGCTGGTCGGTCGCCACGGGCCTTGCGCCCGCCAAGGTCACGCGCCAGGGCTTCGGCACCTACCGGGCCGCAGACTACGACGAACTGGTGGACTGCCCTGTGGAGATGGGAGCGTTCTGGAGCGCCCGCTTCACCGCCTGCGGCGTGCCGCACCGGCTGGTGGTGGCTGGTGCCGCCCCCTCCTTCGACGGCGACCGGCTGGTGGCCGACACACGCCGCATCTGCGAAGAGCTGATCCGCTTCTGGCACGGCCCCTCGCCCAAGCCGCCGCACAGCAGCTACGTCTTCATGCTGAACGTGGTGGACGACGGCTACGGCGGGCTGGAGCACCGCAACTCCACCGCCCTCATCTGCGGCCGGCGCGACCTGCCCCGCCAGGGCGAGGCCCGCACGCCCGAGGGCTACGCCACGCTGCTGGGCCTCATCAGCCACGAGTATTTCCACACCTGGAACGTCAAGCGCCTGCGCCCTTCGGAGTTCGCGCGCTACGACTACGGCCAGGAGAACTACACCGAACTGCTCTGGTTCTTCGAGGGCTTCACCAGCTACTACGACGACCTGCTGCTGCGCCGCTGCGGCCTGCTGGACGATGCCGCCTACCTGCGCCTGCTGACCAAGGCCACCAACCAGGTGCTGCAGACGCCCGGCCGGCACGTGCAGTCGGTGGCCGAAGCGAGCTTCGACGCCTGGATCAAGTACTACCGCCAGGACGAGAACACGCCCAACGCCACGGTCAGCTACTACACCAAGGGCTCGCTGGTGGCCCTGTGCCTGGACCTGGCGCTGCGGCGCGAAGGACGCACCACACTGGATGCGGTCATGCGCGGCCTCTGGCAGCGCTGCGCCGGCGGCCCCATGAAGGAGACCGACCTGCTGCAGGTGCTCAAGTCGCTCTCGGGCCGGGACTGGTCCCCAGAAATCGCGGCCTGGGCGCATGGCACGCAGGACCTGCCGCTGGCCGAGCTGCTGGCCGCCCACGGCGTCCAGCTGCACGAAGACGCCCCGCAATGGGCGCAGCGCCTGGGCCTGCGGGTGAGCGAATCGGGCGGCCTGCAGGCCAAGGTCGTGCTGCGCGGCGGGCTGGCCGAAAAGGCAGGCTTCATGGCGGGCGACGAGTGGCTGGGGGTGGAAACGCCCGAGGGAGGCGCTTGGCGCCTGACGAAGCTCGAAGACCTGCCGCTCTACGCCGGCTCAGCCACCCAGGTCACAGCCCTCGTGGCGCGCGACCGGCGCCTACTGCGCCTGACGCTGGACCTGCAGCCACAGCCGGGGCGGGCGGCCGATACGGTGCGCCTGGCCGTCACCGACACCGCCGCCGCCGCCCGCTGGCTGGCGCCCCAGTGACTGCCGGCCGGAAGGGGCCTTCGGTATAGTCTGCGGACCACCACACGACAGACGGAGACACCCCTTGGCCTACGAAGTCATCGCAGTCCGCACCGAGGCGGACAAGGTCGGCATCATCACGCTGAACCGGCCCAAGCAGCTCAATGCACTGAACGACCAGCTGATGAACGAGCTGGGCGATGCGCTCGCCGCCTTCGATGCGGACGAGCGCATCGGGTGCATCATCATCACGGGCAGCGAAAAGGCCTTTGCCGCTGGCGCGGACATCGGCGCGATGGCGAGCTACAGCTTCACCGACGTGTACAAGGGCGACTACATCACCCGCAACTGGGAACGCATCCGCGCGGTGCGTAAGCCCGTGATCGCTGCCGTGAGCGGCTTCGCGCTGGGCGGCGGCTGCGAGCTGGCGATGATGTGCGACTTCATCATCGCCGCCGACAACGCCAAGTTCGGCCAGCCCGAGATCAAGCTGGGCGTCATCCCGGGCGCTGGCGGCACGCAGCGCCTGCCGCGCGCCGTGGGCAAGTCCAAGGCCATGGACATGGCTCTTACCGGCCGCATGATGGACGCCGCCGAAGCCGAACGCGCGGGCCTCGTCAGCCGCGTGGTTCCCTACGACAAGCTGGAAAGCGAAGCCCTGGGCGCTGCCCTGGTCATCGCCGGCTTCTCGCAGATCGCGGTCATGGCGGCCAAGGAATCGGTCAACCGGGCCTTCGAAGGGTCGCTCTCCGACGGCGTGATGTTCGAGCGCCGGCTGTTCCACGCCCTGTTCGCCACCCAGGATCAGAAGGAAGGCATGGACGCCTTCATCAACAAACGCGCGGCGAACTTCACACACCGCTAAAATTGCCCTATAATTTGAGGCTTCGGTGGTATAGCTCAGTTGGTTAGAGCGCAGCATTCATAATGCTGATGTCGGTGGTTCAAGTCCACCTACCACCACCAAACAAGAAACCCACAGTGCCTGCACTGTGGGTTTTTTCTTTGGGCGGCGCCTTTGCCTCACGCCGCCGCATGGGCCTGCCGCCTTCCTAGAATCACGCCTTCAGCCCCTGGATGTACACCATGAACCGCTGTCTGCCGATCCGCTCCGCGCGCCGCGCCCGCCTGTTCCTGCTGGCCGGCCTGGCTTGCTGCTGCGCTGCTGCGCCCCTGGCTGCCGCCGCGCAGCCGCTGCAGCCCTACATTCCGCCCGCCTCGGGCGTTGCGCGCAACTTTCCCGATGCCACCCAGCGCGGCACGCTGATGGTCACCAGCACGGCCGAGGCGGAGCTGGACGGCAAGCCCCTCCGCATGGCGCCGGGCATGCGCCTCTTCAGCCCGCAGAACAGCCTCATCTTTCTGCACACGGTGATCGGCCAGCGCATGCGGGTCAACTACCTGATCGAGGCCAGCACTGGCATGCTGCTGACGGCCTGGATCCTGAGCGAGGGCGAAGCCGCCACGCCGCTCAGGGGCAACGCGGACACGGTCGAACGCAATTTTCGCTTCGGCCCCGAGCCGGACCGCAACGCCCCCGCATTGCGCTGAAGCGCGCGGAGGCAGGCCCCCACCGGCTTCCGCACCCTTCTTGCCGCTCCCTTCCCCATCGCCAGCGCATCTCTCGGCGCGGCGCATCCCATCGGATTTACAGATGTCCAAAAAAGTCTTCGTCAAAACTTTCGGCTGCCAGATGAACGAGTACGACTCGGACAAGATGGTGGACGTGCTCCACGCCGCCCAGGGCTACGAGCCCACGCAGAACGTGGAGGAAGCCGACCTGATCCTCTTCAACACCTGCTCCGTGCGCGAGAAGGCACAGGAGAAGGTGTTCAGCGACCTGGGCCGCATCAAGCATCTGAAGGCGCGCGGCGTGAAAATCGGAGTGGGCGGCTGCGTGGCCAGCCAGGAGGGCGACGAGATCATCAAGCGCGCGCCCTACGTTGATGTGGTCTTCGGCCCGCAAACCCTGCACCGCCTGCCCGAGTTGCTGGCGCAGCGCGAGGCCCTGGCGCGCCAGCAGGTGGACATCAGCTTTCCCGAGATCGAGAAGTTCGACCACCTGCCGCCCGCGCGCGTCGAGGGCGCAAGCGCCTTTGTCTCGATCATGGAAGGTTGCAGCAAATACTGCAGCTACTGCGTGGTGCCCTACACCCGGGGCGAAGAAGTCAGCCGCCCCTTCGACGACGTGCTGGTGGAAGTGGCCGGCCTCGCCGACCAGGGCGTGAAGGAAGTCACGCTGCTGGGCCAGAACGTGAACGCCTACCTGGGCAAGATGGGCGGCACGGCCGAGGTGGCGGACTTCGCCCTGCTGCTGGAATACGTGGCCGACATTCCCGGCATCGAGCGCATCCGCTACACCACCAGCCACCCCAACGAATTCACGCCGCGCCTGATCGACGCCTATGCGCGCATCCCCAAGCTGGTCAGCCACCTGCACCTGCCCGTGCAGCACGGCTCCGACCGCATCCTGATGGCGATGAAGCGCGGCTACACGGCCATGGAATACAAGAGCACCATCCGCAAGCTGCGCGCCATCCGGCCCGACCTGGCGATGAGCAGCGATTTCATCGTGGGCTTCCCGGGCGAGACCGAGGAAGACTTCGGCAAGATGATGAGGCTCATCGACGACATCCACTTCGACAACAGCTTCAGCTTCATCTTCAGCCCGCGCCCCGGCACGCCCGCCGCCAGCCTGCACGACGACACGCCGCACGAGGTCAAGCTGCGCCGCCTGCAGGAACTGCAGGCCGTGATCAACGCCAACATCAAGTCGATCAGCGAAAGCCGCGTGGGTACGGTGCAGCGCATCCTGGTGGAAGGAGCCTCCAAGCGCGACGGCAACGAACTCATGGGCCGCACCGAATGCAACCGCGTGGTCAACTTCGCGGGCCAGCCGCGGCTCATCGGACAGATGGTGGACGTCACCATCACCGAAGCCAAGGCCTACACGCTGCGCGGCGAAGTCGTGACGGCCGACTCCGCCCTGCCGGCCTGAGCGGCGCCGCACCGCGATGAGCGTGTCCGCACGGCATAGCAAGGTCGCCTCGCTGAGCGGCCTGTCGTTCCAGCAGCTGCTGCTGCTGGCCTTTCTGCTGATCGGTGGCCTGCTGGGTGCCAGCTCGCTGCGCGCCATCTTCACGCTGGAGCAGCTGATGGTGCAGAGCCGCCAGGGCGCTTCCGAAGCGATCCAGCTCAGCGCGGCAGCACAGGCGCTGAATGCCCGCAGCCAGACGCTGGAGCGCTCAGCCCGGCAATCCCTCGTGCTGGCCGATGCGCAGCTGCGCCGTCGTTTCGAGGAGGGTGCCCACGATGCCCGAGACACCATGCAGCGCCTGGAGCTCAACGGCCTGCCTCCGGAGCTGGCAGCAAAATGGCTGGCGCATCTGGAAGAGGTGTCCCGGCTGCTCGATGCGCCCGCTGCGCAGTCGCTGGAGAACGAGCGGGTGGCCGCAGCGACTTTCCTGGAAATCGATGCACTCAACGCCATCATTTCGCAGCAGGTGCAGGACCTCAACACCCGCCGCAGCGACGCGCTGCAGGAAAAGATCGAAGCCAGCCGGCGCGAGGTGACCCACCAGGTGGTGGGCGTCATCGTGCTGGCGCTGGTGCTGGCGCTGGCGCTCGGCATCTGGCTGGCGCGGCCCTTCAAGCGACTGGAAAACGCCATTCGCCGACTCGGCGAGAACGAACTGGCTCGGCCGGTGGATATCGCCGGCCCGGTGGACATCCGCCGCGTGGGCCAGCAGCTCGAATGGCTGCGCGTGCGCCTGCTGGAGCTGGATGCCGACAAGGCACGCTTTCTGCGCCACGTCTCCCACGAGCTCAAGACGCCGCTGGCCTCCATGCGCGAGGGGGTGGCCCTGCTGCAGGACGGCATCACGGGCGAACTCACCCCCGGCCAGAGCGAGGTGGTGTCCATCCTGCACCAGAACACGATGGTGCTGCAGGGCGAGATCGAGGCGCTGCTGCGCTTCAATGCTGCGGCCTTCGAGGCCCGGCAGCTGCGCCGCACGCCGACCGACCTGCTGGCGCTGCTGGAAGCCCAGGTAGAGGCGCAGCGGCTGCAGTGGCAGGCGCGCAAGCTCGACGTGGCCGTGGAAGGCCGGCCTGTGATCCTGCCGCTGGATGCCGACAAGATCGCGTCGGCCGTGGGCAATCTGCTCTCCAACGCCATCCGTTTCTCACCCCAAGGCGGCACCATCCGCATCGTTTTGTCACAACTGCCGGGCGCCATCCGGGTGGACTTCGTCGATCAGGGTCCAGGCGTGGACGAGAATGACCGCTCGCGCATCTTCGAGCCCTTCTACCGGGGCGTACGCCAGCCGCAGGACGCCGCTCGCGGCACCGGCATCGGCCTGTCGATCGTCCACGAATACATCACCGCCCATGGCGGGCGGGTGGAGCTGGTGGAAGACGGCCCCCGCACCCCCTTCCGCATTGAATTGCCCCATGCCTCTTAGCCTTGCCATCACCCGCACCTGCGGTTACGCCCCAGCCCGAACGACCCCGTCGCTGCAGCTTTCCCTCTCAGCCGCGCTGACGGCCGCCGCCCTGCTGCTGGGCGGCTGCGCAAATCCCGCCGAACCGCCAGCGACTGGGGCCCCCCCCGAAACGCCGACACCAGCAGCCGGGCCGGTCGCCGCGCCCCCACCGCAGCCGGCTGCGGCAGAGCCCCTGCCAGGGGATGCAGCCAGCACGCAGCCCGCCATCACGCCCGCAGAGCCGCGCCGCGCAGGCCCCGTGACGCAGCTGCTTGCCTACTCCGACCGGGTGGTCTGGCTCAACTCGAGCGAGTTGTCCGCCGAAATCGCCCACCTGACGCCGCTCCAGGATGAGTCCGTACAACGCCAGCTCGAACTGGCCCTGGCGCTTGGCCAGACCCGGCAACCGGTGGACACGGCCCGAGCGCTGGGGCTTGCACAGCGCGCGCTGGCCCAGCCCGGCAATTCCTCCACGCTGCAGTCGTTCGCCCGCATGCTGGAGACCCGTTTCCTGCACATGCGCCGGCTCGAAGACCAACTCGACCGGCAAGCCCAACAGCTGCGCGACGCCCAGCGCCGCAACGAGCAGCTCAACGAGCGGCTGGAAGCCATGCGCGCCATCGAGCGCAGCCTGAATGCGCGACCGGGCGGCCCGGCCAGTTCCGGTAGCCGGGCGCATCCTGCGCCCTGAACGACGACGAAAGACATCGCCATGGCCGTCAACAAAGCCACCGCCCCGGTCAAACCCCGCATCCTGGTGGTGGATGACGACGCAGACATGCTACGCCTGCTGTCCCTGCGCCTGCAGGCCGCGGGCTTCGAGGTGTCGGCCGTCGGCTCGGCCGAAGCCGCCCTCGCACAGCTTGAAGTACAGCGCCCGCAGTTGGTCCTGAGCGACGTGCAACTGCCGGGGCGCGACGGGCTCGCGCTGTTCGACGAGGTGCGTGCGCGCCACCCGTCGCTGCCCGTGATCCTGCTCACCGCGCATGGCACCATTCCCGATGCGGTGGAAGCCACGGCCCGCGGCGTCTTCACCTATCTCACCAAACCCTACGACGGCAAGGAGCTGATCGAGAAGATCCATCAGGCGCTGGCACTGAGCGCGCCGACCACCACGCAGAGCCACGCCAACGAGACCTGGCGCGCGGAGATCGTCAGCCGCTCCAACCGCATGGCCGAAGTCCTGGCCGAAGCCCACATGGTTGCGCAATCGGACGCCAGCGTGCTGCTTCTGGGCGACAGCGGCTCGGGCAAGGAAATGCTGGCCCGCGCCATTCACAGAGCCAGCCCCCGGGCAGCACGGCCTTTCGTGGCGGTGAATTGCGGCGCCATTCCCGAGGCACTGCTCGAATCCGAACTCTTTGGCCACATGAAGGGCGCGTTCACCGATGCCGTGAGCAACCACAAGGGGCTCTTCCAGGCTGCCGACGGCGGGACCCTGCTGCTGGACGAAATCGGCGACATGCCACCCGCGCTGCAGGTCAAGCTCCTGCGCGTGCTGCAGGAGCGCGCCGTCCGCCCGGTGGGCTCCAGCCAGTCGCTGCCGGTGAACGTGCGCATCATCTCCGCCACCCACCGCGACCTGGAAGCGGCCATGGCTGCCAGCCAGTTCCGCGAGGACCTCTACTATCGGCTGAATGTGGTGACGCTGTCCCTGCCCACCCTCGGGGAACGGCGCGAAGACATCCCCCTGCTGGCCAACCACTTCCTCGATCTGCTCGCCCGCAAGTACGGCAAGCGTCTGTCGGGCTTTTCGCCCGAGGCACTCAAGGCCCTGACGTCGGCCTCCTGGCCCGGGAACGTGCGCCAGCTCTACAACGTGGTGGAACAAGTCTGCGCCCTGTCCACCACACCGCTGGTGCCTCTGGGCCTGGTGCAGCGCGCGCTGCGCACGCCGGCCGTGCAGGTGCTCAGCCTGAGCGAAGCGCGGCAGCGCTTCGAGCGCGAGTATCTGGTGGACCTGCTGAAGATGACGGACGGCAACGTGGCAGATGCCGCCCGACTGGCCCAGCGCAACCGCACGGAGTTCTACAGGCTGCTGCAAAAGCACGCGCTGACCCCAGGGCAGTTCAAGGCCGATGAGGGCGCAGCGGACGATGTCGCCAATGAGCGACACGAGTAAGCCATTGATTTGAAAAGAAAAACCCCTAGCAGCGGCCAATAAGGTCGCTGTTTTGCGACAGAACCAGGGTTTTCCAGGGTGTTTTCGCACAGCGCACATACGCCTACAGCCATAAACCGTCTTAAGTCGTTGATTTTGAATCGCTTTTCAGGCCTGGCACGGGGTTTGCCCTATGTCTCGCATGAACTCAGCGCACAACTCCCCTTCGCATGCACAACAACACTCCTCGCGGGTGGCGAGTGGTGGCGTTGGCGTGTCCATCAACGAACAGTCCCCAAGCCTCGAGCACCCCATGGAAACACACACCTCTTCCAAGACTGGAATGCTGGACGTCGCTCCGCATGCTCCGGCCAGCGTCGCCCCCGTGGGCGTCTCCTATGCGGCACCCGTCGAAACCCGGCGCAGCACGCTGCGGGAAGAACGCCATCCCAATTCGCTGACGGCCCCTCCGGTGCATCGCGGCTCCATGCCCGCCCGCCCATGGCGCGGTTTCTGGAACAGCATCGGCACCGCGGCGCTGATGCGTCTGACCGGGCGCACCCAATCGCGCGGCACTGAAGAACCCCAGCAGCCCTGGCAGGCCGCAGCCAGCCAGCGCCGTGCGGTGTTCCTGGTGCTGGCCCTCATCAGCAGCGCCCTGGCCACCACGCTGTTCGCCGGCGTGCAGCCTGAATATGAAAGCGCCTGGCTTGAATACGGGCAACTCACCCTGTTCGCTCTGTTGTCCGCCTGGGTGGTCACGGGCTTCCTGACCGGCCTGATGGGCTTCTGGGTCATGCTCAAGGGCGACCGCCATTCGCTGTCGGCACGCAGCGTGGACAGCCACACGCTGGCCGAAGACGCGCGCACCGCGATCATCATGCCGATCTGCAACGAAGACGTCGCCACCGTCTTCGCAGGCCTGCGTGCCACCTGTGAGTCGGTCGCCGCCACGGGCCATGGCAAGACCTTCGACGTGTTCGTGCTGTCCGACAGCTACGACCCCGCCATCGCCGCCGCCGAGCGCGCCGCCTGGGAAGAGCTGCGCGCGGCACTGGCCACCAGCCCCAAGCAGCCGCAGGTCGAGGTCTATTACCGCCTGCGCACCCGCCGCACACACCGCAAGGCCGGCAACGTGGCCGACTTCTGCCGCCGCTGGGGCAAGGACTACAAGTACATGGTCGTGCTCGACGCCGACAGCGTGATGAGCGGCGACTGCATCGTCTCCATGGCCAAGCTGATGGAAGCCAACCCGCAGGCCGGCATCATCCAGACCGCCACGCAGGCCATCGGCCACGTCACCCTGCACGCTCGCGCCCAGCAGTTCGCCTCGCGCGTGGCGGGCCGGCTGTTCACGCTGGGCATGCAGTACTGGCAGCTGGGCGAATCGCACTACTGGGGCCATAACGCCATCATCCGCGTCGAGCCCTTCATGAAGCACTGCGCCCTGGCCCCCATCAAGGGCACGGGCGGCCTGGCCGGCGGCATCATGTCGCACGACTTCGTCGAAGCCGCGCTGATGCGCCGCGCCGGCTACCACGTCTGGCTGGTGGCCGACCTGGTCGGCAGCTACGAGCAACAGCCGCCCGACCTGCTGGCCGAGCTGCAACGCGACCGCCGCTGGTGCCAGGGCAACCTGCAGAACGCACGCCTGATGGCCGAGCCCGGCATCCACACCGTCCACCGCACGATGTTCGTGACCGGCGCGATGGCCTACCTGTCCGCCCCGCTGTGGCTGGCCTTCATCACCCTGGGCACGGCGCTCTGGCTGTCCGGTGCCCGCATGGTCGCCGACTGGAACATCCTGCCCGGCGAGCTGATGGGCCTGTGGGCCTGGACGCTGTGCATGCTGTTCCTGCCCCGCGTGCTGGGCGTGACCGCGATCCTGATGCGCGGCGAGCAACAGCAATACGGCGGCACGCTGAGCCTCTTCAAGAGCGCCGCGTTGGAAAGCACGCTGGCCATCCTGCAAGCCCCCATCCGCATGCTGGCCCACTCGCTGTTCGTGGTCGTGGCGCTGACGGGCCTGAAGCTGGACTGGAAGTCGCCTCCCCGCGAAGCCGCTGCCGTGCCCTGGACCGAAGCCGCACGCAAGCTGGCACCCATGAGCCTGGTGGTCGCCGCCCTCGCAGCCGCCGTGGCATGGGTCGATGGCAGCGCGCTGATCTGGCTGCTGCCCGTGGGCCTGCCGCTGGCGCTCTCGATCCCGCTCACGGTGCTGACCAGCCACATCCGCATGGGCGAAGCGGCCCGGGCCCAGCGCCTGCTGCTGATCCCCGAGGAATCGTGGTCGCCTCCGGTCCTGCGTCGCGCCTGGCTGCATGCCACACGGCTGGCCCGTCCGGTCCTCAACGCCGCCTGAGCGCCAGAGTCCTGGGAAGCACCCACCAACGAAAACGCCCCGCATCGCGGGGCGTTTTTTCATGGGCGGCGCGCAACCGATGCGGGCCGCCCTGCGCGGGTGAATGGCCGTCAGAAGCGCGGCATGCCGCCCATGCCGGGCAGGCCGCCCTTGAGCCCGCCCATCTTCTTCATCATCTTCATCAGGCCGCCGCCCTTCATCTTCTTCATCATGCCCTGCATCTGCTCGAACTCGTTGAGCAAGCGGTTCACTTCCTGCACGTGAACACCGGCGCCCATGGCGATGCGCTTCTTGCGCGTGGCCTTGATGAGTTCGGGCTTGCGGCGCTCCAGCGGGGTCATGCTCTGGATGATGCCTTCCTTGCGGCGGATGTCCTTCTCGGCCTTGTCCATATCGACCTGGCCGGCCTTGGCCGTGAGCTGGGCGGGCAGCTTGTCCATGAGGCTGGAGAGGCCGCCCATCTGCTTCATCTGCTGCAGCTGAGAAAGAAAGTCGTTCAAGTCGAACCCGTCACCGCTCTTGACCTTGGCGGCCAGCTTCTGCGCGGCCTCCATGTCCACGCCGGCGCTGACCTGCTCGACCAAGGCAACGATGTCGCCCATGCCCAGGATGCGGCCGGCATGGCGTTCGGCATCGAACACTTCAAGACCGTCGATCTTCTCGGACACACCCGCGAACTTGATGGGGGCACCGGTCACCTGACGCACCGATAGCGCCGCACCGCCGCGCGAATCGCCGTCGAGCTTGGTCAGCACGATGCCCGTGAGCGGCAGCGCCTCCTTGAAGGCCTTGGCGGTGTTGACCGCGTCCTGACCCTGCATGGCATCGACCACGAACAGCGTTTCCACGGGCTTGAGCGCAGCGTGCAGGTCCTGGATCTCGCGCATCAGCACTTCGTCGATCGCCAGGCGGCCGGCCGTGTCGACCAGCAGCACGTCGAAGAAGTGCTTCCTGGCATAGTCCAGCGCCGCATGGGCGATGTCGAGCGGCTTCTGGTCGGGCGTGCTGGGGAACCACTCGGCACCCGCCTGGCGGGTCACGGTCTTGAGCTGCTCGATGGCGGCCGGGCGGTACACGTCGCCAGAGACGGTGAGCACCTTTTTCTTGCGCTTTTCGATCAGGTGCTTGGCGAGCTTGGCCGTGGTGGTGGTCTTGCCAGCGCCCTGCAGACCCGCCATCAGGATGACGGCCGGCGGCTGGGCGGCCAGGTTGATGTCAGCGACGCCCTCGCCCATGGTGGCCGCCAGCTCACGGTTGACGATGGACACGAGGGTCTGGCCCGGCTTGAGCGAGCCCAGCACCTCCTGGCCCAGCGCCTTTTCCTTCACGCGGGCGATAAAGTCGCGCACTACGGGCAGCGCCACGTCGGCTTCAAGCAGGGCCATGCGCACCTCGCGCAGCATGTCCTGGACGTTGGATTCGGTGATGCGGGCCTGACCCCGCATCTCCTTGACGAGTCGCGTGAGTTTTTCGGTAAGAGCGGAGGCCATAGAAGTCTTTGGGAAATGTGCGCCCACCGGCTTGTGCGGTCGGCCGCCTTGCCTGCCGGAGGCGAGCGAAAGGCTAAACTGCGAACCCATGATTTTACCCAGCACGTCTCTCCCCGGTTGGCTGCTGGCTCTGGCTGCAGCAGCGGCCTATGCAGTGCCGGCCGCCGCGGGCAAGCGGCTCGGTGCCGACCGCGGACGCTGGACGCTCCTGCTGGCATGGGCGCTGCACGGCGCAGTGCTGGCCTGGGGCTTCGTGGGCCAGGCGCCGCACTTCGGCTTCGGCCCCGCTCTGTCGATGACGGCCTGGCTGGTGCTTACCGCCTATGTGGTCGAAAGGCAGCTCTTTCCGCAGATGCAGGCCCGCTGGACTCTCGCCAGTCTGGGTGCGGCCACCGTCATCCTAGGCATGGTGTTCCCCGGGCAGCCCTTGCACGTGACGGCATCGCCCTGGCTGCCCCTGCATCTTGCACTCGGCATCGCTTCGTATGGTCTCTTCGCCGCGTCGGTCGTGCACGCGTGGTTGATGACCCGGGCAGAGCGCCATATCCGGCTGGCGGCCGACCCGCACAGCGGCATCCCCCTGCTGGCGCTGGAGCGGCTCACCTTCCGATTCGTGAAAGCCGGCTTCGTGCTGCTATCAGCCACGCTGGTTGCAGGCTGGCTGTTCGGCGAAGTCCTCTACGGCCGCGCCTGGATCTGGGACCACAAGACCGTCTTCTCGCTGCTGTCGTGGCTGACCTTCGCCGTGCTGCTCCTGGGCCGCGCGCGCTTCGGCTGGCGCGGGCGCAGCGCGGTGCGCGTGCTGTATGCAGGTGCTGCGCTGCTGCTGCTGGCCTATGCGGGTTCGCGCTTCGTGGTTGAAGTGATCCTGGGGCGGGCCGCATGAAATACCTGCTGCTGAGCGTGATCCTGATGGTGGCCTGGGGCGTCTGGCGCACTCACCAGCGCAGGACGGCAGCCCCGCCGACGCCGCACAAGCCGACGCCCACTGCTCTGCCTCTGGTGCAGATGGTGCCCTGCTCGCACTGCGGGATGCACATACCGCAGTCCGAAGCAGTGCAGCGCGACGGGAACAGCTACTGCTCTGCATCCCACGCGCAACGCGGCCCAGCCTGAAGCCCCGCAGCGCGGTCCGCCACATGCCGACGCCATTGCACCCACGCCCGACGGAAGGACCCTTCCTTCGCCTCTGGCACGGTTTCCTCACCGGCCGCATCATGGTTGCGCTGTCTATCCTGTTCCTGCAGGGCCTGGGCATGATGCTGAACCAGCGGCATGAGCCCGGGCCGCTGCTGCTCTGCCTCGCCTACCTCTGCGCGACGATCGCACTGCGCATTGGGGCCCGGCAGGCACCGCCACCGGCACACGCGGGCGCGCACTGGCTGCCCTCCATCGGCGTGGACCTGATGATGGTCGCGGCGCTGCAGGCCCTGCATGTGGGGCCGATGAACTTCGCACCGCTCTTCGGTCTGCCCATTCTCATGGCCAGCATCCTGGGGACGCTCACCCTGGCGCTGGGCACGACGGCCTGCGCCACCCTGCTCTCCCTGACCTGGGTGTGGTGGGTTGGAGACCGGGCGGGAGCCGACCTCACCCAGCGCTACCTGCAGGCAGCGCTCACGGGCACGGGCTACTTCATCGCGGCCTATCTGGTGCACCAGCTCGCCACCCGCCTCACGAGCGTGCAGCAAGCCGCCCAACTGAGCCAGATGGAGGCACGGGCACAGGAAGCCGTCAGCGCCCGCATCATCCAGAACCTGGCCGACGGCGTGCTGGTCCTCGACCGGAGCGACGTGGTGCGGATGGCCAATCCGGCGGCCGCGCAGCTGCTAGGCCGGCAGTCTGCGGCGGCGGCCCCCTTTCTGCTGTCGGGCTCGGCCGACTGGGCAGCCCTGGCCCAGATGGCACAGCGAACGTTTCAGCAGGAGCAGCCCCAGTCCGCCGACCTGGACATCCTCCAGGACGGAGCACGCCCGGTCGGACTGCGGGTGCGCACGTGGCTCACCTCCGGCCCGCAGCGCGCAGACGCGCCAGGCAACGGCTACGGCAGCGAGCCGCTCTGCGTGATGTTCCTGCACGACCTGCGGGAAATGCAGGCGCGCCTGCGTACAGAAAAGCTTGCCTCCATGGGTCGCATGTCGGCTGCCGTGGCGCATGAGATCCGCAACCCGCTGGCGGCGATCGTGCAGGCCAATGCACTGCTGGAGGAGGATCTGACCGACCCCGCCCAGCTACGGCTGGCGCGCATGGTGCAGCAGAACGCCGATCGGCTTGCGCGCATCGCGGAAGAGGTGCTGGATATTGCGCGTGTGCAGCACCAGATCAGCCACGCCCCCGCCGCTCTGCTGGTGCTGGACGATGCTGTAGCGCAGATATCGGCCGACTGGCGGTCCCAGACCCCCGGCCGCAAAACGCCGCAGATTCGCCTGGATGCCCAGGGCGCGCAGGTCGAATTCGATGCGGAACACCTTCGCAGGGTACTGGTCAACCTGCTGGACAACGCCGTTCGCTACATGGGCACGCAGCCCGACTCGCTGCAGCTCAGCACCCATGCCACCGAACCAGGCCCTGCGAGCCTACAGGTCTGGAGCGACGGCGCCCCACTGGACAAATCAGTGGAGCGGCACCTGTTCGAACCCTTCTTCTCGTCCGAGAGCCGCTCCAGCGGCCTGGGCCTCTACATCTGCCGCGAGCTATGCCAGCGTCATGGCGCTTCCATCAGTTACCAGCGCGTGACACGTGAAGTACGAGAACGGGGACAGGTGGGTGGCAATGCCTTCGTGGTCACGTTCCGCAGGGCCGTGCAGCCGCCCGCCGGCGCCTCCACCCTATTTGACACAATCATGGTCTGACCCCCCGTGCGCCCCATGACTGCTGCTGCCTCCATCCTCGTCATCGACGACGAGCCCGACCTGCGAACGCTGTATGAACTCACCCTGCTGCGCGAGGGCTACCGGGTGGAGACCGCTTCCACGGTGGCGGAGGCGCGCGCGCAGCTTAACGACCGGCGCTTCGACGTCGTGATCACCGACATGCGGCTGCCGGACGGCTTCGGCCTGGAACTTCTGCAGGATCTGCGCAGCCAGAACCGCCGCGAACGCTGCGTTGTCATGACGGCCTACGGCTCCGCCGAGAACGCCGTCGAGGCTCTGCGCTGCGGCGCCTTCGACTACCTCACCAAGCCGGTGGACCTGCGCCAGTTCCGTTCTGTGGTGGCCTCCGCAGTGCAGGACGCCGCGCCGGCCGCCCCGCAGTTCGGCCGCTGCGGGGCACCCGCACCTCGAGGCACGTGCGCCGGATCGGGCGATGGGCCCACCGAGGCTGCAGCACTGCAGCAGCTGGTCGGCGAATCTGCCGCCATGCGCAGCGTCAAGCAGCGCATCGCGAAAGTCGCCCGCAGCATGGCGCCAGTGCTGATCCGCGGCGAATCCGGCACCGGCAAGGAACTGGTCGCGCGCGCCCTGCATGCCAGCAGCCAGCGCAGCAACGGCCCGTGGGTCGCGGTGAACTGCAGCGCCATCCCGGAAAACCTGCTCGAAGCCGAGTTCTTTGGCGCCCGCAAGGGCTCCTACACCGGTGCCACGCAGGACCGCAACGGCTACTTTCAGGCCGCGCGCGGAGGCACTCTCTTTCTGGACGAGATCGGAGACTTGCCGCTGGCGATGCAATCCAAGCTGCTTCGCGCCATCCAGGAGCGATCGGTGCGCCCCCTGGGGTCCACACAGGAGGAAACAGTGGACGTGCGCATCCTCAGTGCCACCCACCGCGATCTGGCGGCCGACGTGCAGGCCGGGCATTTCCGGCAGGACCTCTACTACCGCCTGAACGTGATCGAATTCCTCATCCCGCCGCTGCGCGAGCGCCGCGAAGACCTGCCCGCCCTGTGCACAGCCCTGCTCAAACGCATTGCCCATGAATCCGGCACATCCGTGCCCCGGCTGACCGACTCCGCGCTGGAGCGCATCGCCCGCGCGCCGTTGAGCGGCAACGTGCGCGAGCTGGAGAACCTGCTGCATCGCGCCGTAGCCCTGAGCGAAGGCGATGAACTGCAAGTGGAGAACCCTTTATCGCCCGGCACTGCGGACAACCCCATGCCCCCTAATGTGTCGCCGGATGCCGACACCGCACCCACGGCCTGGGCAGGCACCGCCACAGCCCCCGCTCTGCCCTCCGACCTGCAGGGCTGGTTGGATCAGCAAGAAAGAGACATCCTGGTCCGCGCGCTGCGAGAGACGGGCTTCAATCGCACAGCGACCGCGGCCAGGCTGGGCATCAGCCTGCGGCAGATCCGCTACCGCATCGAGCGGCTGAACATTGCCATGCCCTCGACCGGAGAAAGCGCTGACGATGCCGCCTGAGACCCGCCCCCCTTCCATCGTCCAGCACCGCAACGTTCCAGCCTTGTGGGATGGTGGCTGGTACCAGCCCGCCCGGCGCGAGCCCTCGCCCAATTTCGGCCCCCGGCCCGCAGGCGCCGTGCTGGACCTCATCGTCGTGCACTCCATCAGCCTGCCACCCGGCGAATACGGCGGCCGTGCCATTCACCAGCTGTTCACCAACACCCTGGACTGGGATGCACACCCTTATTACCAGGGCATCCGGGGCCTGGAGGTGTCGGCCCATTTCCTGATCCAGCGCAACGGCACGCTCTGGCAATTCGTGGACTGCACGCAACGCGCCTGGCATGCCGGCCCCTCGGCCTACCGTGGCCGCACCCACTGCAACGACGACTCCATCGGCATCGAGCTGGAGGGGCTGGAAGGCCTGCAGTTCGAAGCTGCGCAATACGACCGCCTGACGCAACTGTGCGCTGCCCTGGCCGACCGCTTCCCCATCGCGCATGTCGCCGGGCACGAACACATCGCTCCAGGGCGCAAAGGGGACCCGGGACCCGGGTTCGACTGGAGACTTTTAGCTTTGCAACTGGGCTGGCCAAAGGACAGATTCCCGCCCGCCTGAGTGGGCCTGCGCGCTTCTGCTCACGCCGGACGCGACAAAAAAACCTTATTCGCCCAGAAAGCGCCGAAGTGCTGCGAGAATAGCGCCCCCGCAGCCGGTTCGCCCCGCCTTTGCGGCCCCGGAACAGGCATGTTTCCCGGTTCCGGCGAACGGCGCGTTACAGGCACGAGACACCATAGGTAGTGTCTTGCGCCCTCCCAAGACCCCAGATATAGTGTGGCACGGCACCCGCTGCCCCTGCCTTTTTCTTGTGCGATGCGGCAATCCACGCCCGCGTCGCCCCTTCCCCGTACAGCTCCTGAGAGGACCCGATGCAAGCTGCGCTCAATACCCCATCCCTTGACGTCAACCGGACGCAAGCCTCGTCCGAAGCCGACGCCTCCAGCGGCATGCCGAGCCTGAACACGCTGTCCCACTACCAGACCATCCGCCGCAACGGCGCCGTCGTGCCGTTCGAGCCGCAGAAGATCGCCGTGGCCCTGATGAAGGCCTTCCTGGCCGTACACGGCACGCAAGGCGCTGCTTCGGCCAGCGTGCGCGAAACGGTGGACGCTCTGACCCAGGCGGTGGTGCGCGGCCTGATCCGCTCGCGGCCCCAGGGCGGCACCTTCCACATCGAAGACGTGCAAGACCAGGTCGAGCTCGGCCTGATGCGCGGCGGCCACCACGAAGTCGCCCGCGCCTATGTGCTCTACCGCGAGCGCCGTGCGCAAGAGCGCGTTCACCAGCAAGAGAAGCTGGCCCCCGCCATGCCGGCGCTGCGCGTGATCGACAACGGCCAACGCGTGGACCTGGACATCCTGCGCCTGCACCAGCTGATCGAATCGGCCTGCTCGGGCCTTGGCGCCGACATCCACGCCGCGCCCATCGTGTCGGAAACCATGCGCAACTTGTACGACGGCGTGCCCATGGACGAGGTCTACAAGGCTTCCATCCTCGCAGCCCGTACGCTGATCGAGAAGGACCCCGACTACACCTACGCCACCGCCCGCCTGCTGCTGCACACCATCGTGCGCGAAGTGCTGGGCCGCGACGTGGTGCCCGCTGAAATGAGTGCGGCCTATGCCTCCTACTTCCCCGAATTCATCCAGAAGGGTGTGGACAACGAGCTGCTGGACCCGCGCCTGCTCGAGTTCGATCTGGACCGCCTGGGCAAGGCGCTGAACGCGCAGCGCGACCAGCAGTTCGACTACCTCGGCCTGCAGACCCTGTACGACCGCTACTTCCTGCACGTGCGCAAGACGCGCATCGAACTGCCGCAGGCGTTCTTCATGCGCGTAGCCATGGGCCTGTCGCTCAACGAAGCCGACCGCGAAGCTCGCGCCATCGAGTTCTATGAAGTGCTGTCCTCGTTCGACTTCATGTCGAGCACGCCCACACTCTTCAACAGCGGCACGCTGCGTTCACAGCTCTCGTCCTGCTACCTGACCACGGTGCCCGACGACCTCGACGGCATCTACGAATCCATCAAGGAAAACGCCCTGCTCTCCAAGTTCGCTGGCGGCCTGGGCAACGACTGGACGCGCGTGCGCGCACTGGGCTCGCACATCAAGGGCACGAACGGCGAATCGCAGGGCGTCGTGCCGTTCCTCAAGGTCGTGAACGACACGGCCGTGGCCGTGAACCAGGGCGGCAAGCGCAAGGGAGCGGTCTGCACCTACCTGGAAACCTGGCATCTGGACATCGAAGAGTTTCTGGAGCTGCGCAAGAACACCGGCGACGACCGCCGCCGCACGCACGACATGAACACGGCCAACTGGATCCCCGACCTGTTCATGCGGCGCGTGATGGAAAAGGGCACCTGGACGCTGTTCTCGCCCTCCTCCGTGCCCGACCTGCACGACCTGTTCGGCTCTGCCTTCGAGAAGGCCTATGTCGCCTACGAAGAGAAGGCAGCGCGAGGCGAGATCAAGCCCTCGCGCACCATCCAGGCGACCGACCTGTGGCGCAAGATCCTCACGATGCTGTTCGAGACCGGCCATCCCTGGATCACCTTCAAGGACGCCTGCAACGTGCGCTCGCCCCAGCAGCACGCCGGCGTGGTGCATTCGTCCAACCTCTGCACCGAGATCACGCTCAACACCAGCGACACCGAAACCGCCGTCTGCAACCTCGGCTCGGTCAACCTGATGCGCCATCTGAAGGACGGCGCGAACGGCAAGGAACTCGACCACGCCAAGCTGCGCAAGACCATCTCCACGGCCATGCGCATGCTCGACAACGTGATCGACATCAACTACTACGCCGTCGAGAAAGCCCGCACGTCCAACATGCGCCACCGTCCGGTGGGCTTGGGCCTGATGGCCTTCCAGGACAGCCTGTATGAGCTGCGGGTGCCCTATGCCTCCGAAGCCGCCGTCGAATTTGCCGACCGCTCGATGGAAGCCATCTGCTACTACGCTTATTGGGCATCCACCGAGCTGGCCAAGGAACGTGGCCGCTACGAAAGCTACACCGGCTCGCTGTGGGATCGCGGCATCCTGCCGATCGACAGCCTGAAGCTGCTGGAAGAAGCCCGCGGCGGCTACGTGGAAGTGGACCGCTCGTCCACGCTCGACTGGGACGCCCTGCGGAAAAAGATCGCCCAGGACGGCATGCGCAACTCCAACTGCGTGGCCATCGCTCCCACCGCCACGATCTCCAACATCGTCGGCGTCGATGCCTCCATCGAGCCCTCGTTCGGCAACCTGTCCGTCAAGTCCAACCTGTCGGGCGAGTTCACTGTCATCAACGGCTACCTGGTGCGCGACCTCAAGCGTCTGGGCCTGTGGGACGACGTGATGGTCATGGACCTCAAGCACTTCAAGGGCTCGCTGCACTCCATCGACCGCGTGCCGCAGGAAGTGAAGGCGCTCTACTCCACCGCCTTCGAAGTGGCGCCCACCTGGCTGGTGGAAGCCGCATCGCGCCGCCAGAAGTGGATCGATCAGGCCCAGAGCCTGAACATCTACATGGCCGGCGCCTCGGGCAAGAAGCTCGACGAAACCTACAAGCTCGCCTGGGTGCGCGGCCTCAAGACCACGTACTACCTGCGCACGCAGAGCGCGACGCACGTCGAGATGAGCACGGTGAACACGCGCCAGCTGAACTCGGTGGCCTCCGGCAGCGAAGGCTCGGCCCCGGCTGCAGCAGCCCCGAGCGCGCTCGAAGCCGCGGCCGCCGCAGCGCAGGCCCAGGCCTCTGCGCTGCCGGCCACCGACGTCAAGTTCTGCGCCATCGACGACCCCACCTGCGAAGCCTGCCAGTGATCGCCATCACGCGTTGCGGCGCCGGAAAAACCGGTGCTGCAACGCGTGTGTCGTAGAGCAACAAATCACGGCAGCACCCCGTGCAGCGCTTTTCATTTTGCAGCGCTGCTTCCATAATCAGAGCACTGGAAAATCTATGCTGTCCTGGGACGAAGAAGTCAAGCCCTCATCGCAAAAACCAACGGACGGTGGCCTGCCCGGCTACCGCCCCGCAGCGCCTTCGCCGGCAGCCTTCCAGGGTGCTGCCGCAACGCAGCCGAGCCTGTCGGCCGAAGCCTCCGCAGCCGCCGAGCACCGCCGAGTCAAGGCATCGGACAAGCGCATCATCAATGGCCAAACCGACGTGAACCAGCTGGTTCCGTTCAAGTACAAGTGGGCCTGGGAAAAGTACCTGGCCACTTGCGCCAACCACTGGATGCCGCAAGAGGTCAACATGACCCGCGACATCGCGCTGTGGAAAGATCCGAACGGTCTGACCGAAGACGAGCGCCGCATCGTCAAGCGCAACCTCGGCTTCTTCGTGACAGCCGACTCGCTGGCCGCCAACAACATCGTGCTGGGCACGTACCGCCACATCACCGCCCCCGAATGCCGCCAGTTCCTGCTGCGCCAGGCCTTCGAGGAAGCGATCCACACCCACGCCTACCAGTACATCGTCGAATCGCTGGGCCTGGATGAGAGCGAGATCTTCAACGCCTACAACGAGGTCGAGTCCATCCGCCAGAAGGACCAGTTCCTGATCCCCTTCATCGAGGCGATCATGGACCCCGAGTTCAAGACCGGCACACCCGAGACCGACCAGACCCTGCTGAAGTCGCTGATCGTCTTCGCCTGCCTGATGGAAGGCCTGTTCTTCTACGTCGGCTTCACGCAGATCCTCGCGCTGGGCCGCCAGAACAAGATGACCGGCGCGGCCGAGCAGTACCAGTACATCCTGCGCGACGAATCGATGCACTGCAATTTCGGCATCGACCTGATCAACCAGCTGAAGCTCGAAAACCCGCATCTCTGGACGGCGGAGTTCAAGGACGAGATCAAGGCCCTGTTCATGAAGGCCGTCGAACTGGAATACCAGTACGCAGAAGACACCATGCCCCGCGGCGTGCTGGGTATGAACGCATCGATGTTCAAGGGCTACCTGCGCTACATCGCCAACCGCCGCGCCACGCAGATCGGCCTGGAAGCGCTGTTCCCGAACGAAGAGAACCCATTCCCCTGGATGAGCGAGATGATCGACCTGAAGAAGGAACGCAACTTCTTCGAAACGCGCGTCATCGAGTACCAGTCCGGCGGCGCGCTGTCCTGGGACTGATCACCATCCCGGTATTCCAGGCCATGCAACTTCTTCCACGCCCCACGTCAGTGCTCCCCGCAGGAGCGCGGCGCCTGGGGCGTTCCCGCGTTCGTGCGCATGGGACTCAGGCCCGAGCGCATGGATCGCCGAGTGCCCAATGCAGGCATGAGGTGCTCTTCGTCAATTGACCCAAGGAGAAAATGATGGCAACTGCGAAAAAACCGGCCACCCAGAAGGCCGCTACCACCAAGGCGTCCACCACCAAGAAGGTGACGGCCGAGAAGAAGACCACGGCAACCACCGCCAAGAAGGCCGCTGCCGCTCCCAAGGCCGCAGCCACCACCAAGAAGGCTGTCGCTGCTGCCCCGAAGGCTGCTGCAACGACCAAGAAGGCCGCTGCTGCTCCC
Organism: Paracidovorax sp.; assembly: GCF_057642795.1. Taxonomy (NCBI): domain Bacteria; kingdom Pseudomonadati; phylum Pseudomonadota; class Betaproteobacteria; order Burkholderiales; family Comamonadaceae; genus Paracidovorax; species Paracidovorax sp. Next base: position 417,295 of record NZ_JBXYZY010000027.1, read on the forward strand.
AAGGCCGCAGCCACCACCAAGAAGGCTGTCGCTGCTGCCCCGAAGGCTGCTGCAACGACCAAGAAGGCCGCTGCTGCTCCCAAGGCCGCAGC